>NZ_OX458333.1:4559736-4869648 GCF_949769195.1 Methylocaldum szegediense
AGCGCGCGCCTGGGCCGCGATCGAGCCCTACAAGAAACGACTGACCGGCAAGAAGGTGTTGCTCATCACCGGCGGCGTGAAGTCCTGGTCGGTCGTGGCCGCGCTGCAGGAAAGCGGCATGGAAGTGGTCGGCACCAGCGTGAAGAAATCGACCAAGGAGGACAAGGAGCGGATCAAGCAACTCATGGGCGAAGACGCCCACATGATCGAGGATATGACGCCGCGCGAGATGTACAAGATGCTCAAGGAAGCCAAGGCCGACATCATGCTGTCCGGCGGCCGCTCCCAGTTCGTGGCCCTCAAAGCCAAGGTGCCGTGGCTCGACATCAATCAGGAACGCCACCATGCCTATATGGGTTATGTCGGTATGGTCGAACTGGTCAAGGAAATCGACAAGGCGCTGTACAACCCGGTCTGGGAACAAGTACGTAAGCGCGCGCCCTGGGAAGAATCCACCTGGGAAGACGTAGCCGATTCAGCCATTGCCGCCGAGGCGGCCGCGTTGGCTGCCAATCCGGAACTCGCCCGCGAAAAACGCCGTTCCACATTGGTTTGCAACTGCAAATCCGTCCTACGGGGAGCTATCGAGGACGCCATCGTCGAATACGGTCTGACTACGGCAGACGCGGTTTCGGAAAAGACGCTGGCGGGCACGGGTTGCGGAAGCTGCAAGGGCAAGCTGGAGAAGATACTCGAAACCATGGACCACTGGCACCCGGACGCCGGGAATGCCGCGGCGCAGGCGCAGCAGGCCGCATGAGGGAACGCTATGGCCACCGTGATCACGCCTAAGAAATCCTGCACGGTCAATCCCCTGAAGATGAGCCAGCCGATCGGCAGCGCGCTCGCCTTCATGGGAATCAAGAACTGCATGCCGCTATTCCACGGCTCGCAAGGCTGTACCTCGTTCGGATTGGTGCTGTTCGTACGGCATTTCAAAGAGGCTATTCCCTTGCAAACCACGGCCATGAGCGAAGTGGCGACCGTGCTTGGGGGATTCGAAAACGTGGAGCAGGCGATCATCACCATCGCCAACCGGCAAAAACCCTCCATTATCGGCATTTCGTCCACCGGCGTGACCGAGACCAAGGGCGACGACGTGGACGCTTTCATCAAGCTTATCCGCGAGAAACATCCCGAGCTGGATCACATCACGCTGGTTTACGTCTCGACGCCCGATTTCAAAGATGCGTTCCAAGACGGTTGGGCTAAAACCGTGACTAAGCTGGTCGAACAACTCGTCGAACCGGTTCCGGCCGGCGCCGCACGCCTGCCCAATCGGGTGAATCTTTTGCCGGGCGCCCACGTGACGCCTGGCGACATCGACGAGCTGCGCGACGTGTTCGAAGCTTTCGGCCTGGAAGTCCTGGTCCTGCCGGATCTTTCGGGCTCGCTGGACGGGCACATCCCTGAAGATTTCACGCCGACCACCCTGGGCGGCATTTCTTTGGAAGAAATCGCCAGCCTCGGCCGATCGGTCCACACCATCGCGGTCGGCGAACAGATGCGCGCGGCGGCAGAGGCTTTGGAAGCCAAGACCGGCGTTCCCTACACCTTGTTCGACCGCCTCACCGGTTTGGAGCCGAACGATCGCCTGATCAGCCTGTGCGCCCGAATCAGCAAGCGGCCGGTGCCGACCAAGATTCGCCGTCAGCGCGGTCAGTTGGTCGACGCCATGCTCGATGCCCATTTCTATTTCGGCGGCAAGAAAATCGCCATAGGCGCGGAGCCCGATCTCTTGTGGACCTTGAGCGAATGGGCCAGGGAACTCGGCGCCGAAACCGCTGCTGCGGTGACGACCACCGCATCGCCGCTCCTCGAGCGTATCGCGACCGAGGAAATCCTGATCGGAGACTTGGAAGACCTGGAAGCTCGGGCGGGCGGTTGCGATCTTCTGATGACGCACTCTCATGGGAGGCAGATGGCGGAAAGGCTGAAGATTCCTTTCTACCGCATCGGCATCCCCATGTTCGACCGGCTCGGCGCCGCGCATCAGACCATCGTCGGCTATCGCGGGACCCGCAACCTCACTTTCGAGATTGCCAATATGTTCATCGCCAACGGCCACGAGCCCACGCCCGAAACCTGGTATCGACCCGAGGAGCCTGCGGAAAAACCTACTGCGCACCCCGATGACGGCGTCGCGCGGTGCTCGGCCTCCTCATGTACCTCCACGTACACTCCGGGGCCTGTGCTCCGGGCTCCTTGTCCTCAGGGTGCTCGCGACGGTTTTTCCGCAACCTCTCAGGAGACCGAACATGCTGGCGCGGCGGCGGTTGCGGCTCATTGAGCGGAATTCTTTATCAAACGAAGCCTTTTATCGCGGAGGAAGCATGAAGGTCGCATTCGCTACCCAGGACCTGCAGAGGGTCGACGCCCACTTCGGTTGGGCTAAGAACATCGCCATCTACGAACTGTCGGCGGAAGGCCATCGCTTTCTAGAAGCGATACAGTTCGAGGGCGATCTGCAGGAAGACGGCAACGAGGACAAGCTGGCCCCGAAGCTCGAAGCTATCAAGGACTGCGCCATTCTTTACGTGGCGGCCATCGGTGGGTCCGGCGCAGCGCGTGTGGTCGCACAGGGCATACACCCCATGAAAGTCCCACAGCCGGAGCCGATCACCGATTTATTGGACAAATTGCAGGAAGTCCTTAAAGGCACTCCGCCGCCCTGGCTGCGTAAGGTGTTGGCGAAGGAAGCCAAGGGCAAGGACCGTGAATTCGATTTCGAAGAAGACGAGGTGGAACATGGCTGAAGCATTGGCGGTGAAAACCGAGGGCACGACATCGCCCATGGAATCGACGTTCATCAAGGAACTGGTCAAACAGTGGCGCGCTCAGGATTCCTACGGCACCTGGGACGGCAAGAGCGACGAAGCGTTGCTTGAGCCCTACATTCTTACCAAGGAAAAGCGGCAAGCGATTCCCATCGTCGGCGATCCTGATCCGGAGACTCTGTGGCGGCTCGAACTGTTCTACAACGCCGTCGGCCTTTCGATCGAGCGTGCTACCGGGGTCATGGTCACGCCCATGATGAAGATGCACCATGAAGGCTTCGGCCGCATGGTTCTGATTGCGGGTCGGCTGATCGTGGTGAACAAGCAGTTGCGGGATGTCCATCGTTTCGGATTTCCGTCCATGGAAAAACTCGCCGAGGAAGGCGAGAAACTGGTGGCCGCAGGCGTGGACATGATCAACAAATACCCCGAAGTCGCCCGTTACAGTTGACGGCATTGTAGCGTGGGTTAGGTCCTACCTGGCGTAACCCACCGGAAATCGCGAGAAGGTAGTGTGCATTCAACGGCGAGGACCCAAACGAACCGGTGTAAACCAGCGAGGCACTCATGACTGACGCAGAAGATACCAAAGCCAAACTGAAAAAACTGAACGCCCAGGCGACGGCGCTGAAGATGGATCTCCACGACCTGGCCGAGGATTTGCCCACCGGTTGGGAGCGAATCCTAGAAGTCGCGGAAAAAACCTATCAAGCCTATCGCGAACTGGACGAATTCCGAAAAACCTGCGGTAGCTAGGAGCCTAGGATGAGCGAATTCACTGTAACCCTCCCTGGAGGAAAGGTTTGGACCCCCAAATTCGTCCAGTTCATCGACCAGGAAAAGTGCATCGGCTGTGGCCGCTGCTACAAGGTGTGCGGACGCGAGGTGCTGGAGATGGTCGGGGTCAACGAGGGCGGAGAGATCGTGAGTCTCGACGACGATGATGCCGAATACGACAAGAAGGTCATGTCCATCGCCAACGTGGCCAACTGCGTGGGTTGCGAGGCTTGCGCCAAGATCTGCCCCAAGCAGTGTTATACGCATCAAGCGGCGGCCGCCTGATGTCGGTTCCTATGCGCCAGTCCGTCCCGAGCGTTTCGATGCCCGTTAACTCGGCAGCTTGTTACGATCCGCTGTTGGCCTATGCCCGGGATCCGCACGACTTGGTCACGCGCGCGTTCGTTTCGGCGATCGAGATGGCGCGGAGTTCGTCCCGGCTCTCCGGAAGAACGGCGTTCGGTCTGGACGCGAATGAGTTCGAAGCGCTGCTGAACAGGTACTTTCCCGGTGCCGCGAGTGTTTATCTCACGCCGGCACTGAGAGCGTCGCTTGCGAGCGGCGCGACCCATCGCGTCGGGACCGACGAATTCGACGACCTCGTGGCGTTACTCTTGGAGCACCGCTCCGACGACAGCCGCGAAAACCGCTGGCTGGCTTACGCCATCGCCGCGTGCTGCATGGGGGAGGACCATCTTTGGCAGGACATGGGGCTGCCCAACCGCCAAGCTCTGTCGGATCTCCTGGCGCGCTATTTTTCCACCTTATTCGCCCGGAATACCGGGGGCATGCGTTGGAAAAAGTTTTTCTACAAACAGCTCTGCGAGAAGGAAGGGGCCTTTGTCTGCCGTTCCCCCAGTTGTGCGGAGTGTGTCGAATATTCCAACTGTTTCGGACCCGAGGAGGAAAGCACATGGCAACCGGCGAAGCGATGACCGCAGAGCGGCAGGAGCTGCCGAGCGTTCCTGCCGGACAGCCGGCAGGAGACGGATGGCCCGACGCTTGGCGAGCGATTTTGGAACGAAGCGGCGCCCGGTTTGATCCGGACGGGGTCACGGACTTCGGACAAATCGACGCGGAACGGCGGCAAGCGCTGAGCACCGACGTGATGGCGGACCTCTCCCATTATGGACTGATCGAGGTCAAAGGCGAGGACGCCCGGAAATTCTTGGCGAGCCTGTTCACCGGCGATGTGCGCCTGGTTTCGTCCGAAAAGGGCTTGTTCACCGCCTGGTGCGACGCCAAGGGGAGGGCGCAGGCAACTTTCTGGCTGTTCCTGCATGACGGTGCGTTTTACCTGCTCTTGCCGAAACCTCTCCTGAAATCGGTTCTGAATGGCTTGAAACTCTACCTGCTCAGAGTCAAAGCGACGCTTACCGACGCCAGCAATCGCTTCGTACGCATCGGGCTTTCAGGGCCCGGAATGGAAGCAAGGCTCACTGCGGTGTTCGGGGCGTTGCCGCCGGTACAAGCCGGGGACGCTCGGAGCTACGAAGGCTGTACCCTCCTGGCTTTGCATGGCGAGCCTTTTCCGCGCTGGCTTGCCGTCGGAACCGACACGGCTGTCGCCAAGCTTTGGCATAGCCTCGAATCCCAGGTTTCGCCTATCGGTCGCGAGGCATGGACCCTGCTCGATATCCTGGCGGGTCTCCCGCTACTGATGCCTGTAACCACCGGGGAGTTCATCCCGCAGATGCTGAACATGGAGGCGTTGGGAGGACTCTGTTTTACCAAGGGCTGCTATCCCGGGCAGGAGGTCATCGCCAGGCTGCACTACCGGGGGCAGCTCAAGCGCTGTCTGTACCGGGCTTACGTCGATTGCGATTCGGTTCCACCACCGGGTACGACGCTTTATATCGAAGCTATTGCGGAAAGCGTCGGAACCGTGGTGTCCGCCGCGCGACACCCGGATGGCGGGGTAGCCCTGCTTGCCGTGGTGAAGATTGAGGAAAAAGCGCAAGGGGAAGTGCGCTTAGCGAATGTTCAAGGACCTGCGCTTCGTTTCGTGGAATAGTCGTAGGGTGGATGAGGTGCAAGCGGTAACCTGCGAATGGCGGTCGGTGTCTGGTTACGCGAGTACGTTAATCAGCATTACAAGTCATAAACAAACCTAAATCCGGCAGTTGGATATGGGCTGAAAAGCGCTAGGGCGTCATCTCCAACCCTTCTCCCAAAGGGAGAAGGGGGTATAGCCCTCGCCCTCTGGGAGATAGGCTGGGGTGAGGGCATGCGGCGGTTGATGGGGCGTTTCGGTAGTCAACTGCGGTTTTTAGGGTGAACAGCCAATCGATCCAAGAACAAAGGGAGGCTTTATGGCCAGCACAATTCGCGAATTGAAAGTCGACGTCAAAACCGTTTATCTCGGACAAGAAGCTTACCGCGACGGTGGGGGCTACGTGTTTGCCTACACGGTGACGATGCAAAACACCGGCAATGTTCCTGCGAGACTGCTCGGCCGGCGTTGGCTGATCACCGACGCCAATGGAAAGACGATCGAAGTCGTCGGCGAGGGTGTGGTAGGGGAGCATCCGTACTTGCGTCCCGGGGAGGCGTTTCAATACACCAGTTCGACCATGATCGAGACCCCCGTGGGCAGCATGCAGGGCAGCTATCAGTTACTGGCCGACGACGGGGTGCCTTTTGAAGCCCCGATCCCCCCGTTCCGGCTGGCGATCCCGCGGACGCTACATTGAAAGCGGCCCCAAGAAGAGTACAAACCCGATGTGCCATTCCAACGATATCGTAGAACCTTCGGCCACGGGTGGCTTAGTTCCCATCGTCATCGAGCAGTCTGCGCGCGGTGAAAGGGCCTTCGACATCTATTCGAGGCTGCTAAAAGAGCGGGTCGTGTTTCTGGTCGGCCCGATCGAAGACTATATGGCCAACCTGGTGATCGCCCAACTGCTGTTTCTCGAAGCAGAAAACCCTGACAAGGACATTCACCTCTACATCAATTCGCCGGGCGGGCTGGTGACGGCGGGCCTCGCTATTTACGACACGATGCAGTTCATCAAACCCGATGTCAGCACCCTTTGCATAGGCCAAGCAGCTAGCATGGGCGCCTTGCTTTTGGCGGGCGGCGCAGCGGGCAAGCGTTACTCGCTTCCCCATTCCAGGATCATGATCCATCAGCCTCTGGGCGGGTTTCGCGGACAAGCCAGCGATATAGCCATCCACGCGCAGGAAATCCTGTCGCTGCGCGATCGCTTAAACGAGATTCTTGCCAGACATACCGGGCAGCCGATCGAAAAAATTCGGGCCGATACCGACCGCGACAATTTCATGAGCGGTGAGGACGCTCAGAGATACGGGTTGATTGATAAGGTACCGAGCCGGCGGAGTCGGCCTGAGGACGAGGTTTGACGCAATCGAGATTCGTGCCGGTCGTCTGCGGACATGACTGAATCAACGTCCTGGAGAGGAGATTAGAGCCATGAGCGATGAAAAAAACGGCAAGGAGCGAGGCGGGAAGCTTTTCTACTGTTCGTTTTGCGGAAAAACCCAGCACGAAGTCAGAAAGCTTATTGCCGGACCGGCGGTATTCGTTTGCGATGAATGTATCGAGCTGTGCAATGACATCCTTCGCGAGGAATTGGAAAGTACTTCCAATGGCGGCGATAAGCTTCCCACGCCTAAGGAAATCAAAGCCATATTGGACGAATACGTCATTGGTCAGGAGAGACCCAAACGCATCCTGGCGGTCGCGGTCTACAACCATTACAAAAGGCTGCGCGCCCGAGCAAGCGCCGGGAAAAACGATGTCGAGCTGGCCAAGAGCAATATCCTCCTGATAGGGCCCACGGGTTCCGGCAAGACCCTGCTGGCGGAAACGCTGGCGCGTATCCTCAACGTGCCCTTCACCATCGCCGACGCCACCACCCTCACAGAAGCCGGCTATGTGGGCGAGGACGTGGAAAACATCATCCAAAAGCTCCTGCAGAAATGCGATTACGACGTCCAAAAGGCGGAATCCGGCATCGTCTACATCGACGAGATCGACAAGATTTCCCGTAAATCCGCCAATCCCTCCATCACCCGCGACGTATCCGGCGAGGGCGTGCAGCAGGCCTTGCTCAAGCTGATCGAAGGCACCGTCGCATCGATCCCTCCGCAGGGAGGGCGGAAGCATCCGCAACAGGAGCTTATCCAGGTCAATACCGCGAACATCCTTTTCATCTGCGGCGGAGCATTCGCGGGGCTAGACAAGACCATCCGGGCGCGCACGGAAAAAAGTGGCATCGGTTTTTCTGCCGAGGTGAAAAGCAGGGACGATCGCCGCGACGTGGGTGAGATCCTCGCCCGTGTCGAAGCTGAAGACCTGATCCGCTACGGCCTCATCCCCGAGTTCGTCGGAAGGCTTCCGGTGGTCGCGACGCTCGAAGAACTGGATGAGAAGGCTTTGGTCAAGATACTGACCGAGCCGAAGAACGCCTTGGTTAAGCAGTACCGGAAGCTGTTCGAGATGGATGGCTGCGAGCTCGATATCCAGCCAGACGCCCTAAGGCTGATCGCCCAGCGCGCGATCGAGCGTAAGACCGGCGCGCGGGGACTCAGAACCATATTGGAAAACGTGCTGCTCGACACGATGTATGAACTGCCGTCAGACGATCTGGTTACCAAGGTGGTGGTGGACGAAAACGTCGTGCGTGGACTCAACCCGCCTTACCGTGTCTACCGCAAGGGCGAAAAGCAGTGTGCGTCGGCGTGAGTCGGCCGGTCGAGTCTGGAGCCGGTTTCAAGAGCTTTTGTCATGAAAAGCGAATTGAACGACAAGAATCCTATGGCGGGTAACTCGTTTCCGATTCGGCCTTTGTGCGATCTGGCGGTCTTTCCGTGGATGGTCGTCAACCTGTTTTGCCGGATAGGAGCTAAGGTAGTCGGCTTTTGATCCACTGATGGATATAGCTATGACAAATCCAACTCGATCATCGACGACAGGTTCGTCGGCTTGGTGATCGACCACAAAAACCAGAGCGACGATACCGTGGATCGTATCAAGGCCTGGTTGGCCGAGATCAAGCCTCTGTTGCTCGGTTAAGGCTAGGGCATTTTTGCAAACGTGGTAGTCAAATGGAAAACACAGTCAGACAAGAAACAATTCCTGAAAGAACCATCACGATAACGGGCGAGCACGCGGAGTTGGCCTCTCCCGAGGAAATCGCCGCCGGAATCAGCGCCGCCGCCGAGGTATTTGCACGGAACGGCGTCGATCCTCTGGCTTGCGCCGCGGCGATCGCAAAACTGGAACGGGACGAACTCCTCAGTCGCGAAGAAGCTTTGCTCTGTGTCATCTGGGATCACGCCGAAGACGCGGCTTTCAGAGCCGTTACCCTGGGCTGGTTGAGCCGCGCCGTGGACATTCGCATCGCGGTTTCCTGAGCACCTTGTTCCTCCTTCGACTGGCTCGGCACCCGGTTTCGAAGTGGCTGGGTTAATGAATTTTCGTAATTAAGCGTTGACTGGACTAAATAACCTATCAAACGATCCCTCCCAAATTTCGTGAAAATTCCGATATAGTCCGCTATGGTACATAAAGCGGACACCCTCGCTTTCGTCGCAACCGCAGAAATCGGAGCGGCTTTTCAACTAAATTGACCCAGTACCGCTTGTCGACAGAACGAACATGTACGAATTAGCAATATTGGCTCATGTCATCGGCGCAACGATTTGGACCGGGGGTCATATAGTCCTCGCGCTTGCGGTATTGCCTGATGTGTTGAAACATGAGGACTTGAGCTACATTCGGCGGTTTGAATCCGGTTACGAAAAGATAGGGATTCCCGCTTTGATCGTTCAAATAGTATCTGGCTTATATTTAGCGAGCTTTCTGGTACCTGAGGTTTCGAAGATCTTTGATTGGGGAAACCCGGCAGTTAAGTTGCTGTGGGTAAAATTATCGTTGTTGCTGATTACGGCCCTACTGGCCGCTGACGCTAGGCTGCGAGTGATACCGAATTTGAGCCCGTCAAATTTGAATTCTCTTGCGCTCCATATCATTCCTGTAACTGCGGTTTCGGTGCTGTTTGTGATATCGGGCGTGTTGTACAGATTGGGTTGGTTTGCTTGATCGGCTTGTCGTGTGTGTTGGCAGCGCGTAGTAGACCGACTTCATGGGTTAAGTGTCAAGTCCCGCAAGATCGTAAACCTTCTTTCGAAAAAGATGAGGATGGGACAGTTGCCAGTTTTTGAGAGCCTGGATCGGGGTGAGATGGCCTAAGGCCTTTTGGGGAATGTGATGATTGTACAGCTCGACATAGCGGTGCAAGGTGGTGTCCAGATCGGCGGTTGAATCGAAGTGATGGGTTTGCAACACCTCCTCGATGCGGCCGTTGAATCGTTCCACCAGGCCATTCGTTTGGGGCCGTCCCGGCGGAATCAGGCGATGTTCGATGCCTTGTTCAGTACAGAGGCGGTCAAACTCATGCGTCCCCGAGGGCTGCCGAGTTCGGGTCAGGAAACGGTCGGTAAACTCCGAGCCGTTGTCGGTCAGGCATTTCTGGATGCGGAAAGGCGCGGCCTGAATCACCGCTTTGAGGAAGTCCTTTGCGCTTAAGGCGGAGCGGTTGGGCTTGAGGGCGACATAGACCCAGCGGGTGGCGCGGTCGATGGCGACGAACAGGTATCGGCGGGGTTCGCCGTCGATGGCGGGCAAGTACTTAACATCCAGGTGAAGGAAGCCGGGCTCATAGGCCTTGAAGGGTTTGACCTTCGCCTTCTCTGTAGGCGGAAGCAGGGTCTTGAGGGACGCCACCCCGTGGCGGCGCAGGCAGCGGTCTAGCCCGGAACGGGACACGGCGGGATTGAGAAATTCCCGGGTCACGGCCAGGAGATCATCCAAGGGGAGGAGCAGAGCTTGGCGGAGGTAGACCACGATGGCTTCCTGGGCGGGCGTGAGCGTGGTTCTGAGGGTGTGGGGCCGGTGTGAGGCATCTTCGACCGAGGAGCGGTGTTTCCACTTGCGGACGGTCGTTCGGCTAATGCCATGCTTTTGGGCCAAGGCGCGCTCGCTCAACGTGGACGCTTGAATGGCCTGCCGAACGGCCGGGGTGGTACGGGCGTTCTTATGAAGACGAATCTGCATGGAGAGAAACCTCACTTGGACGAACCGAATATCTCCTGGAGAAGGCTCCGGGCTTCGAACAGAGCATAACTCCTTCTCGGTAAATAATCACACGAGACGCGACAGTTAAGCCCTGTGAAAACCCGCCTACAAAAACGTCGATTTTTCTATTAAGGCGTGCCTCGCAAAATTTCGGGTGTCCTTACTTGGCAGGGATCCCCCGTCGTTTTCAGCCAGGTAGGTGTCGAAAATGTAAGCCAATCCAAACCGCGCCTGAGTTAGGCGAGACGAGAAACCATCAGGGAGGCGGTGTTTTCGAGGTTTCCCAAAATGGTTGGAGTTTGGGGAGCGTCGAAAATCCCGCTTTTTTGATTCCGGTGGACGGAAATGGGCAGTTTACGGGAAATCACGAGGGAGCATTTTGGGAGGCGATGTACGGTCGAACCCGGTAAGCGGCTACTTGAGGCGCTTAGTTTACGGGCTGCCTTTTCCGTAAAAGGCCGGTCGCTTTTGCAAAGCCTTTCAGTGCGCCTCTTCTGGATAGTGACCGCTTGCCGGCAAGGGCGACGGCAACGGGTGCCGCGATTCCGTTCCGCCGGTTTCATCCAGTACCCTGCCTTAAGGACCGACCGAAGCCGCATTACCAACCTATCTATATGAAACCCTTGGCTTCGACCGCCGACGAGGTTAATCTGCTTGATGCCGATCGCGTTCGGAATCGATCGGTCAGCGTGAAGAATCTTCTGTTCGGGGTGAAAGCACCGCAGGATGCAGACCCTGACAGGAGTACAGAGCATGACGAAATAGGAGTTTGTCGGCGAAGTCGACTGCCGGCGGAGATTGCCCGGTGGATACACGCCGGTTTAACACCGTCGCGCAGCGGCTTACCTGAACGATAGTTTCAAGCCGACGGTTCCCCCAACGGCTGAATTTTGCGTAAGACAGGTATCAACTTATGGGAGGAATATAGATGAATAAACACATCATCAGCATGGCGGCCATCGGAATTCTTAACCTGTGCTTCGCAGGCGCCGCGTGGTCGGAAGAGGCAAAGGTCAAGTATCCTGAAGGTTATCGGGACTGGACTCACGTCAAATCGATGGTGATCGAGCAAGGGCATCCTCTCTATGACTCGTTCGGCGGTATTCATCATATCTATGCCAATGACAAAGCCCTCAAAGCTCTGAAGGAGGGAGGCAGCCATCCCGATGGCTCAGTGCTGATTTTCGATCTCCTCGAAGCCAAGAAGGAGAACAACGCCATTGTGGAGGGTAACCGAAAAGTTCTTGGCGTAATGGAAAAGGATTCCCAGAAGTTCAAGGAAACCGGAGGCTGGGGCTTCGAAGGATTCAAAGGAGACACCCAGGAAAGAGTAGTCACGGACCCGAAGACCGCGTGTTTTTCCTGCCACGAACCGCAGAAGCAATCAGATTACGTATACAGCACCTATCGCAAGTAGGCACCGGCATATCGATGGGACACCCGGCACGTGACCATTAGAGGGCGAAGCTTCGCTGCTTCAGCCTAAACGGGCGCTGTAAGAGCGGAGCATAGTCCGACTAGTCGCCGGGCAATCCCCGTTTCGGACGAGCTATACTCGTCGCGCCTCTCTACGTAAAGCGCCTTCCGCTGGCGCTTGTGTGCACGTAGAGGGGCGCGTTTCTAGCCTACTTCAGACTCGCGAAACTGGTCACGGATTGACTAGGAAGTGCCGCTGATGCCAATAAGGGTAAATCGGTGTTACTTCGCTTGCGGCTTCCAACTTCGCTATTTGTTCCGGTGTCAGGCTCCATCCCACTGCGCCGAGGTTGTCTTTGAGCTGGGCTTCGTCACGGGCGCCGATAACTACGGTACACACCGTCGGGCGCTGCAAGAGCCAATTTATCGCGATCTGTGGGATAGTTTTTCCGGTTTCTGCCGCGATTTCATCAAGAGCATCCACGACACGATAGACGAGTTCATCGTCGACCGGCGGACCTATTTCCGCCGTTTTGTGAAGACGGCTTTGCGGCGGCAGAGGTTGATTACGCCGAATTTTCCCGGTGAGTCTTCCCCATCCGAGGGGACTCCAGACGGCCGTTCCGACTCCTTGATCGAGCGCCAGCGGCATCAGCTCCCACTCGTAATCGCGCCCGATCAGCGAGTAATAGGCTTGGTGAGCCACATAGCGGGACCATCCGTATTTTTCCGAGATAGCCAGCGATTTCATCAAATGCCAGCCGGAAAAGTTTGAACAGGCGAGATAACGGACTTTGCCGCTTCGCACGAGGTCGTCGAGCGTCCGCAGCGTCTCTTCGATCGGGGTGAGCTCGTCGAAGCCATGCATCGTGTAGATATCGATGTAATCCGTATTCAGCCGGCGCAAGCTGGCTTCGCAAGAACGTAAAAGGTGATAGCGCGAAGTGCCCCGGTCATTGGGGTCGTCGCTCATCGGATAAGTCGCTTTCGTCGAAATGAGAACCTTATCCCGGCGCCCCTTAATGGCCTGGCCGAGAATTTCTTCCGACAAACCGTAGGAATACGTGTCGGCCGTGTCGAAAAGATTGACGCCCGCGTCCAGACAGATGTCGACCAAACGGCGGGCTTCTTGGACATCGCTGCTTCCGAACGCGCGGAAATATTCGTTACTTCCACCAAAAGTCGCCGTACCGAAACTGAGAACCGGAACTTTCAGCCCGGATTTGCCGAAGGATCTGAATTCCATGGTTTCGTTTCCTCTCGTCTAAGGTTTTTTACAAAACGATTCGATGGAACGAAGCATTGAAACTCGCCGAGCAGCCCCTTCCTTTCCACCCACTTCCTGCGCGACGGCACGGCTTCCGCCATGCGTAGCGTATTGCTTGCCTGCGCGATGACCAGCGCGGTATCCCATACGACTTCACCGCACTTGGAGGTTTTTCATTCCTATCCGAAAACCGGGTGAGCCCGTCTGAATATTTATGTTGCGTGGCTCAATGATGCTTCAGCTCCATAGTCAAAGGGTCAATCTTACCCCACATTCGGGCGACTGGTTCCTCAGAAGCCGAGGCAAGCGCCGGCTTTCCGGACGCTTCGGATTTTGCACCGACGTAAGAATATTCCGTTCTCTCATCATCTCGGGTTTTCACTGCTTTGTGTCCGGGTTGTGTTCCGACCGGTCGATCAAGCCAGAACGTTCCTAACCATTTAGGGAGCCGGTCTCGGAGCGAAATTGAGAACCCGAGCCGTCGCAGCCTTGGACACACCGGATGCGATACCGGTTTGCGGCGACATCTGTAGAAAGCCGATGACCGGGTCGACTAGGGGTTGGGTCGGAGGTAGTGATCGGCTAAGAAGCTATTCCCGCAGGTGCCTTCCTGCTCGGCTCAGGGCAAACGGCCCACTTCGATAGCTTTTCCTGTATCGTCCCATCCTATCAGGCGGGGAGCTGAGAAGCCTGGCGGCGTTGTTGGCGAGCCAACAAAAAAGGCCTGCCGGAGAAAAACCGTGCAAGCCTTCGTTTTATATGGTGGCCAGGGACGGAATCGAACCGCCGACACGAGGATTTTCAGTCCTCTGCTCTACCAACTGAGCTACCTGGCCGATGGCGAATGGAGTTGCGTATTAAACCTGTTACGCGGATGGCAGTCAAGCACTAATGTTTTATCGTCCCGACCATTTTTTGGGAATTGGCAAAAGTTTCTTCGGATGTTTTGTCCGGGTATTCGCATAGGTCGGCGATGGGGCAGATAGGGCATTTCGGTTTTCGGGCAACGCAGGTATAGCGGCCGTGTAGGATGAGAAGGTGGTGAGCATTCTTGAAGTATTGTCTGGGAACCGTGCGCTCCAGTTTTCGCTCGACCTCCAGTACCGTTTTGCCGGTTGCGAGGCGGGTTCGGTTCGCGACACGGAAGATGTGGGTGTCTACGGCGATCGTATGCTGGTCAAATGCGGTATTGAGGATAACGTTGGCGGTTTTTCGGCCGACGCCGGGCAGCGCCATCAATTCTTCCCGTGTTTGCGGTACTTGCCCGTTGTGTTTCTCCAATAGCACTCGGCACATCGCGATGATGTTCCGGGCCTTGGTAGGGTAGAGATTAATAGTCTTGATGTATTCCTTTAGACCCTCTTCGCCTAAGGCGAGAATGGCTTCAGGAGTGTTCGCGACCGGGAATAATCGAGCGGTGGCCTTGTTGACGCCCTTGTCGGTCGCCTGGGCCGACAGGACCACTGCGATCAGCAGTTCGAACGGTGTCGAGTGCTTGAGTTCGGTAGTGGGTTCCGGAATGGCCGCGGCCAATCGCTCGAAGATCAGTCTGCGCTTTTCAGCGTTCATGCTTCTCGGACGGGAGAGTAACGGACCGCTCGGCTTGAATGGGGGCGGTTTTGCCGAGCGTTTTTCTCTTCGTCCCGGCGTCGATGAGGTTTTTCACGGCAATTAGGAGGCCGAGGCCGATGAAGGCTCCAGGCGGCAGAATCGCCAGAAGAAAACCGTCGTAGTCTTCAAATATGGGCAACGTCCAATTCTTGGCGGTTTCTCCGAACATTAGGTCGGCGCGATTCAGCACTGCACCGGTCCCTATCGCTTCGCGCAGCGCGCCGAGCAGCGCCAGAGCAAAGGTAAAGCCCAATCCGACGAACAGGCCGTCTACCAAGGCGTGGTCGACTGTGTTCTTGGACGCGAAAGCTTCGGCACGACCGATGATGGCGCAATTGGTGACGATCAGCGGAATGAAGATGCCGAGCGTTCTGTGAAGATCGTGGAAGAAAGCGTTCATCAACAAATCGATGATGGTGACGTTCGAGGCGATGATGAGCACGAATACCGGCAGCCGGATTTCGGTCGCGAGCTGAGTCCGAATCAGCGAAACGATGACGTTGGAAAACACCAAGGCCGCTGTAGTGGCGAGGCCGAGCCCGAGGCTGTTGATCACGGTGTTGCTGATCGCGAGCAAAGGGCACAGTCCCAACAGTGCGACAAAGGCCTGATTGTTCTGCCACAGTCCGTCGCGGACGATTTTCTGGTACTTGGCAAAATCGATCATAGATTCATTCTCAGAGCAGTACCCGCTTCCTGCTCGAACAACCGGTCCTTGTGCCGCTCGAAGAAGATCAAGGTCTGGTAAACCGCTTTGACGACGGCGCGAGGTGTGATCGTTGCTCCGGTGAACTGGTCGAAGTCGCCTCCATCTCGCTTGACTTTCCAGCGGGCCTCGGAAGGATTGTCCAACGAGCGGCCGTCGAAGGTGAAGATCCAGTCCGATTTGTCGGTATCGATGGGATCACCCAGTCCCGGAGTTTCGCGGTGGCTCACGACCCTGACACCGGCCAGGGAGCCGTCCACGCGCACCGCCACCAATAGCTTGATCGCTCCGTTGTAGCCGTCCGGAGCGACGGGAGACAGAATTGCCGCCACCGGGTTGCCGTCTTTTCGCGCACGGTAGATGGTGACTGGGTTATCGGTGCCCAGCCTGGGATCGGTAGCCGTTATCGTGTCGGTGAGAATGTCGTTGTCGAACCACTCGGCCGGAATTAGGGATTCCAGGGTACGCAATAGAACGGCCTGTTCGTTGGCGTCGATGCGCTCTTTCGTGCCGTCGTGCACCAGCGCCACCAGTCCTATGCCGATCACTGCGAACAGGCCGAGCGCGGCGGCGGCATTGATGATCGATTTGGGAAAGCTCATTTGGGATGTCCGTAGACCCGCGGGCGGGTGTAGTGATCTATGGTTGGGGCGGCCAGATTCAAGAGCAGGACCGCGAACGCGACGCCGTCCGGATACCCGCCAAAGCTACGGATGACGAACACCAGGAGCCCGATCGATGTGCCGTAAATCAAGCGCCCGCGCGGTGTGGTCGAGGCCGTGACCGGATCGGTGGCGATGAAGAAAGCACCGAGCATGGCGGCTCCGCTGAAGCACTGGAACAGAGGTGTCGGATAAACGGTCGGGTCAATCAGGAAGAAGATCAGCGATACGCCGAAGAGACCTCCCAGGAATCCGGCCGGTATCTGCCAGGCAACGGTGCCGCGCTTCAGTAGCCACAGTCCACCGAGAAGAAAGCCGAAATTGACCCACTGCCAGCCTCGACCGCCGATCCCCGAGAATAGAACTCCCGCTTGGACTTCGTCCAGCGGACGATTAAGGCCGAGTTGGGTCTTGATCGTGTCGAGCGGCGTCGCCATGGTGAGTGCATCGAAGCTCATGCCCGGCGGCAAAGTGCGGTTAAAGATCGCATTCCAAGCATCGGCGAAACCGAGCACGGAACCGGCGAGATCCTTGGGCGGAAGCCAGGCGGTCATGTGCTGAGGAAAAGAGATCAGGAGCACGGCATAGCCGACCATCGCCGGATTGAAGGGATTGTAGCCCAATCCGCCGTAAAGCTGTTTGCCGACCACAATCGCGAACAGCGTTCCGAAAGCCGTGACCCACCACGGCACCAGAGGGGGCAGCGAGATTGCCAACAGCACGGCGGTGAGAGCAGCGCTGCAATCCTTGAGTGTCGCCAGGATAGGTCGCCGACGTAGGGATAGTACCGCGGCCTCGCCCAGTCCAGCCGCGAGCAGGGCGATGACGCACTGCACGAGCACCCCGCTTCCGAATTGCCACACCAGGGCCGCCAAACCCGGTACCAGTGCTACGAGTACCTCCAGCATGATGCGGTTGACACTGCGGATTGGGGGGAGATACGGCCCTTGGGCAGTCGGAAAACGCATGTAGTTGGTTAAATGTAAGACAATGAATGTTTTCAGTCCGCATTTGCGTTGCTGGACCGGGTCTCGTCGTGACCGTCGTTGATCGACGCGACGCGATCCGCCGCTATTATGGTTTCTCGCTGATCGTGAGCGATGGACGTGGCATTTTCCCGCGGGGGTGCGGTTTTTTCTGCGCGACGCCGCTTGGCGCGCTCGATCGCTTCGAGGATCTCCGGCGCTTTTCCAGTTTCGAGACTCTCCTTCTTCCGCTTTATGCTCTCCGCCCACTCGCGTTTTTCCAGCTCCTTGCGTGCCTGGCGCGATTCATATCGGCGGCGGGCGTGCTCTGCCTTTTCACGCTCGCGCCGCTTGGCAATGGCCTTGCTCTTGGCGGCACGGAAATATTGCACGAGTGGGATGTGGCTAGGGCAGACGACGTCGCAACAGCCACATTCGATGCAATCGAAAAGATTGTAGTCCAGCGCGCGTTCGGTTTGATTCGAGCGGCTATACCAGTAAAGTTGTTGGGGCAACAGGCTGACCGGGCAGACGTCGGCGCACGTTCCGCAGCGGATGCAGGGTAGGGAGCGCTTTTCGCCGATCAGTTCGTTTCGTCCGGCGACCAAGAGGCAATTGACCGATTTGGTCAGAGGCAGCTGGTCGGTCGGTACCGCGAAGCCCATCAACGGTCCGCCCAGAACGAGCCGCTCGGCTTCGTCCGTGTAGCCCCCGCATTGCCGGATGAGATCCGCAAGAGGCGTACCGATCCGAGCCAACACATTCTGCGGCCGTCGAACGCCGCGGCCGGTGACGGTGACGATGCGGGAAATCAACGGAATACCGCGAACCACGGCGTTGTAGACTGCAGCCGCCGTTCCCACGTTCTGACAAACGATGCCGATGTCGGCGGGGAGGCCGCGGGTCGGCACCTCGCGGTCGGTGAGCACGCTGATCAATTGCTTCTCGCCACCGATGGGATAGATCGCAGGAACGCGGACGAGCCGAATGGCATTGAAACGGCCTTGTTGTTTCGCTGTTTCCAAAGCGTGAAACGCTTCCGGCATGTCGCTCTCGACGGCCAACAGGCAATGCTCCGCCCGGAGAATATGAAGTAGGATTTTCGCACCTTCCAGCACATCCTCGGGATACTGCCTGAGTAGGCTATCGTCGCACGTGATATAGGGCTCGCATTCGGCGCCGTTCAGAATCAGGGTATCGACCTTGCGATCCTCGCCCGGAGAGACCTTGACCGAGGTCGGGAAAGCCGCGCCGCCTAGACCCACGATGCCGGCTTCGTGAATGCGTCGCCGCAATTCCTCGGGCGAACACCGCTTGTAATCGGCTATCCCGGTAAAGCCGACGGCGGCGTCTTCGCCGTCGGTCTCGATCACGATGCATGAACCGGACAGCCCCGACGGATGAGGTAGCGGCAAGTCTTCGATCGCTTGGACGATGCCGGAACTCGAGGCATGGATCGGCGGATTGAAGGGATGATCGTCACGAGCGATGACTTGGCCTTTGAGGACGCGGTCGCCCGGTGCGACGACGGGTTTGGAATCTTCGCCGCTGCGCTGTTGCAGGGGAAAGACCAGGCGTTTGGGTATCGGGGCGACGAGCGGGGCCGAGGACGATTCCCGCTTATGGCCCTCCAGCTGCAAGCCGCCATGAAACGTCCAGAGCTTGAACAGGCTCACCCGTTCACCGCCTTGGGTTCGGGCCATCGCCAGTCGGCCAAGGTTTCCTTGATGGGCTCCATGCGAATGCAATCCACAGGGCAGGGGGGTACGCAGAGTTCACAACCGGTGCACTCGGTCTCGATAACCGTGTGCATGTGCCTGGCTGCGCCAAGTATTGCATCTACTGGGCAGGCTTGAATGCACAAGGTGCAGCCGATGCACAGGTTCTCGTCGATGACGGCGACGGACTTAGGTTTTTCCACGCCGTGCTCGGCGTTTAGAGGTTTTGGCTCGACGCCCAACAAGGCCGCCAGAGCGGCGACCCCTTCCTCACCGCCGGGCGGGCATTGATTGATGTCCGCATCGCCGCGTGCGATGGCTTCGGCATAGGGCCGACAACCCGGAAAGCCGCACTGTCCGCATTGCGTTTGTGGCAGTAAAGCATCGATTTCGTCCGCCAAGGGATTACCCTCAACCCGGAAATGCTGAGCGGAATAGCCGAGAATCAAGCCGAACAGGGCAAATAGTGCGCAAACGACGAATACGGCTGACATGGGCGAGACCGGATCAGCCTTTGACGAGGCCGGAAAATCCCATGAACGCCATGGAAATCAAACCGGCAGTAATCAAGGCGATAGCGTTGCCGCGAAACGGTAAGGGAACGTCGGATGCGTCTATCCGTTCGCGTACCGCGGCGAACAGAACCAGAACCAAAGTGAAGCCGAGAGCAGCACCGAAACCGTACAAAAACGATTCGATAAATCCGTGCTGGGACTGAACGTTCAGGAGAGCGACGCCGAGTACCGCGCAGTTGGTCGTGATGAGCGGAAGAAAAATACCCAGCACTTGATAGAGCAAAGGGCTCGTCTTGTGTATCACCATCTCGGTGAACTGCACCACCACGGCGATGACGACGATGAAAACGATCGTGCGGAGATAGTCCAATCCCAGGGGCACCAGCAGATATTCGTTGGCGAGATAGCTGGTCACCGAGGACAGGGTCAATACGAACGTGGTCGCCAATCCCATGCCCATCGCGGTCTCGAGTTTTCTCGACACGCCCATGAACGGGCAAAGCCCGAGAAACTTGACCAGGACGAAGTTATTGACCAGGGTCGTACTGACCAGGATGAGGAGGTAATCCTTCATTAAGGATAACGAGAGCGCAGGCCGTGGATTGGAGGGCGGAATTTTAAGGAAAAGCAAGAGCTTGTCAATTTGATCGGTGTCCGAATCGAATTGTTTCCTTAGACCGTCGATTTCCCGGAATCGGTAGCCGGCTGCGATGCAAATTGGCTGTTGGTATTGCTCATCCTTGCGGCGGACAACCCTACGTCGGCGTAGGCTCTTTCGTCAGAACTCGGGATAACCCTTCGATGAAATTCAGCCTAGGAGCCGCGCCCGTCGTACAAATTGAGTGCTTCCAATGACCATTGCTTAGGCGCATGCCTGTCAGAGACCAAGGCCAATTCATCGGTAATCAGGGATCGTCATAAATTCAAGGGGATGGTGCGAACGGCCGACAAGCGAGACAGATCCCAGTTGTGGATTGCCCAGTCGAGAATTTCACTTGTGTGGGCGGATCGCAAATCCGCAGGCGGATCTTGGTTCATCAGCGTTAACAAATCGACCAGGGTGGACGATGCGTTTTTCACGTCCACGGGGTCGGCGTAGGTTTGTTTGCTCAGTTTGAGACCCGATCGGTTCACAAGAATCGGAACATGCGCGTACGCCGGCGTGGGCAAGTCGAGCAGCTGCTGCAAATAGACTTGCCTTGGCGTCGAATCAAGCAGATCGACCCCACGGACGACTTCGGTGATGCCTTGGGCGCTGTCGTCGAGTACGGTGGCCAAGTGGTAGGCGTATACTCGATCGCGCCGGAACACGACAAAGTCTCCGACGTCTTTCGCAAGATTCTGTGTCTGCACGCCCTGGAGCGCGTCCTCGAACGTGATAGGCGTGTCTTTCACCAGAATCCGAAGAGCGTGATGATCGGGCCGGGGCTGGTTTTTCTTACTCCGGCAGAAACCCGGATAAATCGACGTGTGCGCGTTTGCGTCGGATAACGCGGCGAGATCTTTGCGGGAGCATGTGCAGGCATAAAGGAGACCTTGAGCATCGAGCCGTTCGAGTGCCGCACGGTAGACTTCGAATTGCTCGCTCTGGTAGAGGATAGGTCCGTCCCAATGCAGACCGAAGGCTTCGAGGGTGCGGAGAATCCGGTCGCTCGAGTCGGTCGCGGTACGAAAGGGATCGACATCGTCGATCCGCAACAACCACTCGCCCTGTTGCGACTTGGCTTGAAGAAAACTGGCCAGGGCCGTGTAGAGGGAGCCTAGGTGCAGGGGGCCGGTCGGTGAAGGTGCGAATCGGCCCCGGTATTTTGGCTTAGAAGACAGTGTGGAAAACGGGTCGTCGTTCAAGTCGGGAAGCGAAAGGATCGAAAATCAACCGACCTGCCTTTCCCGGATTTCGTCCAGCGTCTTGCAATCAATGCATTGTGTAGCGGTCGGTCGTGCTTCGAGGCGTCGGAGGCCGATTTCGACCCCGCAAGTTTCGCAATAACCATATTCCCCGCGCTCGAGATTCTCCAAAGCCTCTTCGATCTTCTTGATAAGCTTCCGTTCCCGGTCGCGGGTGCGCAGTTCGAGACTGAATTCGGATTCCTGCGTTGCGCGGTCATTCGGGTCTGGGAAATTGGCCGCTTCATCCTGCATGTGATGTACAGTACGGTCGACTTCCTTCATGAGTTCGGCCTTCCAAGTCTGTAGAATGCGACGGAAGTGCTCGACTTGAGCCTCACTCATGTATTCTTCGCCTTCCTGGGCCTGGTAAGGCGTGAAGCGGAAAGGTGTCACATGAGTATCGGCATTCTGGGCACTGGACATCCGTAAACTCCTAAACCAAGTTCAAAAACCGGATATTACTAGCAAACAAATTGAAGTTCTGCAAGATTCCCTGACCCAAGCCTGGAGGCGTCAGCATTGCAGTTTGGTCGAATCGGTAAAAGCGCGGACGGAGCATGGTGATTTCGAATCGTTTGGCTAGCATACAACCCTTTTATGTGATGGACATCTTGTCTCGTGCCAAGGCTTTGGAACGGCAAGGGCGGGATGTCATTCACCTGGAAATTGGCGAACCCGATTTTCCGACTCCGCCTTTAGTCGCTCAGTACGCGGCCGATTTCGCACGGCGCGGCGACATTAAATATACGCCAGCCGCGGGGTTGCCCGACCTTCGCCAAGCTATCGCGAAATATTATCGGGATCGTTATGGCGTGCAGGTTGAGAGCGAGCGAATCTTCATTACACCAGGCGCCTCGGGCGGCTTTTTGCTAGCGATGGCGCTGGTGCTCAATGAAGGCGACAAGGTTCTGCTGGAGGATCCGGGCTATCCGTGCTATTCGAATTTCGTTCGCCTGTTTGGGGGCATTCCTTCCCTGGTGCCAGTAGACGCGTCAACACGCTTCCATTTCAATCCTGAGATTCTTTCAGCCGTGTGGGATCGGCGAACTAAGGGGGTTGTAATCGCATCGCCTTCAAACCCGACTGGAGCCGTGCTGCGCCCTGACGAGTTGCGAGCGCTGGTAGACGATCTGGAGCGAAGGTCGGCATTCTTGATTTCGGATGAGATCTACCATGGGCTTGAGTACGACGAACCGTCGTCGACGGCTCTCGCGTTTTCGGACCGGGTTTTGGTTATCAACAGCTTTTCGAAGTATTTCGGAATGACAGGGTGGAGGGTCGGATGGCTTGTGGTTCCCGCCGACTGCATTGATAATGCGGAAAAACTCGCACAGAATTTGTTCATTTCTGCGCCGACCCCCTCGCAATATGCGGCTCTGGCTTCATTTACGGAAGCGAACCTGCACGGATTGGAACTGCGACGACAGGTTTTTCAGGAGAGACGAGACTTTCTTTGCGAGCAGTTACAGAAAATCGGATTTTCGATCAAGACCATGCCGAGCGGAGCGTTCTACGTCTACGCCGACTGCAGTCGTTTTACATCGAATAGCTTCGATTTCGCGTTGAGCTTGTTGGAGGAAACCGGTGTCGCGGTGACTCCAGGCAAGGATTTCGGCAACAACGCGCCGGAGCGCTATCTCAGGTTTTCCTATGCGGTAACGCTTGATCGATTAGCGGCGGCGGTAGAACGGATAAAATTTTTCTCGGAACGGGGGCGACACAAGCGTGCGTAATCAATCCTCTGGTATTCAAAAGCGAATCAATCAGTTAGCTCACTATCTCGGTGACGTGATTTTTGCACTGTTACCTTAGGAACGGAAAAGGTAAAGTACACTTCAAATTGCGCTCAGGGATGCATGCACAGCTATGCTAGACTTGCTAACGGCTGCTTCGTGCGGCGAAGTGCACGCCGCGCTGTACAGCCCGACGTTCCACCTAACTGCGCCACGTTAAGCCCAACAACTGTGGCTTGTTCTCATGTCATGGGTTCGGCCTAGAGGAGTGCGGTTCGCCCGTCATGCCGGAATGACCGAAACTGTCCTGCGCCGATCGGGTTCGGCTGGTCTTACCTCGGTTTCCTAAGCGAGTGGTCCAAGAGAAAGCAATTTGAGTTAGATACTATGCGTCGTATCAATAATTGGACTTTATGGGGGATTCTGTTCTGCAACTCTTTTCTGGTGGGATGTGCTCCGTTGGCACCGAACGTAGACCCGCCCTCGGACTATACCTACATCATCGGACCTGGTGACAGTCTCGAAATGTTCGTCTGGGGTAATCCGGAAATATCCCGCACAATTCCCGTCAGACCAGACGGGAAAATTAACGCGCCTTTGGTCGAAGAGCTTCCCGCATCGGGTAAGACTCCGTTTCAGCTTGCGCGGGATATCGAAAAGGAGTTGTCAAAGTATATTCGTAATCCCCTTGTAACCGTAATCGTGAATGATTTCGTCGGTCCTTATAGCGAACAGGTTAGAGTTGTAGGACAAGCCGCCAAGCCGCAGGCGGTTCCTTATAAGGAAAATATGTCTTTACTAGATTTGATGATTCTCGTTGGCGGACTTACCGATTATGCAGCAGGAAACCGCGCAGTGATTGTCAGGAACATGAACGGCGTACAACAGCAGCTTAGGGTGCGCATCGACGATTTGCTCGAGGATGGCGACATAACAGCTAATGTGAACATATTGCCCGGGGATATTTTAATTATTCCGGAAGCTTACTTCTGAGCCTGCTTCGGTTGGGGGCCGATTTTCATGCATGAACTGATCGCCGAGGTCCTCGGTTACCTCCAAAGCGCCACACGCTATAAATGGGTTTCCATCGCATTGGCGTGGATAATTAGTCTTGCGGGCTGGATTTTTGTCGCGCAAATGCCAGACAAATATCAAGCCAGCGCACGGGTGCATGTGGATACTCGTTCCGTCTTGCGTCCTTTGCTCTCAGGTCTTGCTATTCAGCCGGATGTTTCCGGCCAAGTTCGCTTGATGTCGAAACTGATGTTCAGCCGTCCGAACCTGGAAAAGGTAGCTCGGATGACGGACTTGGATTTAGGCGCGACGGACGAAGCGGCCATGGAAAAGATAGTCAATCGACTGCAGTCTTCGGTAACTATCGCGGGTGGAGAAAATAACTTGTTCACGATCAATGCGGAAGACCAAAATCCGACGACAGCGAAAAAGATTGTTCAAGCGCTGCTGACGATTTTCGTCGAGCAGACTCTGGGCGAGTCGCGCGAAGATTCGAGTTCCGCTCAAAAATTTCTCGATCAACAAATTAAGGAGTATGAAGCACGCTTACAGGCCGCTGAGAAAGCGCTCGAGGATTTCAAACGTGTGAATTACGGAATGCTTCCTGACCAGGGTGGTGACCTTTATGCACAATTGAATGGGTTGGCCAAGCAGTTGGATGACGCAAAGATAGGACTGCAGGAAGCTATCAATCGACGTGACGAGCTGCAAAGACAGTTGCAAGGGGAAGAACCGACATTTTTGGGTTTTAATGGCCTGGAAGACATAGCAAGTCCTCTTGATACCCGGATCCAAGCTTTACAGGCTCGCTTGGATGAGTTGTTGCTCAAGTATACGAAGGGCCATCCGGAAGTAATAGCTCTGAAAAAAAGCATCGCGGATTTACAAAAGCAGAAGGAAAAGGAAATAGCGGAAGCAAAGGAATTAGGGCAAGGTATGGTACGAAACCCGGGGGTCGAGGCCAATCCAGTTTTTCAACAAATGAGAATTTCTCTTAGCGACGCGGAAGTGGATGTTGCATTGCTAAGCTCGCGAGTGAAGATGTTTGAGGAGAAAATTGAACTTCTGAAGAAGCAAATGGACGAGCGATTGAAAGTGGAAACGCAGCTGCAGGGACTGAATAGGGATTACGCAGCGATCAAGGAAAATTACGACGCACTCTTGAAGAGGCGGGAAACGGCGAGAATGTCGGAAAGCGTGGAGCAAAGCACGGACAGCGTGAAATTCAAAATTGTCGATCCGCCTCAAGTACCTACAAAACCTTCCGCGCCCAACCGTATTTTGCTTTCGGTGGCGGTGTTAGTGGCTAGTATCGTGGTAAGCGTCGGGATGGCCATATTTCTGGCGCTTCTGCGCCCGGCGTTCAACACGACAAACAAGCTCAGGGAAATTACCGGGCGGCCGGTACTTGGGAGTGTTTCCATGAACTGGATTCCGGAACTTAGAGAACGTAAGTGGCGTGAGTTTCTGGCCTTCACGGCCGCTTTCGCGACATTGCTTGTTGTCTTCATCGGGGTAATTGTGCTGGAGATCAAAGGGTATCATCTTCCGTCGTTTGTCAGTCGGAGTTAACGGCATGAGCATCATCGAGAAGGCACTGAATAAGGCTTTGGAGCTCGAACAAAGTTCGACTCAGAAAGGGGGCGAGCGAGCTCAGTTTGCTCAAAGGGCGGCCGATATCGAACCTTCCTCGCCGGCTCCGGGGACAGCCTCAAAAAGTGAAGCGGCGCCAAAAATACACCCGATCGATTGGGACCTTGTCAAATCTAAGGGCATGTTGGCATTGGACGCCCCACATGGTCAGCTTGCGGAAGAATATCGTTTAATCAAACGGCCTCTTTTGATGAATGCCTTCCCGGAAGGTGATAACGGCATTGAGCGTGCGAATCTGATTCTGGTAACTAGCAGCGTTCCCGGGGAGGGAAAGACTTTTACGGCCGTAAATTTGGCTCTCAGTATTGCGATGGAGCGAGACAAGACAGTTCTGTTGATAGATGCTGATGTAGCGAAACCATCGATAGCGGGATTACTCGGAATTCCTGCCCAAAAAGGGCTAATCGATCTGTTACAGGACAAATCGCTCGGCTTTTCCGATGTTTTAATTAAAACAGATATTCCGAATCTAACGTTGTTGCCGGCGGGCAGCTTGGATCGCCATTCCACCGAGCTTTTGGCCAGTGACGCAATGAAGGGACTGGCCAAGGAATTGTCGTCGCGTTATCCGGATCGTGCCGTCATTTTCGATTCACCGCCTTTGCTCGCGGCGAGCCAAGGTGCCGTATTAGCCACGCTGGTAGGCCAAGTTGTCTTGGTCGTCGAGTCCGATGTCACGCCTCAGTATATCGTTCAGGAATCCCTTTCGAAGTTGGAATCCTGCGAGGTGGTTGGCTGCGTCTTGAATAAAACGAAGAAAGGGTTCGGATTCAAGTATTACGGGTACGGGTACGGGTACGGGGTTTATGGTCAACAAAGAACCGAAAGTTGACGGAGCCTACAGGTCTCCCAATCCGAGCTTTGGAGTAATTGGCTATTATCTAGGGGTGCTTTGTTTTTTTTTGCCTCCTACATATGCGGAGGATTGGCATGTGGAGCCAAATTTGGTGGTGAGGCAGCTATATTCAGATAATATCGGTTTGACCAGCAGAGGGGCCTCCGGTAGTTCGTCGGCGCAGAAGGCCGACGATGCGTTTGTGACTGAATTAAGCCCTGGCATATCAATTCGACGGGAAGGCAAGAGCAAATTTGATTTATATTATAGGATGCAAAATCTATTTTATGCCGGAACCGATGTAGATCCGCGAATCAATAACCAACTTCAGATGAGATCGAAAACCGAGATTATTGACGACTCTGTATTTGTCGATTCCACAAGCACGATAGGACAATATAACAGTACGACAACCGGCCGCTTTGCCGTCGATAATATATCTCGTACCGGTAATACTAGCGAATACAGAACGTTTCGAATTAACCCATATTGGAGACCTCATCTAGGCGGTTATGCGGAAGGTTATGTCGGTGTTACATACAGTAACATCGGTGGCGGAAACTTCGATTCCAATATTTTCGAACAACGGGCTGATTTGATGAGTGGTAACCGGTTCGACACGGTTACCTGGCGAGCTAATTTTTACAACCAAGATAATGAACGCAACCGTGGCATCCAGGGAGTTCGAGGAAGCGGCAACGTAAAATATCAAAACTATAATGGTGAGATCAGGTATCGATTAACGAAGCAATTCAGCCCTTTTATCCAGGCTGGTCACTTCGAAAACGATTTTGCTGGCCTGACGAGGATTGCGGGGGCGCGAAACGGTGGTTACTGGACTGCAGGATTGGCTTGGACTCCGAGTGCTAAATTGGCCTTGCAGGGCGGGATAGGCGGCAATAACCATTTCTTGTCGTTAGCATGGGAGCCGAGCAGAAGAACAAGCTTGTGGTTTATTTATCGCGACAGTGAAGTGGGAGGTGCGTACGGTGGAGCGGGTTTCGGCGGATTAGGAATGGGTGGAGCGGGTTTCGGCGGATTAGGAATGGGCGGAGCAGGTCTCGGTGGACTGGGGACGGGTTTTGGCGGATTAGGAATGGGTGGAGCGGGGCTCGGCGGACTGGGGACGGGTTTTGGCGGATTAGGAATGGGCGGAGCAGGTCTCGGTGGACTGGGGACGGGCTTTGGCGGATTAGGAATGGGCGGAGCAGGTCTCGGTGGACTGGGGACGGGTTTTGGCGGATTAGGAATGGGCGGAGCAGGTCTCGGTGGACTGGGAACGGGTTTCGGCGGATTAGGAATGGGTGGAGCGGGTTTCGGCGGATTAGGAATGGGCGGTACCGGACCGGGGAGAAGAGGATTTGGCGGAATAGGTTTAGGTGGATTCAACGCCGGAACCACTTGGAATGCGCTGCTAAGCCATAGAACTCGCCGAACGAATTGGATGGCTGCCTACATCATGAATACCACGACGATTCAGCAGGTCCTGCTCGATCAACCTGTGTTCGATCCGCTGACGAGTGAGCCGTTCCTCCTGCCTATCGATCAGCCTATCTTGACCAATGAGGTCATCACTCGAAAGCGGGGACAAGCATCCGTTTCCGGGTTTAGTGCCAAGAGCGTCTTGAACTTGATGGGCTATCAGGAGAATCGGCGGTATCAGTTTTCCGGTGATCAGGACGTGCTCGGAGTTACCGCATCATGGCAATGGCAATTCGCCCCCCGAACCCAATCAGCTCTGTTCTTCATTTGGCAATCCATCGACAATCACAGCAATCAAAGCAGCACTATCCTGACGGATTCCAAGAATAAGTTCATGCTTGTGTCCTTGGCCGTGTACCGGAGGATCTGGGCAGATCTGGTCGGATCTTTGGAACTGCGGCATATGCAGTTGGATTCGAATCGATCGGAATTCGAGTACGACGAGAACCGGGTAACAGCCAGTATATTTATGAGGTTCTGATCCTCCATGTACGATAGTTTTTACAACCTTAAGAAAAAGCCTTTTCAGCTCAATCCGGATCCGGAATTTTTTTATAACAGTGCCGTCCACAAGCGGGCATTGGCATATTTACGCTATGGTTTAGCTCAGGGTGAAGGATTCGTTGTAGTTACCGGAGAACCTGGCACCGGCAAAACGATGCTGGTAAAGGAACTGTTCAGCACGCTTCGGAATGAAAATACCGTTGCCGGTCTCATGGTGACATCCCAGGTCGGAGCCGAAGATACTCTACGGATCATCGCCGCGACCTTCGGCCTTTCCTACGATGGCGATGCGAAAGCAGTTCTACTCAAGAATTTAGAAGAATTTTTCAAACTCAAGGCCAGAGAGGGGAAACGAGTTTTATTGGTTGTCGACGAGGCGCAGAATCTCCCGGTTCAATCTTTGGAAGAGCTGCGCATGCTGCTTAATTTCGAGTCTGAAGGGCGTTCGATCTTTCAGGTTTTTTTATTGGGTCAAGACGAGCTGCGAGCGACCTTGCAAGGCGCCAAAATGGAGCAGGTGCGGCAGCGAATAACGGCCATGTATCATTTGCGACCGTTAGAGAGCGAGGAGACCAAGGAGTATATCCTTCATCGCCTCACAACGGCGGGGTGGGCGCATGATCCCGAATTTACAAACGAGGCATTCGAGGAAATCTACAGGCATACCCAAGGCGTTCCCCGAATCATCAACACCTTGTGCGATCGGCTTTTATTGTATGGATACTTAGAGGAGCTTCACATGTTAGACCTGGATTCCGTTCGTTTGGTGATCAACGAGATGGAGCAGGACGCAGTGCACGTTCAACCCTCGTCCAGCCGAGGAGCGCCTAACCTCGAGACGCCGGTGTATCCGATCGAATCCGGGCGCGCCACTCCTGTCGACGGAAGTCTGGAGGAAAGGGTCCTGCAACTCGAGAAACTGGTGTCTACCTTGCGGAAAACAGTACAAAAAGAACGAGCTTTGTTGCGAAAGGCTATCCTTTTACATCTGGATATGGATGAAATCTATAACGAACCTCTTGATGAGTCTTGAGCGGAAACAAAGGATGATGTCAGTAGTTTCGGCTCTAAGAGCCTATCCCGATTGTGCCCAATACCCTTCGACTTGACTTAAGACAGTTCCTCGACAGACTCGGGGCGACCAGCCCTACGACTGAATAAGCTCTAAAAATTTAGAAGCAAACAACGACCAAAGCGCCGTTAGCGTGATTTAAGGGGGCCAATCTTAGCTATGCAACCAGCTGCCGACAGTTCCGTTGTCAATGCGATGACGGTGGATGTTGAAGACTATTTCCATGTGTCGGCGTTCGAACCCTATATCGGACGGGATAAATGGAATGAATTACCCTGTCGCGTCGAGCGAAATACCGACCGCATACTGCAGATTTTTGCCGACTTCGAAGTACGGGCGACGTTTTTTACCCTGGGCTGGGTGGCGGAGCGTTACCCGGCGCTTATCAAGCGGATTGTGAAGGCCGGGCATGAGCTGGCCTGTCATGGCTATAGCCACGTGCGAGTGACCCAACAAACGCCCGAAGAGTTTCGGGACGACGTCTCGCGCGCAAAGGGCTTATTGGAAGATATCGGCGGTGTTCCCGTTCTGGGATACCGTGCAGCCAGCTATTCGATCGGTTCCAAAAATCTCTGGGCTTTGGAAATCCTGGAAGCATCAGGATTCCGCTACAGTTCGAGCATTTATCCGGTAAAGCATGATTTGTATGGAATGCCGGAAGCGCCGCGCTTTTCGTTTCGCCCATGCCGTTCTGATGGATTGCTAGAAATTCCCGTAACGACAGTCGAATTAGTCGGCAAGAAGTTGCCATGCGGCGGTGGCGGTTATTTTCGGTTGCTGCCTTATCGGATTTCCCGCTGGGCAATCGAACGGGTGAATCGGAAGGATCGCCAATCATGCGTGTTTTATTTTCATCCTTGGGAAATCGACCCAGACCAGCCGAGACAGCGAGGTATTGACCTTAAGACACGAGTCCGCCATTACCTGAATCTTTCTCGGACCGAGGGGCGCTTGCGTCGTCTTTTGCAGGATTTCCGCTGGAATACGATGGCTCACGTGTTTCTGTCGCCACATCACACAAATACGAGTCAATAATCGGTATGGAAATCAAGCAATTAGATGAAAGCCGCAAGTCGGATTGGGACACTTTCGTCAATAACTGTGCGGAAGCGACCTTTTTTCATCTCACCGGTTGGCGGGATGTCGTCGAACGGGCTTTTGGCCATAAGACGCATTATCTCTTCGCAGAAGACGAAGGCCGGATCGTTGGCGTCCTTCCGCTCGGCCATATCCGAAGTTTACTGTTCGGCAATGCGCTGATATCGAGCCCATTTTGCGTGTATGGCGGCGCCGTTGCCGAATCCGATTCTGTGCGCGTAGCCTTGGAGGAAGAAGCTTGCCGGCTCGCAAGAGAACTCGGAGTCGATTATTTGGAGCTTCGCAATATGAAATCACGTGGCTCCGGACGGCCGAGCAAGTCGCTCTATGTGACGTTCCGTAAAGCGCTGGACCCCGATCCTGAGAAAAATCTTGCTGCTGTCCCACGCAAGCAGCGGGCGATGATCCGCAAAGGTATTGCGGCGGGTTTGCACAGTGTCATCGATTCCGGGATCGATCGGTTTTTCGCTGCCTATTCAGAAAGCGTCCGCAATCTCGGAACTCCGGTGTTTTCGAAGCGGTATTTCGCAATCCTGAAAGAGGTATTCGGCGACGCCTGTGAAATTCTCAGTGTTGAACATCATGGGCGCGTCATTGCCAGCGTGATGAGTTTCTATTTCCGCGACGAAGTCCTTCCGTACTACGGCGGAGGAACCGAACAAGCCAGGGATCTCAAGGGTAACGATTTCATGTATTGGGAGGTCATGCGCCGGGCGACGGAAAAGGGTGTGCGCGTGTTCGACTACGGCAGGAGCAAAGTCGGCACCGGTTCCTACCGCTTCAAGACGCACTGGGGATTCGAGCCCCAACCGCTGCCTTACGAATACGAATTGGTTAAGGCGAAGACGGTACCCGAGGTCAATCCGCTCAATCCGAAATACCGTTATTTCATCGCGGCGTGGCAGCGTCTTCCTCTGCCGGTTAGCAATCTGGTGGGGCCGTGGATTTCGCGAAGCCTCGGCTAATCGGTGCAACGCCCGTATGAAGGAAATTCTGTTCCTCGCTCACAGGATTCCGTATCCGCCGAATAAAGGCGACAAGATACGGTCTTTTCACCTGCTCAAATATTTGTCGGCGTCGTATCGCGTTCATCTCGGCGCTTTCGTCGACGATCCGAACGACTGGCGTTACGTGTCTGAGGTCGCTAAGCTCTGCGGCGAAACCTGTCTTCTTCCGCTCCACTCGACACGCGCTCAGCTGAGAAGCCTCAAGGGATTGGTGGCCGGACTGCCTCTGACCGTGCCTTATTACGCCGATGCCCGCATGCGAGCTTGGGTCGGCCGGGTTTTGGGCGAGCGTCCGATTCACGCCATTTTGGTGTTTTCCTCGGCCATGGCCCAATACGTAACCGAGTATGAGTCGTTACTGCGGATCATCGATTTCGTCGACGTCGATTCCGACAAATGGCGGCAGTACGCGGCGCATAAGCCTTGGCCGATGAACTGGGTTTATCGGCGGGAGGCCGATTATTTGCTGCGTTACGAGCGCGACATCGCGAGCGCCTTCGATCGTTCGGTCTTCGTGTCGGAAAACGAGGCGAACTTGTTCAAAGCCCTCGCTCCGGAAGCGAAAGACCGAATTCTAAGTATCGAAAACGGAGTCGATACGGCTTATTTCTCGGACGTGAAAGACCATGCCAATCCTTACTCACCTGGAGAAGCGGCCGTGGTATTCACCGGGGTAATGGATTATTGGGCGAATGTAGACGCAGTGACTTGGTTCGCGCGGGACATATTTCCAGCAATTCGGCGCCGGACCGATACAGCGCGCTTTTACATCGTCGGCGCGCGTCCTGCTAATACCGTAAGGGATCTTGCCCGTATCGAGGGTGTTACGGTAACCGGTGCGGTCGACGACGTTCGCCCTTTCCTGAAGCATGCTCACTGTGTCGTTACACCTTTGAGAATCGCTCGCGGAATTCAGAACAAAGTGTTGGAAGCCATGGCCATGGGTAAATCCATCGTTTCCACGAGGGCCGCGGTTGGAGGTATCGAAGTCCAAAAGCCATTGGATCTTCTGGTTGCCGAGTCTTCCGGAGAGTGGGTCGAGCTCGTGTCGCGGATTCTTCTCGATGGTTTGCTGCCGTTCAAGTCCGAAAGAAATCGGGAGTTCGTTGTGCAACGATATGGCTGGGAGAACAGTTTTCGCCGCTTGGGCGCTCTATTGAACCGTATATGAAAATGAAAGCCGAGATTTTGACTGATTCGAAACAAATCAATCGATCGGGTGCGGTTTCGGAATGGTTCTTGGCGTCATGGATGACGGCCGTCACTGTTCTGGCTTTGCTTGGAATCTATCATTCGACGTTTATGTCGATGGTGGTGATCTGGTGGCGTTCTCAAACGTTCGCACACGGTTTTATCATCTTCCCGATCAGCCTATGGCTCATCTGGCGGGAGCGCAGCGAGATCGTGCGGCTTACTCCGCGACCGGACTACCGCGCCCTGGCTTTGCTGGTCTTGCTCGGATTCGCATGGCTTGCGGCGAGGCTCGTCGACGTGCTCGTGATCGAGCAGTTCATGCTGGTCGTGATGATTCCAACGCTCGTTTGGCTGCTGCTGGGGTGGACAGTACTGTCGAGGTTGGCGTTTCCCCTTGGATTTCTTCTGTTTGCCGTACCAGTTGGCGAAGCGCTCGTTCCGACTTTGATGGACTTGACCGCCGACATCACCGTCAAGTTGCTTAAGATTACCGGTATTCCGGTTTATCGGGAAGGAAGGTTTTTCAGCATACCTAGCGGCGATTGGTCGGTCGTCGAGGCTTGCAGCGGTATACGCTACCTAATCGCCTCGCTCACACTCGGTTTGCTTTATGCCTATCTGAGCTATCGGTCGATGATTCGCCGGTTGGCTTTCATCGCGTTGGCAGTGGGTTTTCCCATAATCGCCAATGGATTACGCGCCTATATGATCGTGATGATAGGCCATCTGAGCGATATGAAGTTAGCGGTGGGCGTGGACCATTTCATTTATGGCTGGATATTTTTCGGCGTCATCATGCTGATCATGTTTTGGATCGGCTCGTTTTGGAGAGAGCCCGGACGGATGGATGCCGAAATGCCATCCCATTCGAGCAAAATTTCCAGCGATCGCGTCGACGGCGGGAGATTCGCGAGAACTGCGGTCATTGCTGCACTCGTTGCGGCGTTTTGGCCGGCTAGGGCGGCCTATATTGAATCGCTGGTGAGCAAGACGGCCACCTCCGTGGATATCGAGCTGCCGAAAGCGATTGGCTCTTGGCAAACCGTCGAGGCTTTCACGGACTGGAAGCCCGGCTATGTAGGCCCGGACGTCACGATCGCCTCGCATTATCGCAGCGGTGCCGACACGGTCGGTTTGTACGTGATGTATTACCGCTATCAAGAGCAGGGCGGCGAACTCATCAATTCTCAAAATGTTCTTATCGCGCCAAGCAACCGTCGTGAATGGAAGATGCTCGAGGAAAAACTGCGGGACGTGCGTCTGTTCGGCGCTCCCGTTAAGGTCCTTCAAGGAAAGATTCATTCCGCGCACCAAAGGCTGCTGACTTGGCGTTGGAATTGGATAGCCGGACAGTACACAGCAAACGATTATGTCGGGAAATTGCTCGAAGCCAAGGATAAGCTTCTCGGCGTCATGAGAGACGGAGCGGCGCTGATTGTGTTCACGCCGTACGATGAGGATATCCAGTCGGCGTCCGATGTGCTGCAACGCTTCGTCGATGACGCTTTGCCGTCGCTCGAGTTGAGCCTGAACAAGGCGGCCGAGTCTTAATTCCGTGAAATCACCGCCGCTTGTCGCTCACATCATCTACCGCTTAGGTATAGGCGGTTTGGAAAATGGTCTGGTGAATCTGATCAATCGGACGCCGCATGACCGTTACCGGCACGCCATTATCTGTCTCAAGGATGCGACTGCCTTCAGGGAGCGGGTGGCAGGCGATGTCCCCGTATACGAATTGCATCGCAGCGAAGGCCAGGACTTTGGGGTTTATGGGCGGATTTACCGGCTGCTGCGTCAGCTCGAGCCCAGCATCGTACACACCCGCAATCTGGCTGCATTGGAGTGTCAGATACCGGCTTGGTTGGCGCGAGTTCCCGGTAGGGTGCACGGTGAGCACGGATGGGATGTGTTCGATCCGGACGGCACGAACCGTAAATATCAATGGCTTCGGCGATGTGTGCGGCCTTTTGTGCACCGCTATATTCCACTGTCTCGCCATTTGGAAACTTACCTCCGGGAAAAGATCTTCGTTCCCGAAGAGAAAGTGACCCGTATCTGTAACGGTGTCGACACGTCGGTGTTTTACCCGGCGCCTGGCGGCAAGTCCATGATTTCGGGTTGCCCTTTTGACAGCCGTGAGAATCAAGTGCTGATCGGAACGGTGGGTCGCATGCACGGTGTCAAAGATCAGCTCACGCTGGTCAGGGCTTTTATGAGGCTGCTCGAACGACGGCCCGAATTCCGTGCGACAGCGCGTCTTGTGCTCGTCGGGGAGGGCCCGTTACGCGAGGAAGCACGGCAGGTATTGGGGGAGGCTGCTCTGGAACGTTTCGCCTGGTTGCCGGGAGAACGTTCCGATGTCGCTGATATACTGCGCGGTTTGGATATTTTCGTGCTGCCTTCACGAGCGGAAGGCATATCGAATACGATCCTCGAGGCCATGGCATCCGGTTTGCCGGTGATTGCTACCGAGGTCGGCGGCAATCCGGAACTCGTGGTACACGGCGTTACCGGGCTCTTGGTGCCCAAGGAAGATTCCGACGCTATGGCGACGGCGATGGAAGCTTACCTGGATAACACGTCGATGATAGCGGCTCACGGTGCTGCGGGGCAAAAACGCGTGGCCGAGTCGTTCAGTTTGGACGGAATGGTCAGCCGTTATCTCGCGCTTTATGACGAATTATTGAATAGAAGGCACTGAGGAACAGACAGCATGTGTGGAATCGTTGGCATCTTCGACAGGTTCGGGCGGGAAGAGATCGACCGCGAGCTGCTCGGGCGCATGAACGAGAGCCAATTCCATCGAGGACCCGACGGAGGAGGACTGTATACCGAGCCCGGTCTCGGATTCGGCCATAGGCGGTTGTCCATCATCGATCTTTCGAACGGGCAGCAACCGTTCTTCAATAAGGACAAAACCGTCGTCGTCACGTATAACGGCGAAATCTATAACTTCCAGGATATACGGGCCGAACTGGAAACGCTCGGTTACCGTTTCGAAACCCATTGCGATACCGAAGTCATCGTTTACGCCTGGGAAGCATGGGGCGAATCCTGCGTGGACCGGTTTCGCGGCATGTTCGCCTTCGCGATTTGGGATCGCCCGCGCGAGACGCTATTTCTCGCTCGAGACCGATTAGGCGTAAAACCTTTGTACTATGCCGATCTTCCCAATGGCAAATTCGTCTTCGGCTCGGAACTGAAAGCCCTGCTGGCCCATCCGGATGTGCCGCGAAAAATCGATCCCACCGCCGTGGAAGATTACTTCGCTTACGGCTATGTGCCCGACCCGAAAAGTATCTTCAGCGGTGTCCGCAAGCTGGCTCCGGGCTTCCGCCTGACACTCAGGCGCGGCGAGCCGAACTGCTGGCCAGAGTGCTATTGGGACGTGCCGTTCGTGGCGAACGGCCGCTTGACCGAAGAACAGGCCATGGCAGAGTTGCTCGAACGGTTAAAAGAGGCTGTCCGCATTCGGCTCGTCGCGGATGTACCCTTGGGGGCTTTCTTGTCCGGTGGGGTTGATTCCAGCGCCGTCGTAGCCATGATGGCGGGCTTGTCCGCCGACCCGGTTAATACTTGCTCGATTTCTTTCGGCGATCCTGCTTTCAATGAGGCGCGCTATGCGCAGATGGTGGCGGACCGCTACCGCACGCGCCATCGCGTAAAACAGGTCGATCCGGACGATTTTTCCCTGATCGACCGCCTTGCGGGATTGTACGACGAACCCTACGCCGACAGTTCTGCGCTGCCGACGTATCGTGTTTGCGAGCTAGCGCGTCAGGAGGTTACGGTGGCGCTGTCGGGGGACGGGGGCGACGAAAATCTGGCTGGTTACCGCCGCTATCGGTGGCATACGTACGAGGAGCGGATTCGTTCGCTGCTGCCTTTAGGTGTTCGCCGCCCGCTGTTCGGACTGCTCGGCCGGGTTTACCCTAAGGCGGATTGGGCACCGAAAATTTTTCGTGCTAAGTCCACCTTCGAGTCTCTCGCTCGCGACACGGTAGAAGGTTACTTTCATTCGGTTTCATTGCTCCCGGATAGCCTGCGTCGGGATCGGATGTTCAGCGCCGAGTTCAAACGCTGCTTGCAAGGCTATCAAGCGGTCGAGGTGCTGCGCCAGCATGCCGAATCGGCACCTACCCGGCATCCGTTGTCGCTGGTTCAGTATTTGGATATGAAAACCTATTTGCCCGGAGACATTCTCACGAAAGTTGACCGGGCGAGCATGGCACACGCCCTGGAAGTTCGGGTCCCGTTGCTCGATCACAAGCTCGTCGAATGGATTTCGGGGCTCGCGCCCGACTTGAAACTCAAGGCCCGGGAAGGAAAATATGTGTTCAAAAAGTCGATGGAACGGTACTTGCCGGGCGACATTCTTTACCGTCCAAAAATGGGGTTTGCAGTGCCCTTGGCCGCGTGGTTCAGAGGGCCGCTCAAACAACGGGTCCGGGACGCTGTACTTGGGCCGGTTATGGCAGGATCGGGCGTGTTCGACATGGATTTTCTCAAAACGATGCTGGACCAGCATCAAGCAGGCCTGCGCGACTACAGCGCAGGGTTGTGGTCGTTGCTGATGTATGAATCCTTTTTACGCCGATACGCCTGACCACCTCCGATAAAAATAATAAAAGGGTAGCCATGCGCATTCTTCATGTACTCGACCATTCGATCCCGCTGCATAGCGGTTACACGTTCCGAACCCGCGCCATATTGGAGCAGCAGAGGGCGCTAGGTTTGGAAACTTTTCATATTACTTCGGCTAAGCACAAAGGCGCCGATGTCCTGGTCGAGGAGGTGGAAGGCTTTCGCTTTTACCGAACGGCTCAAGCGAAAGGCTTTTTCTCGTCACTGCCCGTACTGAACCAGTTTTCGATCGTCAACAGCCTGGCGGAACGGATCGGGGAAACTGTAGAGGAAGTAAAGCCGGATATCATCCACGCTCACTCGCCCGTGTTGAACGGGTTGGCGGCGCTGCGCGTAGCCCAATGGTCGGCTTTGCCGGTGGTCTATGAATGCCGGGCCTTCTGGGAGGATGCAGCGGTTGACCATGGTACCGCTCGGGCGGGAGGTTTGCGCTATCGTGTGACCCGCGCGCTCGAGACATACGTTTTCCAGAGGGTCAATGCTGTTACGACGATCTGCGAGGGACTCAAGAGGGACATCGTCGGGCGCGGAATTCCCGAGCAGAAGGTGACTATCATACCGAATGCCGTCGATATCAACCGTTTTTCTCTGAGCGGTCCGGCAGACGTGGAACTGAAGCAGCGCCTGGGGCTCGAGGAAAGCATTGTGCTTGGGTTCATAGGGTCCTTCTACGCATACGAAGGGCTCATGCTGTTGTTGGAAGGGCTCCGCAAGATTCTTGAAGTCAAGCCTGAGGTTCGGCTGTTGTTGGTGGGTGGCGGGCCGCAGGAAAACTTGCTCAAACAGCACGCGCAAGAGCTCGGATTATCCGGAAAAGTGATTTTTTTGGGGCGCGTACCTCACGACCAGATTCAAAAATATTACGACCAGGTGGATTTGTTCGTATATCCCAGGCTGTCCATGCGCTTGACTGAACTGGTTACACCCTTGAAACCGCTGGAAGCGCTGGCTCAGGGGAAGCTCGTAATCGCTTCCGATGTAGGGGGGCATCGGGAGCTGATCCGTCATGGCGAAACGGGGTGGTTATTCAAAGCCGGCGATCCGAGCGCTTTGGCGGACGCAGTTGTCAACGCGCTGGATCATCGGGACGAATGGTCACGATTCAGAGTGGCGGGTAGGGAGTTTGTCGAGAGAGAACGCACTTGGGCACACAGCGTTGCGCGTTACAAACCCATCTATGACAGACTGTTGAGTCGAAATCTATGATCATGCGAGATGTTGTGGGTTGGTATCAGTCGTCCTCCGATCCCGGAACGACTGCGGAGTTTCTCGATCGCTTCCGGAATCGCAGCGCTCGACCCGACTCGGTCCGTGCCGTCACTGGCGAAAAGATCAGCTGCGTGGGGCCGGAAGGCGCACTCTATCAGTCGGATGATGGTTCGATCGTTGCGGTCGTCGTCGGCCGACCATACTGGAAGAATCCACGTTACGCGGAGATAGCGTCAAGCAGCAGCGTGACACAATCGGTTGCAGAAGCGTACCGCGCCGATCCCGACGGGTTTCTCAATGACCTGTATGGGGGGTTTGTGCTCGCCGTCATCGACGCTGGACAGCGAAAGATTACTCTGGCGCTTGATCGCATCGGGCAACGCCATCTTTATTACGCAGCTACATCCGAAGGGTTGGTGTTCGCGACTAGCGCGGACGACGTGGTGCATCACCCAGACGTGAAGCGCGATCTTTCGCTGCAAGCGTTGTTCGATTACGTTTATTTTCACCATTGCCCGAGCCCCGGCTCCATCTATGCGAACGTCAACAAACTCGAGGGAGGCGAGTGCCTAGTCTGGTGCAATGGATCGGTAAATCGCCGCTACTACTGGCTGCCTCAATTTACCGAGAACGGCGGTGCTACGGTCGAGCGCGAAGGAGCGAAACTTCTCGAGATCCTTGCACAAGCGGTGCGGCGGGAAACGCGCGGTGTTTCCAAAGTGGGGGCGTTCCTGAGCGGTGGTCTCGACAGTTCCACGGTTTCGGGGCTATTGGCCCGGGAAAACGGAGGCGCCGATACATTTTCCATTGGTTTTTCGGTGGAGGGCTACGACGAAATCGCCTACGCGCGCACCGCCGCCGAGCATTTCAATACCCGACAGCATGAATATTATGTGACGCCGGACGATGCGGTGAACGCCATTCCGTTGGTGGCGGCTGGCTGTGATGAGCCTTTCGGCAATTCATCCGCATTGCCGGCCTATTTCTGCGCGAAGCTGGCGCGCGACCACGGCGTAGAGCGTTTGTTGGGCGGCGATGGCGGCGACGAACTATTCGCCGGTAATGAACGATATGCCAAGCAACTCCTGTTCGAACGTTATTGGAAAGTCCCCGCTCCGTTTCGAAAGGCACTCGAATCTGGGCTGAACCGAGTGCCACCAGCCTTACAGCTAGGTTTCGTTCGAAAAGCGGGAAGGTATATCGAGCAAGCTGCCACGCCGTTGCCGGATCGACTGCAGGACTACAACTTTCTGCATCGCCACGACGTGCGTGACATCTTTCATCCGGATCTGTTAGCCGTAGTCGATACGAGCGCGCCTCTGGCGGTCCAACGAGCGTATTACCACAGGCCAAACGGGGCCTCTTCGCTCAACCGGATGCTTTATCTGGATTGGAAAATCACACTGCACGACAACGACTTGGTAAAGGTCAACCGGATGTGCGAATTGGCCGGGGTGGATGTCGCCTATCCCATGCTGGACGATGCCGTGATCGAGCTGTCTTGCCAGATTCCATCCAATGCCAAGCTGAAAGCCAATCAGCTGCGATGGTTCTACAAGAGGGCGATGCGGGGATTTCTGCCGGCCCGGATCATCGACAAATCGAAGCACGGCTTCGGTCTGCCTTTCGGCATCTGGCTGCAGAATCATGCCGCGCTCAAAGCGCTGGCCTACGGTAGCATCGAGCAGCTCAAAGGGCGCGGCTATTTCCGCACAGAATTTCTGGACCACGCGATCGCTATGCACCAGTCGGTTCACGCCGCTTACTACGGTGAATTGATCTGGATATTGATGATGCTGGAACTTTGGTTTCAGAGTCATGGCATCCGTTAATCCTTCGATCGAAAACGCGGCGCTTGCCCTCTTGAAGGCGGTAGGCGGTTTCATGTGCGGCTTCGGCCGACGGCGCAAGCTCGCCATCCTGATTTACCATCGCGTGTTGAGCGAGCCCGATTTCATGCGCCCTGACGAGATCGATGTTTTTACTTTCGCCTGGCAAATGGAACTCCTGGCGCGTTATTTCAACGTGATGCCATTGGCGGATGCCGTGGATCGCCTGCAGCGCGGTGATTTGCCGCCGCGAGCGGCATGCATAACCTTCGATGACGGTTACGCGGATAACGCAACCGTAGCGCTGCCGATTCTTAAGAGATGGAACCTTCCGGCGACTTTTTTTATCGCGGCGGGATTCCTCGACGGTGGGCGCATGTGGAACGATACCGTGCTGGAAACGGTTCGCAGGTTGGACGGTGAACGTCTGGATCTTTCGCAAATAGGGCAGGGTGTGCATGCAATCGGAACGCCCGAAGAGAAGTCCCGGACGGGGTATCGATTATTAAATCGCCTCAAGCACTTGCCGCCTCGCCAGCGGGCGGAGTACGTCGATTATATTGCTTCACGGGTTGACGGATTGCCGGACGATTTGATGATGTCGTCCGCGCAGGTCAAAGCCCTGCATGCGGACGGCATGGAGATAGGCGGACACACGATGAGCCATCCGATTTTGGCCAATTTGTCCGAAGATGAAGCCCGCAAAGAGATCGCCGAGGGCAAGGACAAGCTCGAAGCGATCATCAAAGAGCGGATTCGCTTTTTTGCCTATCCGAACGGCAAGCCAGTAAAGGATTACAAGCCGGAGCAGGTTGGAATGGTTAGAGACCTGGGGTTTCAGGCGGCGGTCTCTACCACTTGGGGCGTCGCATGTAACCGAAGCGATATTTTACAGTTGCCGAGATTTACGCCCTGGGATCGTTCGCCGACAAAGTTCATGGCCAGGCTGGTCGCCAATTTCTCTCGAGCCGCTTAAACGATGTCGGAAAGAGAGGCTGAACCATCTCGTCCAGGGGAAACTCTGTTGCGCGTTGGTCTAGTGGGACCGCTGCCGCCTCCATCCGGCGGTATGGCGAATCAGACTCGGCAACTCATGGAATTGCTCAGGTCACGCGGCATCGATGTCATCCTCGTGCAGACGAATGAGCCCTATCGTCCGGCATGGGTGGGGAAATTTAGAGGTATTCGAGCCATCCCGCGCCTGATCGCTTACATCGCCAAACTCCGACGTGTAGCGACGCAGGTCGACGTGCTGCACATCATGGCGAACTCGGGATGGTCATGGCATTTGTTCGCCGCTCCCGCCTTGTGGACGGCGTGGTTTTATAAAGTTCCGGCGGTACTCAATTATCGGGGAGGAGAGGCCGAGCGTTTCTTCAGCCGCTCATTTCGCTTGGTGAGACCGAGTCTCGAGAAGGCGAGCCTGATAGTCGTTCCGTCCGGATTTTTGAAAGCAGTATTCGGGCGTTTTGGTGTCGATACGACTATAGTGCCGAACATCGTCAATCTCAGGCGTTTCGGGCCGAGATCCGAACTGTCTGCAATCGATCCATCAAGGCCACACATCGTCGTTGCGAGGAATCTAGAACCGATCTACGGGCTTACGACTGCAATCCGTGCTTTTGCGTTGTTGCTTCAGGAAAAGCCGGAAGCGCGGCTTTCCATCGCGGGTTCGGGGCCACAGCGGCGGGTACTGGAAGACTTGGCATCGCAGTTGGGGATCAGTGAAAACGTGACCTTCACTGGGCGGTTGAGTCCGGAGGAGATGGCCGATCTATACCGAAAGTGCGATGTCATGCTGAATCCAAGCACGGTCGACAACATGCCTAATTCGGTTCTGGAAGCCTTGGCTGCCGGCTTGCCAGTAGTAAGCACCAATGTCGGCGGAGTGCCTTACATCGTCGAGAATAAAAAAACAGCCATGCTGGTCGACCCCGAAGATCCAACCGCGATGGCGGAAAGCTTGCTACGTGTGATATCGGATGCTTCTTTGTATCGCACGTTAGCTGAAAATGGCCTTGCGCATGTCGCCAAGTTCGACGTCGACGCAATCCTCCCCCTATGGATTGACATTTACCGAGTACTAGCGAAACCGAAAATCTGTTCCATACACACGTGATAACAGGAAAAATTATCAGGAAGCCCCACAACGGCCCTTTTACTCAAGGAAACAAGGGGTCAAGTTATTTTAAATAAGTCCTCTAAGAGAATGATCTTTTCGATGGGGAATTAATCAGATCTTCAATAATTGACGGTTAATAGTTAAATACCGTCGAACTTTAAAATCAATAATGAGGGCGGAATGGTGGATCCGAAAAAACTGATCATTTTAGTGGGCATGCCGCGGTCCGGGACAACGTGGATCGGAAAACTATTCGACAGCCATCCTGATGTTTTGTATTTGCACGAACCGGATTCAATCCGCCCTTTGAATAATATATTACCTTTACTGCCAGACAAGGATTATGATGCCAACGTAACTGGCGAACTGAACGAGTATTTGGACGGAATTCTTACCGCCTGTCCCATCCAATGTTGCGCAAAGTTGCCGATTTTTCCAAAGCACTATAGGAAACGAACCGAAAATCTTTTATTTAAGGGTAGAATATACCTAAACAAACTGGGCGAGTCGCTACTCGGGCGTATCCGACAGATAGACGTTAGTTCCGCCGTTAATTCCGATACGCGTATCGTTTGGAAATCTATTGAATCCTTGGGGAGAGTCGGCAGCTTTATTGAAGGATTAAAGGGTTGTAAGGCGATTGTCATACTGCGCCATCCTTGCGGATATGTCGCCTCAGTACTGCGCGGAGAAGCCAACCGTAATTTTTCCGATTCGTGCCCATCCGCCGAAGACTGGGATTTATTTGAGCTCTTGTTGAACTCAGCGCAAGCCCGGGCACTCGGGCTCACGATGGACGACCTGCGGCGGTTGCCGCCGGAAGCGCGGCTTACGTGGAAATGGATCGTTTTCAACGAAAAAGCACTTTCCTTTCTCGAAATTGAGGATCGGCTTACTGTCGTGAAATACGAAGATCTCTGTGAATCCCCCGATGTTACCTGCCGTTTACTCTTTGAGTGGGCAGGCTTGTCGTGGAATCCACAGACAGAAGCGTTTCTCTCCGGCACGATTTCAAAGCATGATGACGGTTTTTACAGCGTATATCGGAATCCATCACTGGCAGCCAGGAAATGGACAGAAGAGCTTTCTGACACTCAAGTGAAAAATGTATTTAGTATGCTCGAAAAGTCGAGGTTATCGGAATATTACCGGGCTTAAAGCGATCGTAACAGGTGATGGTATGCTGATCAATTTAGCGGAGAAAGCGTTATGATTAAAAACCGGCGCTCGCTTGCGTGCCTCGAAGATTAATGAGTGGAACTTTATTTAATGAATACCTGCGAATCGGCCGTCGACTATTGGGGATCGGCCGACCGGCACTACGATACGGCTTGTGGCTTGCATCATACGGGCATCGAGACCATTGCCCGCCTTGAAAACGCAGACGGAGTTGTCGAGACTCTGCGGCACTTCCTAGATCGAATGCGGAGTAGAACTCGATTAGTACTAATAGAAATCGTGGCAGCCTCTGATCGTCCCAACCTGACAGGACAACTGTCGGCACTGCTTAAACAGATCTCTTTCCCATGACTGTTATTCGCCGAGCACTCATCATCTCGTTCGTCGAACGCTATGGCTTGGTAGCATTAGCTCTGGTTTCCAATATTCTGGTCGCGCGTCTATTAACACCCGCCGAAATTGGCCTTTACTCGGTTTCGTTGGCCATCATCAGTATCGGCCAGGTAGTTCGTGATTTTGGTATCGGGAGTTACCTGATACAGGAAAAAAATCTCACTGAGGCGCATATTAGAACTGCTTTTGGGATATCTCTGACCATTGGTTTCGGGCTTTTTGGAATATTTCACATAGGGGCGCCACATATAAGCCGGTTTTACAATAATGAGGATATGAGCGAGCTTATTAAGCTCATTTCGTTGAACTTTCTGCTCCTACCGTTCTGCTCCATTTCTGTGTCATTGCTACGCAGGGAAATGCAGTTCGGTCGTCTAATGTTCGTTAATTTGACCGGTGGTGTTGTCGGCTTCATTGTAACAATATACTCTGCTTTGACCGGCCATGGTGCCGAAAGCCCTGCTTTTGGTGCCATCGCATCGAATGTTTCGATAGGCATAACTTCCTGGCTGGCGCGTAAGGCTCATAAAATGTTGCTGCCGGGTTTTTCAGAGTGGCGGAGCATCGCCAGGTTCGGCGGGCAAAGCAGCTTGGCCGCAATAGTCACCTCTATAGCGATGGATATTAACGATCTCGTTGTCGGAAAAGTGATGGATTTCACCTCGGTGGCTATAATGAGCCGAGCACAAGGACTGATGAACCTATTTCATCGCGACACAATGCTTGCCATCCGCAACGTAGCTTTTCCGGCTTTCGCCAAAGCTTATCGAGAAGGGGAGAATCTGGAAGAACGCTACATTAAGAGTGTCGCCGCGGTAACTGCGGTGGCTTGGCCGTTTTACGGATTCATTGCACTTTATCCACTTGAGATATTACGAGTGATGTTTGGCCCGCAATGGGATGCCGCAGCTGAGCTAGTGCCTATATTTTCTTTGGCCGGCGCTATTGCGTCTACATTTACTTTGATTCCCAGTGTGGTCTTAGCTACCGGACGGGTAGCGATTACCACAAGAATGGAATTAATACTTCAACCGGTTCGCGCGGGCCTAATTATCAGCGCAGCAATTTTTTATAAAACGGTTTGGGCTTGTGCAATCGGGTTTCTAATTGCTTTTTCTTTGGCTGTTCCGTTGTTTTATTATTTTAAAGCCAAATGTATTCGAAATAACTTTAAAAGCTTATTAAAAGAACTTTGGTTAAGCGCTAAAATAACTACCTTCTGTCTGGCATTGCCCGCTGGTTTAGATTATTACTTAACTAACAAGGGGTTTCAATTGGCCAATTTTTGGCATTTATTTAGCCTTGGGTGTTTAACTGGATTCATGTGGCTAATTGCATTATTCCTTTTCAAACACCCATTGACTGCAGCTCTTTCATTTCAGAAAACTGCAGCTAAAAATCCGTTTTCAGCCTGAAGATTTGCATGGAATCCTTATTCATATACCTAAATCTATCAATAATTGCCCTGCTTCTATTTATCTTTTCAATAGTGGCGCTATGTTTTTATAAGGTACGTAAGATACATCTTGCGTCTTACCAGATCGTAAGTGATCTTGCAAAGATCAGGCGCGAAACCGATTCTCTTTTCAACCAAATACAGGCTTTGTTAGCATTGGAGCGAAAATTAGGATTACCCGAAGCGCTTCCGCCAATGCGCGGATGGGCGGGGTCTCCGGATTTTTTGCTCAACGTTGCTAATGAAATTTTGGTTCGAAAGCCCAAAATTATTATGGAATGCAGTTCTGGAGTATCCACAATTGTTGCTGCTCGTTGCGCGCAAATAAACGGAATTGGCCATGTATATAGTCTTGAACATGATCCAGAATACTCGAATGCCACGCGAAAGCTTCTGGCGCAATACGGGCTCTCAGATTGGGCAACAGTATTAGATGCGCCACTTGTAACCAAGGTTACAGCAACTCCTTGGTATGATGAAGAAGTCATACCTCAATCTTTAAAGGCTATTGAAATACTAATTATCGATGGTCCTCCATCCTCAATCGCACCATTGGCCAGATATCCAGCCTTACCCAGGTTAAGAGAGCGGATGGCGGTCAACAGTTTGATAATTGCTGATGATACGTTTCGTCCTGATGAACAGGAAATGCTAAGGCGCTGGCAAGTGGAATTCCCTGAATTCCGACAGAGACAAGTATATTCCGAAAAAGGTTGCACATTGCTTGAAAGGGATAACACGCACAAAATAAGCCAGGAATAATCATATGGGTCAGATGCCAATTACATCAAAACCGGATGGGCTCTCGGTAAAATCCTAAAATAAAGAAGTATGAAAAATCTCCTGATTAGCGATGAAGGTCAGCACAGGCCTGCGTCGTCGACCACTAGAGTCCTTAGACTAGGGGCATCGATCACAAGAGAGGGGTTACATGCCTATAAACCGGGCGCAAATTCAAAAGGGTTTGCTGTGGGCCGGGTTTCTGACGCAATGCGACCGTGAAGCGCAGTGTGAAGTGGTGCTGGAGGCCCTGAGTTGGCCGGATGGTTTCCGCTGCCTGGGCTGTGGCGGCGCGCGGCACACGGTGTTCGAACGAGCCGGGTGAAGCTACTTGGCGATGTGGATACTGCCGAAATCAAACGACGCTAACCGGCGGAACGATCTTCCAAGCGGCCAACCTGGTGTTGACCACCTGGTTTCTGGCCCTGTATCTCTTGATCCAGGCCAACATCAATTTCTCAGCCCTAGAATTGATGTGCGATCTCGGGGTGTGTTATCGCACCGCCTGGCTGGCAAAGCATGATCCAGGGGACGGCGGAGCGGGAAGCGGATCGGCAACGGACCGTGCGGGTCGGGATCGATGATGCTTACTTAGGCGGTGAACGGTCGGGGAAACGGGAGCATGGCTCCGAAAACACGGTCGCCTTTGTAAGGGCAGTGCAAACCACAGACGACGGACGTCCGTTGTTTGTGCGCATCGATCCCCTATGGTTCACCCAGCGGGTGTTCGCGGACTGGGCCCAACGCGCCTTGGCCCCGTCGACCTACGCTCTCACCGATGGCCTGAACGGATTTCGGAGGCTGCACCAGGTCGTCGCTGGCCATCAACGCCTGATCCTGGGCTCTGGGCGGCAGTCGGCACAGTGCCCGGCGTTTCATTGGGGCGACACGCTGTTGAGCAACCTGAAGATCGCCCTTTCCGGCGCCTATCACGCGATCAAATCTGACAATTACGCTAAGCGGTATCCGGTCGAGTTCCAATACCGCTGCAATCGGCGTTTCAATCTCAAAACCTCGCTTGAACGGCTGGCGCGCTGCGGTGTTCCCTCAACATTGACCCAAGTGGCAAATTCGCTTGGCTGAAGTTCATCGCGAGTCAGGAAAAATCTTCCTTATGAATTATGTCGCCGAAAAGAATCGGAGAATGATTGGAAACACCAACATAATCTAGATCATAGTAAACAGAGATTCAACGTATTCGCCACCTTTTGGCTCGCCAGTTAGGTCTATCTGAATTCAAGTTTATGGAAAAGCGAGTAAAATTCTCTGATCTGACTAGACCTATTATCGAGACCGAAGCTTTATAAAACAGAACAGGTCGTAGCTGTCGAGAACTATTCTTAGAACCCACTCAAGATATTATTTAAAAAATCATGCTGCTAACAGTTTGCGTCTAGCTGAGCGGATAAAGTGTTGCGATGTAAGTGAGATAATAATGAATAGCGTTCAGTTTGATCTTGCATGCGATGGGGCAAGTCCTGCGTTATGATTTTGATCCAAGCCAGGATTACAAGACACTAAAGCGGAGTCGAGTTAGCCGGGGGCTATCGGCGCTGATATCGTTTGTGGAGACGGTTAGAATCCGGAAAATTTCATGGCGTAGTTCAAACAGTGGAAGAGATGGGGAGCCAGGAAAGTATTAGGTGAACTTTTTCTACTTTGATATTAGGGCCCATCAATACAGTTTTAGTCGTGACTAGTCCCCAAAGTTTGTTAGTTTTTTAGTATATCAATACTTTTACGACAAGAAGGATGCAAAATCAATCATGAATATTAGTGTCATAATTCCCAGCTTCCGTTCAGGAGGCTACTTATTGGAAGCCGTGCAGTCTGTACTTAATCAGCGTGGCGATTTTGAGTTGCAAGAGATAATTGTTGTTGATGATGACAGTGATGACTCTGAGACTCATGACGCATATAAAAAGCTAATCTCAGAACCGAGAGTTAAATTAATAAAGAACCAAGAAAAAAAAGGATCGGCAGGAGCTCGCAATACTGGTATTCTTCACTCGACAGGGGAGTGGATCGCGTTCCTAGATGCAGATGATATATTACTTGAGAACAGCATCAGTTATCGAGTAGATTTAATTAATAAATATAAAGATATAGAGTGGTGTGGAGGTGACTTTATACAATTTGACGAAAACATGAATTATAATGCCGCAGCCTATTTCGAGTCAAAATTAGATCATTATCCGTTCTTGCAATCCTCATATTACTCAGAACAAAAATATATAGTCTTTGACAAACCCATAGAGGTATTCCTACAACAGGCCCCGGCTACCACAGGAACGATAATGGCGCGGAAAGAGTCCATTATCAGAGCTGGGCTATTTGATACCGATCTTTTAATGCAACAAGACATACATTTATTCTTACGTCTCGCATTAAAATGTAAATATGGGTTTATCGGAAAACCATTACTCGCTAAGAGGGAACATAAAAACAATACTACGTCCGATCCTGCCATCACACTCGAATGGCGATTGAAGGCCTATCGAAAGCTTATCTCCGATCCAGAATTTGCTAAGTACAAAGAAAAATTGCGCAACCAAATATTCAACATATCTACCGATCTTTGCTATTTAAATAGAAAAGCACATTCCTTTAACAGGGCGTTGACGTGTTCCATACAATCAATTCGCTCTAAACCTACATCCACAAAAGGTTGGAAAAACATGGTAGCGAGCATATTACGCATTTCATAGTTCAAAGTAACGTTAATTGACGACAGATATTTTTAAAGGCGACAGATTAAGAACGATTGGTCGAGGTTACCTGATTTCTGAAGCAGGATGATCGGTTAGAAAATTATTCCTGCAATCGGATGACTTAAAAGAGTGAAAAGTCGATCCTCACCATTTTTCTAAGAGCGGGTATGGGCCGTGTAGGTTTCCCGTTTGCTTGTTTTATAACGAAGAAAATATTATTGTCTCTAGGGGTTGCTTGCTGATATCGTAATACGCTTCGTCGTCGAATGGAGGATTAAGATTCAGGTCTCGGCATAAAGCTAAAATTCCGTGGATATCGCGCGTTGATAGCTTCTCTTCGAGAACCTAATTAACACATTTGCTTAACGACCTAATTTAAAAATTTTTGATTCGAAGAAGGATTTTACGCTGTCGGGGATGGCTCAGAAAGTACTTTTTGCCCAATTATTTATGGCATTTTCGGGATATTAAATAAGGTGTGTGGTTCGCAATTTTGTTGATGGGAATCGCTCCGCGCCGTCCACTGAAGTGCGTATCAAGCTTGGGAAGGGATTAGGTATTCCGAATGATAAGGTGCCAACCGCTTTGATTGGACGTTAAACAGATGGATCTATTCGAAGTATTTAAGTTTCGGAGATAATATGGTCCTAGAGACCCATATGGCCGGGTATCTTTTTTTCCTAATGGTGACTTTCACCAAATAATCTTGCTAGTCCTGAATAAGAAGCAGGTAAGAATTAGATACGACTTGTAGGTTTTCGTACTGGCGGAGAGTCGGTATTTGCAGTCACGGATAGCAGTGTTGTACTGAGTGATTCCATTTCGCGGTCAGAATGATCACAATATGAGCTGTTTGTGTAGATGTGAACGGCTATGGGTAGACCGGTAAGTGGAAGGACGGAGATTGCGCAGACGAAAGCCGTTTTGGAGACGGCCTGGAACGGTCCTGAGTCGAAGATGGCGCAAGCGGTGGTCTTACCCTTAGAACTCGGCTTGACTCTACGGCAAACCGCTGCCGTAATCGGCGTTTCACGCGGTCGGGTGTGTCGATTGCGGCGGCGGTTTGAGCGCATGGTCCAGGGTGAACAAAGCCTAAAACACTAGAGACACGGACCGGCTCCATAACCCCGGACGCCGGAAAAAGCAAGAGCCTTGTCGTATCTGTGAAGAAGCGAGGGTGGGGTTCCACCCGTGCTTGAATGCGACAAGGCCTTTAGCTATGTTGGCCGAAAGGCCACACCGATGTGGCTGTGGATCGCCTTCTCTTCGCACGCTCGCCGAATCGTGGCCTACGCTTTGGGCGACCGCACGGAAACCACGGCCCGCCAAGGGGGGATCGAGTTCCGGCCTGCTATCGTGAGGCCGAGGTTTACACCGCTGGCGGGGAACCCTATAGTGCTACGACTCCTGTGAATCAACATCGGCCTGGCCGGAGATCGGCGGGTCGAACGTTAGAGCAAGGGCTTACGCCAACGCCTGGCGCGCTATACCTGAAAAACCTTGGTCTTTTCCAAATCGATCCAGATGCATGAAGCCTGAATAAGGCTCTTTCTCCACCACTACAATCTCGATCACGTCATTCTCTAATTAATCACTAGCATGAAATTTAGGAAAGAAGAATGGTGGATTTTTTTATAATAAGATTTTTTAGTTGTACAAATCTGATATCAAAATTGTAGAGAAATAGAAACGATGCGCGTAGCCGTCCTTTCTTATCCCATGCTATTTCAAACGCAAGGGGGGCTTCAAAATCAGATAATCGAAACGATTGCAGCTTTACAACGGCGTGGGATAAAGGCGGAGTTGATCAACCCGAACACGCAAAAGCTGACAGATTTTGATTTGGTTCACCTGTTTTCTGCAATTAATGGTAATCATCGCATCGCGGAATATGCGAAGGCCTTCGGTCTACCCGTTGTGACTTCACCGTTAATCCAACCACATTGGACTCGAGGCATGGGACGCTGGGCGCGCCTACTGGAGAGTTTGGTTGGTAAGACAACGAATTGGAACATCAAAACTGAGTATCGAATGATCGAATCTTGCTTAAGGAATTCGGATTGTGTAATTGCTCTTGGAGAAACGGAGCGTCAATGTATTATTGAGGCATTCGGCATATCGGGTGATCTGGTAAGAGTTATTCCGAATGGGATACCGGAGCGTTTTTTTAATGCGTCTCCGAATTTAGCAATCGAAATGTTAAAGGCGTCAGAACCTTTTATCCTAAACGTGGCGGCAATCAATCCATATAAGAATCAACTGACCTTGACTCGTGCGATAGCCAGCACGGGAATGAAATTGGTGTTGGTGGGAGATTGTCTGCCTTTTCAACAATCTTATTTAGAAAAAATTTTGGCTTATGAACACGTGACGTATATTGGAAAGCTCGATTATGATGCTCCACTATTGGCTTCACTTTATGCCGCAGCGAGTGTTTTTTGCCTGCCTAGCTTGTCGGAAGTTATGCCTTTGAGTGCTCTTGAAGCTTTAGCGGCAGGCACCCCAGTAGTTTTGACAGAGAATCACTGTATGAACTTGGAGGGGTTCGGAGCTATGGTGAAAGAAGTACCCCCAAACAATGAGCAGGCGATACGCGATGCGATCTCGGCGCTACTCCGTCAAGGCTCCGATGGTAAGGTTAGGAGTGCTCTAGCCAAAACATATACGTGGGAGGCTGTAGGGGAATCGATTTATAAGTGCTATAAAGACGTTCTTGCCCGTGTGTAGAAATCCATCTCGAGCAATCAATTGCAAGGAGGAAAAGTCCAATATTTTATCAGTGTACCAAATGCCTGATAAAGTATAAGTTGATCGAAATAATGAGGAAGCTAAAAGCGGATCGTCAACCGGCCGGGCGCGTCGAAATCGATGGTGCCTACCTGAGCGGTGAATCGTCTGGGAAGCCGGAGCGTTGCTCCGAAAAGAGATTCGCCGTTGTGATGGCGGTGCAAAGTTGAGCAACCTGAAGACGCCCTTTCCGGTACCTCTCACGTGTTCAAATTTGAGAAATAGGCTAAGCGGTATCGGGCGGAGTTCGAATACCGAGTTCAATTGGTGTTTCAATTTTTAATCCTTGCGTTGACGGCTGGTGTGAGCAGCAGTGTTCACTCAATATCAGCCGATGTGGGGAATTCGCTTGGTTGAAGTTTATCGCCAATCGGTTGGGCATTTCTGTATGAGCCGCGCAAAGAGGACATCTGCGAACAAGAGGTAGGTAACTTGCAGAGATATTCGCACCGGTTGCACCGATGGTGAGCCAAGCTATACTGGAGCTATTTCGGCGAACATGCACGTCATTGATAAGATAGGCAGGGGCCGGAAAAAATTTTTCGCATCGAGCACTTGGTCCGAAATACGATGTGCTTTTCGAGATCTGAGTTGTTTCACGGTATAGTGATTGACCCTTCAGTAATCGCTACTGCTTTCAACTAATAATTCTGCGGTCAATATTCTGTTCATGAGGGGGATTTCTAGGTGTCATGGTGTAATGAGGGCTGTGGCGGATTATTGATTGCCGACCGCACGGCCGGCAGATGCGGAGCAATATCTGCTAGAAATCCTTTTGGCCCATGCTCGGCTGGGTGCTGGAGGGCGTATATCTACACAGGAGGCGGTGGCGACTAGTAATATGAGAGATATTGTTATTCTGACCGTCGTTATTGTCGGACTTTTTTGGACATTGAAAAAGTCCTATATCGGAGTGCTGATATGGGCATGGATAAGTTATATGAATCCTCATCGTTTAGCTTGGGGGTTTGCTTACAATTTCCCATTTGCCCAGTTGACGGCACTTGTTACTATACCGGCAGCGTTGGCTGATAAGGAAAAGAGGTTTCCGCGATCTCCTATAATTGTATGGATCTTCGTGTTGTTGGTGTGGATGGCTATAACGACATTTTTCGCTTTTTTCCCTGATAGTGCTTTCGTGGAATATAAGCGAACGCTCAAGATTCAGGTTATGAACCTGATTACAGGTTTGGTTATAGTAGATCGTAAGAAAATAAATGCCCTTTTGGGAGTTATTGCCGCGTCGTTGGCATATTATGGGGTCAAGGGAGGTATATTTACTATCTTAACTGGAGGAAAGTTAAGGGTATGGGGCCCCGAAGGATCTTTTATAGAAGGAAATAATGAACTGGCTCTTGCTACCCTAATGGTGCTGCCGATCGTCGGATATTTTCTCAGTATAACGAAAGCGATCCATCTAAAGCTTGGACTTTTTGTCGTTATGGCGTTGATGGCTGTATCGGCGATGGGCTCACAGTCACGAGGAGCTCTAGTTGCGGCTCTGGCTATGCTAATAATGTATTGGTGGCGTAGTCGCTCAAAGGTTTTAACAGGTACCATAGGTGCTATCCTGGCAGTAGGAATATACTTTTTTATGCCAGAAAGTTGGCATGAGCGCATGGCTACCGTAAAAACCTATCAGCAGGATAGTTCGGCGATGGGAAGAATAAATGCGTGGACGCTCGCTTTTAACCTGGCTTGCGACCGAGTAACAGGTGGAGGATTCAACCACTGGTCGCCATTGACCTTCGCACTTTATGCCCCTAACCCAGAAGACGTCCATGATGCGCATAGCATCTATTTCGAGATGCTGGGAGAGCACGGTTTCATCGGGTTGGCGATCTTTCTGTTGATTGGATGGTTAAGTTTTAGAAATGCTGCATGGGTTATGAAGAAAACAAAGGGAATTCAAGAATTAGAGTGGGCTAATATGCTCGCTAGAATGCTTCAGGCGACATTGGTTGCATATGCAACGGGAGGAGCTTTCCTAGGGTTGGCATATTTCGATTTGTATTGGAATGTTGTGATGGTCCTCATAGTCTTGAGGAAAATTGTTGAGGATTCTTTGTCGATTACTGAAAAGGAAACAAGTAAAATTGCGACTTCCCAGGTTAAGCCGCGTAGTTTTGTAGTCAAGCCGATTAGATAACTATGGTGATTCGAATTTTACCTTGTCTAGGCGGCATGGATTAAGAAATTTTATTGACTAATCGCCTATGAACGTCGACCTGACGGTTCGAAGAGTAATGCAACTTGTTGTGCGATGGACAGGAATTTGCTTTTCGGTTCTTGGCGCTATCGGGTTTTTAATCTTTGGTCTTCTGTATTTTAAATATCATTCGGAGTCCGAGACGATAAAGCAAATTGCGAAGTATGTTACGGATGGGCTCGACGATGCTCCGGGAGAGCGGCTAATCCGTTTGACTCACTGGGTTTATAGTAATAAAGGTTTCGCTAAGAACAGAGAGTACTTTCTGTTTTCAAAGCTCGGGCCGACCCCAATTCAAGTTCTGGAGAAAGGGGGGGATTGCGCTGATAAGTCGCGCTTATTGGCGTCGATGTTGTATCAGCTAGATATTCCGAATACGTTGGTGATGCTATATGATGAGGAAAATGGAAAGCCGACACATACCGTAGTTGAGGTGCGATTACCGGACTTTAGGGCAGTTGCGGATCCGGTCTATGACATCGTTTATACTACATCACATGGACAGTTTTTGGGGTTGGATGAGCTTAGAAGAAATAATCAACTTTTCCTTGACAGACTGCAAGTCCTTGTTGAGGAAAGAGGTGAAAAGTCCAAGGTCGCCTTTTACAAGAAAGGGACGGAAAGTTATCAGTGGCCAAGAACGATAAACTGGGAAAGCAAATGGATAACATCGCAGATTGGGCGATTGCTCGCTGTATTTGTGGATGAACCTCAGTTGATTTCGAGACCGCGATTCCTGGAAGAGCCGGTACTGCTAATGTCGCTTATATCGTTGAGTATCTCGATTGTAATGGTAATGACCGGGGCTGGTTTATATTGGTCGAGTATTAAGATCTTTCGCCACAAAAATACAGGCACATAACTCCGATATAATTGAAAAACAGGCTCTACGAGTTTGGCAAGATAGCTAGTCCGTCCATTTTCCAAGATGTTTGAGCTTGGTTTTCAAGCCGGGAAGCGGATAGCCATTCTGGTAGGCGATTTTAGCATGGGATAATGCCTCGTCCGGGCGTTTGAGTTCAACAAGGAGTAACCCTATGTTGTAATTGAGCTCGGGATCCTGTGGCTTAATTTTTAAGGCCTTTTGGTATTGAGCCAAGGCGTGCTCTTTGAGTCCACGTTTATGGAGGTATATTCCGTAAAGTATGTATACATTGACATCGTTTGGAGCGAAGTTAATAGCGCGCTGAAAATAGCACTCAGGAGGGGGGATATCTGAATGACGTTGGTTGTAGATGTGCTTTTGCAACTGAAACGTCATCATGGCGTTGAGTGCTCTATGGTGATTTGGGAAGGCTCGCAGCGTATAGTCTAGATCGAGCGCAATGGAGCCGGAAGCGCCCTTGCGTAAGTGCTCGACATCGGATGTGAAGTGGTAGTGTTCGACTATCCCGAGATGTTTTCGGTCGGTTGGGCTCGTATAATCGAATGGGCCGTAACCTTGGCCTTTACCTTGGCATACGGTCTTATTTAGGGTTTCTCCAACCCAAGGTGCACTGGCAGAAAAAGAGGCCTCGGAAAAGGCAGAAAGTGCTAGGATGCAAACTAGGCGATGAGCGTTTTTTCGAAGCATAGCGCGTTGTGTTTGTGATCTGGAGAATTTCATTAGAAACATTGGCTTTTTGAGGATGTTTGTATTGTGGCACTAAATAGTCGTTTCCAAAAGAACCCTTGGGGATGTGAATGTCGGTAAGGAATCGCTGGTTTAAGTTAGAGGATGCAATTTCGGAAATTGGCGATGATTGGGAACGCGCTGTACGAGAGAAATCTGGTGATCCGACGGCATTTCCATGGTGGATCAAGAGCGTTGCTCAGGCTCGTAATCAGCTTGAGCAGCTGAAAATTTACGTTGAATGGGAGAAGAAGAAACTAAAGACGATCATTCCATTCCTTAGTTCGGTCGAGCATTGGTACGGCGTGCCGATACGCGTACTCGAGCCCGCCGGAAATTTGGTTTCGTATCATCAGAACTTGCTGATAGACGGAGACGAGGTGGAGACGCTAGGGAGAGTGTTGTCACAAGCGAGTTTATCGAAGTGGGATGTATTACGCATTAAGAACGTCGTTGACAACGGCCGGACGTATGAAATTTTGACGCATTTGGCCAAGGCTAAAGGGCGGATTTTACGTTTTCTTCGTGGAGATTCCTCGCCTTATTTGCCGATCTCGTCGGATTGGGAGAGTTTTCTGCTAAAACGGAGTGCCAGCTTTAGGTACCGCTTGGGTCGAAAGGCGCGCAACATCGGAAAAACCGGCGCGGAAATGCGGTGGTTTAAAGATGCGTCGGAAACCAGTGAGTTTCTTGCTCATATGCTGACAATTGAATCAGCCAGTCGAAAAGTTGCTGCCGGTATGGCGGTTTCGCATAGGCCTATGGAGCAACGCTACTACGAATTGTTGTTGCCGGAACTCGCTGATCGGGGCATGTTACGAGCTAACGTTCTGTTTTTGGGTGAACGGCCAATTGCCTACAGCTTATGTTACGAATTTGAAAAGCGCTGGGGACAATTGAAGACATCTTTTGATGATCAATATGCAGAGATATCGCCGGGTACTTATGTGGTTGACGCTGCAATTCAACAAGCTTTCACGGAGGGCGCTATCGAGTTTGACTTTTTAGGCGACGTGATGCCCCATAAGCTGGAATGGACAAAGCAAATGCGTGTTCACTGGACCATTGAGATGTATGGCCACACGGTAATCGGAAATTTGATGGGATATTTAAAAAAATATTGTATTGATACGCTTCGCCGGCACTTGCGGGTGGGATCGACTAACGCAAGCACGGTTGTTCAATCTCTACCTCAGAGAGGGTGAAGTATCCGCTAGGTCGATTGCATCACAAGCGTTGGCTAGACAGTTGAGCTGTATGCAATGCCGTTGAGTTTTAAGGTGTCTTGCAGGGATGTTTTAGGTTTAGACCTAGTGTAGATTTGGTCTTGGGGCGTCTTGATCGGGCTGTGTGAGTGTCAGGATCCTAGCATAGAGCTTACATGGGACTGCGGATAGGGCTGGGGAAGAATCGCTGGATGAGCCAGCAGGACAGCCACGAATTCAGGGAGTTCATGACAGGGGGCACTAGGGGTAACAGCGTTGGAGCTTGCCTTCGGCCAGGGGGCGGAGGCGGAACAGGCGACGGGGGGGAGGCAACTGGGTAAACGATAAGAATCCAGAAGGCGGGAAAGCCATGATACAAGGTGAGGATGTCATCGCTGGCTAGGTCCGGGAGCGATTGTGCAGGAGGACGCGCTCGGCATCTTCTTAATCGCCACTGCTTTAAACTAAATTGAGCCACCACCAAGAGGTCATCGAGCAAGGATTGGAAGCTTCTATTGATTAATCCTTTGTTTTCGGATAGTTACGCTACATGGTAAACCACAAGGTTCTTAACGGCATTTGAGCGGTATATGGGTGGCATTGAACTCAGGTGGCGTAATTTGTTGTTTAGTTGGCGGTAGTTCGGTTTCTTAATTTAGATAATTGTTTTTTGAAAGGCTATCGTCACTCGTTGGGAATTCAATACAGCAAGATAGTTTTTATGTCTACTGCACAACACATAATTGATCTGCTAACGCAGGTACTTCAACTTGGGGAAAGAGGGAGTCGGTTGACGTCGGATTCTCGTCTTCTCGGTGAATTGCCGGAGTTTGATTCGATGGCCGTGGTTTCGGTGCTAACCGCACTCGAAGAGTCTTACGGCTTTGTTGTCGACGATGACGAAGTCGAAGCATCTGTCTTTGAATCCGTGGCGAGCCTGGCGGAATTCGTCGAGCAAAAATTAAGATCTCGTACATGACTCGATCTGATCGCTGCGAGCCGCGTCCGTTTTTTCTCCCAATCGCGGCTGGAAAGCTGTTTTGTTTGTACTTTCCAGGCAATGAAGACGCATACAAAGGGCATGCAGTTGTGCATGTTCCGGCCTTTGCAGAGGAGATGAACAAGGCGCGCCGAATGGTCGCTTTGCAGGCGAGGGCTTTGGCCGAAAGGGGTATTAGTGTTCTAACGGTGGATTTATTCGGTACCGGAGATAGTGATGGAGATACTTTAGACGCTCGCTGGTCGCAGTGGTTGCAGGATATGGAAGCCGCAATCGCTTGGTTGCGGGGTAAGCAGGTGAAAGATATCAGTCTCTGGGCGCTACGGGCGGGAGCTCTTTTAGCACTCGATTTCCTGCATTATTCGGACAAGGAATTTAAGAGTTTGCTGCTTTGGCAACCAATATTGAAAGGTGAGATTTTTCTCACGCAATTTCTTCGCTTACGTGTGGCAGCTGGCATGATGACCGGAAAACGAGAGACGGTCAGAGGCTTGCGTGATCGATTTGCGGAAGGTGAATCCCTAGAGATCGCTGGATACGAACTGCATCCGGAGTGGGTGCGTGAAATCGAGAAATTGGATTTTGAGACGACGGTAACTGGCAGCCTGCAAAAATTGGGCGTATTCGAAATTAGTTCGACGCTTAAAGAACAGCCTACTCCAGCCAATCAGCAGTTTTTGTCGATTTGGGCCAGCGCCGGCATTAATACTCATTATGAGGCGATAGTGGGCGAACCTTTCTGGAGTACTCAGGAAATCACTAGTGTTCCTGAACTTATTCAGCTTAGCAGCACGTTTTTCGAATGCTAGAGCCTGGCTTTTTTGAAAAACCAATGGTCATTGAGTGTGCCGGCCAAGCACTCGTGGGGATTCTTCACTCCGCGCCCACGGTCAATCGCCGAGGCGTGGTGATTGTAGTAGGTGGGCCGCAGTACCGCGTTGGAAGCCATAGGCAATTCGTTTTGCTGGCACGTTATCTTGCACGTCACGGCTTTTCGGTGCTCCGTTTCGATTATAGAGGGATGGGAGATTCCGGAGGTGAACAGCGGACATTCGAAAACATCGGCGAGGATATTGCCAGTGCAATCGAGGCTTTTGTCCATGCTCAGCCAGAACTACGTGAAATCGTGATTTGGGGATTGTGCGACGCGGCGTCTGCAGCGTTATTTTACGCTCATCGAGATGAGCGAGTGAAAGGACTCGTTCTTTTGAATCCGTGGGTTCACACTGAGCAGAGTGAAGCGAAGGTCTATTTGAAGCGCTATTATCGACAGCGACTTTTAAGTGCCGATTTATGGCGCAAGGTTGCCAAGGGCGATTTCGATTTCCAGCAATCCCTTTCCTCGTTGACAGCGTTCGCATCCAAGGCGCTGTTGAGTTCGGCTAGGAAGCAAAATCCAATCGCTTCAAAAGCAGACGGGCATTTTATGGAAAAATTGCCTTTGCCCGAACGGATGCGGGTTGGTCTGGAAAGATTCTCCGGTCGGGTACTTTTGATTTTAAGTGGACGTGATTTGACGGCAGACCAATTTCGGGACCTTGTTTCGCGAGACGCGGACTGGCAACAACTGCTGAGCCATCCGCGGATTTCCCGTCGCGAGCTACCTGAAGCCGATCATACGTTTTCCACTCGTGAATGGCGTGATCAGGCTGCTTCCTGGACACTGGAGTGGCTAAACTCATGGTGAACAGATCGGTTTTGATGGTCGCCTACCACTATCCGCCCGTTCGTGTGAGCAGCGGAGTGCAACGGACGTTGAAATTTTCCCAGTACTTGCCCGAATTCAATTGGAAACCGATTGTACTTACCGTCAATCCTTCGGCTTATGAGCTATCTAGCCCGGATCAATTACACGAGATCAGGTCCGATATTGTGGTCGCCCGTGCTTTCGCTCTGGACACGGCAAAGCACCTGGCGATTCTACGGCGCTATCCGGAAGTGCTCGCACTGCCTGATCGTTGGGTAACCTGGGTGATCGGAGGGGTATTAACGGGTTTACGTTTAATCTGGCGCTACCGTCCGTCCGTTCTGTGGTCCACGTATCCTATTGCAACCGCACATTTAATCGGTCTGATTCTGCACCGCATTACGGGTATACCGTGGGTGGCTGATTTTCGTGACTCGATGACCGAACCCGACTATCCCAGAGAACCAAGACGGTGGAGGGTTTTTCGGTGGATCGAAGCTAAGACTTTGCGTCATAGTTCTCGTGCGATATTTACTACACCCGGAGCGGTTCGGATGTATGCCGAACGGTATCCCGAGTTTGCCGAGAAGCTGGCTATGATTCCGAACGGGTATGATGAAGAGAACTTCGTTCGTGCCGAGGCTCGCGCGAAATCGGTAGCGCAGCCGGGCGGGCAGCGGGCACTGAGATTAGTCCACAGTGGCGTCATATATCCGTCGGAGCGAGACCCACGTGACTTTTTTGCCGCCGTTGGAAAACTGAAAAAACAATCCGGTTTGACGGATAGCGATGTTCAGATTGTTCTACGAGCGACGGGGCATGACGATTATTTGCGGGGCTTGCTTCAACAATACGATATTGAAGATTTGGTTTTTCTAAAACCGCCTATTGGATACGAAGAAGCCTTGGTCGAGATGTTAGAGTCTGACGGTTTATTGTTATTTCAGGGAGCGAATTGTAATCATCAGATTCCCGCAAAAATTTACGAGTACCTAAGGGCGAATAAACCGATTTTGGCGCTGACGGATAAAGGGGGGGATACCGCGCGGGTGCTCCGCGAAGCGGAGGTGGAGTTTATTGCGCCATTGGATAATCAAGTCGAAATTGCCGAAACTCTGCCACGATTCCTTGACGCCGTTCGCAACGGCACAGTTCCGAGAATTCGTCCGGATATAATTCGCAAATTTGAAAGGCGTTCCGGTGCACAGCAATTAGCGGAACTGTTTGAAGTAACAGTCTAAGGTGCCAGGTCCCGTGCGATTATGCAGAGTCGGTATTTGGCGACGGCTTCCTGACCTGCGTCAAACCTTCCGCGGGCGACCGTGACGTCGCTCGCATCTGCGCCGGATATGTCATCGGTCGCCGCCTGGTTTCGCTCGTCGGGCCCCAACGGATAGCACGTTGTAATGGCTCAACGGCCGCTTCGAGGAGGTCGTGCAAACTTATCTCGATGGCACGGCGGATTTGGAACCCACCTTGCACCGCTATGCCTTCCAGACAACCACCTCCATTCCTCAACGGTACTTGTGTCATCTCACCCGAGTCTCCCTCTATCAGGATAGATGTCGCATCAGATAGATTGGTTTCTTACAGAGGTAAAAGGGCGTACCTCGACCTCTATAGCCGCAAGATCGTGGGCTTCGAAGTGTACGAACGGGAATCGGCCGAACTTTGTGAACCGCACTAATAGAACAGCCGCGATTTTTCAGTTTTCTGAATCCGTCTAAGCTGTCACCTTCCGTTTCTACGAGGATGTGTTTAACTAAACTAAGACCTCGGTAGCGACAGGCTGACTGAGAAATAGACTTGGGCTTGCCGTATAGCCGTAGGCGCCGGATTGATAGACCACCACCAAATCTCCGATATCGGCCCGCGCCAGATCCATCCGATCGCCGAGAATATCCAGAGGCGTGCATAGCGGACCGACAACGCTCGCTTCCTCTCTTTCCGTGCCTTGGACTTTATTGCCAATGACCACCGGGTAATTCTTTCGAATGACTTGACCGAAATTTCCGGAGGCGGCGAGATGGTGATGGAGTCCTCCGTCGGTTACGAGAAAGACCTGGCCGCGGGAAACCTTTCGGTCGATTACTCGGCAAACGTACAAGCCGGCTTCGCCGACTATATACCGGCCCAACTCGATCACCACGGTAGCATTCGGTAGGTAAGGCCGAATGTCTTCGAGACGCTCCGATAGTTGCTCCCCGATCGGTGCGATATCGAGACGCTGTTCGCCCGGGAAATAAGGAATGCCAAACCCGCCGCCGATGTTCAAAACACGGATTGGAGAAGGGCAGTGGTCAGCCAGACGCAGGGCGAGCTCGACGCTCTTTTTTTGGGCCTCGATGATGGCTTCCGATCGCAAATTCTGAGACCCACTGAAAATGTGGAAGCCGTGAAAATCCAGCTCATAATCGCGTATACGCCGCAACAGGGTCGGCACCTGCTCTTCGTCGACCCCGAACTGTTTGGGACCGCCACCCATTTTCATGCCCGAAGATTTGAGTTCGAACGCTGGATTGATGCGGATCGCGACTCGGGCGGGATAGCCGAGGCGTTCCGATTGCCGGGCGATCACATCCAACTCGTGAGCCGATTCCACGTTGATCAGAATTCCCGCTGCGATCGCGGAGGACAGCTCTTCGGCGCGTTTGCCGGGACCTGCCATGCTAATGTGCTCGGGCGGCATGGGCGTGTCGAGCGCGACTTTCATCTCGCCTGCGGAAGCCACATCAAAGCCGTCCACGAGACCCGCTAGATGTTGCACGACCGCTGGCATCGGGTTGGCCTTCATCGCGTAATGGAGGTGGATTTCCTTGGGAAGAAACTTGCGCAAATGTTCGACGCGTTCCGTAATGAGCCGGCGGTCGTAGACGTAAAACGGCGTTCGTCCGACGCGCTCGGCCAAACGCGTCAACCTCATGCCGCCCACGACCAGGCAGTCATCTTCAACTGGAAATTGGGTCAAGGGAGCGTGGCGGGGAAGTTCCTTATTCATGAACACCTTCTTGGTAGAGGTAGGCGAACTGCGAAGCGAGTCGTTTTCTATCGATTTTGCCGTTCGGGTTTCGCGGCAATTCAGGCAAAACCTGGATCGACACCGGCACCATGAAATTCGGGAGCCGCTGGCGGCAAGCGTTGATCAGGTCCTCGGTCTTGACCTCGGAGTAGCTGGCAGAAACGACGGCAACGATGGCTTGGCCTAGCATCGGATGAGGTACGCCGATCGCGGCCGCTTCCGAAACGAGTCCGGTCGAGTAGATGACTTCTTCGATTTCGGTCGGGCTGACCCGGTAACCCGAAGTCTTGATCATGTCGTCCTTGCGCCCGACGAAATAAAGATAACCTTCCTCGTCCATGGTTACGGTATCGCCGGACCAGACGGCGATTTCCGGTATGGGGAGTTCGTGTGGTCTTCCCGGTGCGGGCCGGAAACGTTCGGCGGTTTTCTCAGGATCATTCCAATAGCCCAAAGCGACCAACGACCCTCTATGCACCAATTCGCCGGGTTCGTGCGGTGCGCAGGGTGTACCGTCCTCGCGTACGACCATGATTTCGGCGTTGGGAATCGCCTTGCCCATCGAGTCCGGGCGGCGATCGATCTGGTCGGGCGGAAGGTAAGTGGAGCGGAACGCCTCGGTCAGACCGTACATCAGGAAAAACTTGGCGTTTGGCGCGTTGTTACGGATGCGCTCCAGGGTCGCTTTCGGCATTTTCCCACCAGAATTGGTCATGTAGCGCAAATGTTCATCGATGCTCGCCGGCCATTGCTGTTGTGCCAACTGGGCCCAAAGAGGTGGAACCGCCGCGAGTCCCGTGATGCGATAGCGCGTCAGAGCCGTGATGACGTCCTTGGGTACGAGGTAATCCATCAACACGCAGCAGGCGCCTTTGAGCAGCGCCGTGGTTAGTTGGTTTAGCCCGTAGTCGAAGCTGAAAGGCAAAACGGCAAGAAGGCGGTCGTCGGGGACGATATCCAAATACTGGGCGACACTCTTGGCGCCGGTGACGATGTTTCGGTGCGACAGCACAACACCCTTGGGTTTACCGGTGCTGCCGGAAGTATAGAGAATGGCGGCCATATCGGTGTCGATGACGGAGGGCGTCGGGGCGGATGTTTCCAATTGCGACAAATCCGCCCAGCTCATGACCTGAATTCCGGGAATCTCGGGGAAAGATTCCGTCATATCGGTCAAGACCACGGTATGCAAATCGGTACAGGTCGCGAGCGCGCTCATCAAACCCATGAAACGGCTTTGAGAGGTAATTAGAATCCTGACATTGCAGTCCCGCAGAATATGGGCAACCTGCTCGGCCTTGAGCACGGGATTGACGGGTACGAATACTGCACCAGCCTGAGAAATGGCCAAATAGCTCGTGACCGTTTCGATCTGTTTGGGAAGGTAGACCGCGACACGCTGCTGACGCGAAAGTCCAATGGCCGATAACGATCGAGCCAATTTCGACACCATGGCGTCCAGTTCGCCGAAGCAGAGGCTGGCGTCGTGGATCTGTATCGCGGTGCTGTAAGGTGTTTTTTCGGCTGTCCTCGTCAGTAACTCATGAACTAATACAGGCATGGCTTATTCTTGTGATTGATTAAGATTTGCCGGCGCATAAGTCGACGGGCGCCTGGAAAACTTGGATAACTATACTATAACTTCCGAGGTACAATTATCGTCCATCATGCCAGCATCACTAGCCTGGCCAGGCACCCACAAGGCGAGCGATCGTATCGGTACCGCAATCGATGCCAATACGGCAGTACATCGGACCGTATGCCCGCATTGCTTTAACCAGCGGTGAATTCGGTTCAGAACTTTGAGTTGACGACTTAGCCGTTACTTAAAACGGGCCGCGGCTCGGTGGCAGCGCGAATAAGCGCCATCTGCGAATGGATGATGGTGCTCCTCGTACAACAGCACGTCAACGCCAGGAACAGCTGTCGACTCCAGGGGAGTATCCTCTCCTTGCGTTAATTTAGTGCGCAGGCGAGCTTGACGATATCGGATGAACTCAGCGGCGCTTTGGCAGGTGCCCGAAAAGCTCTTGGTTTCCCGGATTAAGCAAAAGTTTCCGCGGAGTATCGGATTTCACTCATGAGTCATACTCCGCAAGAACCGCCGTACCGGACGTTCAGTATGTGGGTTACGCACCAGAACGCCTATACCGAACGCTCCGAGATAGAACAGCATAGACAGTCGCGCGGTATCCATCGTGCTGCCGAATAATCCGACAGTAAGAAACCCTATCAGTGAGCCGGCCAGCAACGCGGCTTCAAGATCTCCCTTCAACAAGACCGGCCACAGGTTTATTCCGGCGCCGACCAACAATAGGGCAAAGGCCGCCAATCCCAATACGCCTTGCGCGAAGTACATCTCCACCACTTGTTGGTCAATGTGCCAAGATTCCTTCTGATCACTTACGAGTAACCATCGTGCGATCCCTTCGTCGAATTCTCCGTTAGCCACTAGCTCGCGTCCGTCTTTCGTTTTGAGGCTGACGGCGTCCACGTCCAGCATGTGAGCTGACTTGTTGTGCAGGGACAGCTTTACCGAGCGGTGAGGCCAGTTACCGCCCGCGCCGAGTTTTCCCGAGTTCACCTCGACAGTGACCGTGTTCCATGATCCATCGGACGAGTGTGAGCGCAACTCCGCCCCGCCACATTCGAAGGAATAAAGTAGCGCCTTTTCACAAAGTGGAGTTCCGAGAGTGCCTTCACCTTCAGGCTGGCGAATTCGTGCAGACAGTAGGTAACGTTCGCCGGGTTCAACATCGACAATCTGGTCGAGGAAAACCGTCTCGCCGGCACCGAGACGCAGGAAAGAATTGTCGCCCTCGCGCATGACGGTGAAAGTACCTGGTACTTTGGCCGTTTCCGCTCCCAGCGCGTAGAGAATGGGATATTGCCCGAAGCCCATTCCAATTAGTGTTGTTATCGGTCCGTCATCCATTAAACCCAGAGCGCGCTCCCAATGCGCTTCCCGAGTAGAGAGATCCTCCGAGATGCGTGCCAGCCGAGATTGAGCGAATCCGCCGGAAAGTACGGGAACAGCGGCGGCGATCGACGCCGTCAAAAGTCCGGCGAGCGCCAGCCAGCGATGGATCGGAAATTCCTTCGGCCGTCGCAGGATGCTCCACAGGATCGGCACCAATCCTGCGATGAGGCCGGCGTAGCCGCCGCGCGAGAAAGTCACCAGCATGGCATAGCTGGCGCATGCGGCGTAGGCGAGGCCGAGTAGTTTCAGTAGCCAGTGGCGTGCCGTGAGTACGGAAACGACAAGCGCTGGAAAAGCGAAGGCAATGAAGGCTTCAATGTAGGCGCCACCCGTGTTCATGCTGGCGAAGGTCCCAGTTACGCGAAACACATTTTCGAAATCTCTGAGCCCGACGTATATGTGACGTTCCCATAAAACGGCCAGCGTAACCGCTGCCAAGCCGGTGACCAAACCGTTTCTCATCAGGCGGAGGGCTGCTCCACAATTCTCCTCGGGCACGCGTCGCATCAGAGGTACGAACAACAGCGCCCACAAGAGTCCTTTGCCGACCAACCAAGCGGTGAGTGGTGAATGAGAACTGTCCAAGATGGTGCCTTCATTGTCCAAAAGTGGCCACAAACCGCGCGCACTTGAAAGCAACCAGCTTAGCCACAAGAGCGCTGCGGCCCATGACACACTTCGGTTCGGCCAAGGCCGCGGCTTTATCCCATAAGTTCGCAGATAGATTACGGCGATGGTAACGAGCACGGTCAGGTCGAACTCGTCCAGCATCAAACGGCCGGTCCAAGGGCTTAAATCGAGCGCCGGTAAAAGAGCGGGAATTACGAACAGCCATCCGCCGGGGTGGCGCCACAACCACACCGCGTAACCGACCAATGCGGCGACCAGCCACGGCATGCCGGCTGAATAAAATAGAATGCCGACAACAGCAGCCAATGCTGCGGCCAAAGCGATGAACACGCCAAAAGGGTGTGGTGCACTATACGTAGGCATCGGTGTTTTTGAATGTTGTGCCGAGGGGTGCTCTTGGACTCGTTCGGGGCTCGGCCGCGTGGTCCGTTCTCGGCCACCGGTCAAGATTGCTCCGACCCAATGGGCCAGTGCGTAGGCCGCTGCCGCGCTCGCTGCGGCAATCAGCAGATTAGTGAAATCCGGATGCTTGGGCGGAACCAAAAGCTTGCCGAATTCGACGGGCAACGCCAGCGCGGCGGCGAACAACGACGCTTGCAGCACCCCTGGTTTTTCGGTTCCGCTCCCATGAGTGCGCCTTGCCCAGATAGCAAGCCCAATCGGGGCGTACATGCCCGCCTGGGCGAGTAGGCTCACCAACGCAGCCTGTTCGGTCGTGTAATAGTGATAATAAAAAGGAATGAACCGGACATCAGCCAGACGAGCGACAGCATCGCCGAGGGGCAGCCAGGCGGACGAGAACCAGCCGCTGACGGCAAGCAGTGCTAGTAGATATGGAACCGCAGCGAAGGGGATGATCGTTTTAATGATCCAAGCCAAGGCTACGGGGCCATACCGGCGGAGGAGTCGGCCGATCGCTGCGCCCACCACCAGTCCCACTCCGCGCCACAGCACCGATAGCCCTTGGCTCACACCTGATGCGAGCAGTAACTGAAACGGTTCCAGGATGAGGCCTAGTACCGCGCCTATCAGGAAGATACGGCGAAACCGCAAGACAGGAGCGGCGAGAGCGATGAAAGTCCCAAGCGGAGCGATGGCGAGAATCTCGCTGACCTGGCGCGCCGTGCAACGCAGCCAGCCGCTGCAGTTACCGGCGATTAGCCACCCCCAATTGTCCGAATTCAATTTCCATTCGAGTTCTCGGGCCGAGAGCACGAAATCGTAGGGAAACATGGACAGCAGGAGATACAGCACCGAGTAGGCGATGATCGCCGCATATAAGGACGAGCGTCCGCCTTCGGCGAAGGCGTCCAACAAGCGCACGATGCGCCATCGTCCCAGACTGAAAAGGGCAATGCCGCCGATCGAGCCCAGTGTCTCGGCCAAGAGATCGTTCAAGGAGACCGTGCGCGGCGCGAAGAATATCTGGATGAACTCCACCGCAATCGCGACCGCGATGCAGAACGCGAAGACCGCTAGCGTGGTTAGATGACGCAGTGCTGCGGTCGAGCGCATGCCGACGGCCGAGGCGCAGCCCAGGAATGCCAAAGGTACATAAAGCACGATGTTGGCTATCCAGTCGGCTCTTGATTCGATCCCGAGGTCCAGATATCTGATCGCGGCGAATTGTTCGAGCGCTTCATCGAACGAGTAGTCGCGGAACTCGAAAGGTACCAGGCTCCCATAGACAACGAATACGAGGTAGGCCAAGAACCCGAAGAAGGCATTACGGCGATCGGCTGTCAGCATATCTATCGGTCGGATATCAACTTCGTCGCGGAGGTGGAAGAGACTTTCTGGTGGTATTTTTTTAACGGCGACAGCCAAACCGTACGCCGCATTTCGGATTAATTCAATCGAAAAAGCAGAAGTTTTCGATTTCGCCCACTGTATTGGTGCAACTCCGCGACCGTAAGGAATTGTCACGCCGAAGTTTTGCAATGAGAATCAGCTGATGAAGCCTAAAGGAAGCTTTGGTCATGCCCTTCGGCAAACCTGTCGAACAGCATGAACGCAACCGACTTGTTCGGAGCTTCGTTAAGCAGCGCCTATTGGATCGTGATAGGGAACGACATGACGAACACTCATACTACCTGGACACCGCAACGCCTGGCTGAATGGGAACGAACCCGCGCCAGGGGAAAGCGCCACTTCATCTGGACCCATGGAGTCTTGAAATGGGGCGGCTTCATGTTCGTTTTTTCGACCGTGGTTTTTCAACATCAGGTTTTCGGCGATATCTTCAGTACTCAGGGTAATCTTCCGTTTCGCCTGCTGTTGGGGGCTTCGGTCTGGACCTTTGTGGGCTATCTCTACGGCCGGTCGAGATGGGCTCGTAACGAGCAGGAATACGCGAAACTAAAGGCATCCCGGAACAATGGCACGTTCGTTCCATAATGCCCGTGCACCGAGGCTTATAGATCGGGCAAGGCGCAGTCGGGTGTGAGCTGGCCATTGGTCGCTGAGTTCAAGGCGTGCGGTAGCCCAGCGGAACGGACTGCGACGATCGTGGATCGGGAATCGCTTGCTGATCGAACCTGAGAGGTATTCGTTCCGAGCGTCCTTAAGTCAAATGCCCGCCATGCCCGGCGGTTCCAGGATCCAGTAGGTAATGCGGTCCGACCGGCTTACAGCCGCCTTCGACCGGGTCGTCCGCGAGCAGCATTGGCGTGTCCAGGTCGACCCACTGAAACCCTCCGAGCCCTGCCGCGAAATGCGCGCTGAAACCCATCGCCAAGTGCGTTTCGACCATGCCGCCGATCATCAGAGCGACGCCGCCGGCGCGGGCGATAGCGGCGATGTCAAGCGCTTGAACCACGCCGCACTTGGCCAGTTTTATGTTGATGACCTGGGCGAGGCGATGCGTCACGATGCGGAGAGCGTCTTCCGGCGTGCGGCAAGATTCGCCGGCGGCTACCGGCATGCCCGCTTCTCGCGCCAGTTTTCCGAGACCGTCCCAGTCTTCTCGGGCCACGGGTTGTTCAAGCAGGTTCGGCTCGATGCCGGCCTGCCGAAGTTCCCGGAGCAGAATCAGAACCTCTTCGGCCGTGTAGCCGGCATTGGCGTCCAGGATTAAACGGCACCCGGGATGGCCGCGTTTTATGGCAAGGAGCCGCGCGATGTCGTCGGAGCGGTCCAGGCCGATTTTCACCTTGAGGATTTCGAAGCCTTCTTCACGGTATCGGCGGGCGAGGGCTTCCGCTTCGTCGGCAGCGCAAATCGGTATGGTGATGTCGGTCGCCAACCGATTCTGAAATCCGCCGAAAAAATGGAATAGAGGAATCCCGCAACTGTGGGCCAGCGCGTCCATCGAGGCCATTTCGATTCCGGCCCGGACCGAGGGGAGACCCGGGATCCGTTCCAGGAGTTCCGCCGCGATTCGCCGCCATTCGCCCGCTGCTTGTCCCACCAAGCTGGAGGCTTCCCGGGTCAGCGCGTCGAATGCCGTGGCTTGATCCTCGGCCGTCACCGGGGGCAGTGTCGGTGTTTCACCCCAACCCACCGCGCCATCGGAGAGCGTGATCTGCACCGCAAGATTGCGGACATGATCGAGTCTCGACGAGGCAATCGTAAACGGCGCGATCAGCGGCACGTCCAGCTTATGGATCTCGATTCGCCTGATCTCAAGATTTGCGGATTTCATCGACAAACCTAATCGCCATTTAACAGTGCTTGACACGCTTCGGGCATTGGGGGTTTCGGCGGTGCCGGCTTGGCCGGGCCAGGCGGGTGTTTCTGGAACCACCAGGACAAGCTGGAATCGCAGCCATCGCCCGGTGGAACCGGGTCCTGCCGGATGCATTCGGGGCTGTCCGACGGACATACTAGGCGTACATGGAAATGGTCGTCGTGGCCGAACCACGGGCGAATCTTTTGTAACCAGCTGCGATCGCCTTGAACGGTTCGACAAAGTTCGCGCTTGATATGTGCGTTCACGAAGATCCGGTCGACCTCGGGGATGGTTGCCGCCAGCTTCAACAATCGTTCGTGCTGTCTGCTCCAAAGCCGACGATTGAGGCCGTTTCCAGCGCGGTTCAAGAGACTCGGGGCGGGAATGTTGGCACGCCATCGGTCGGCGTTCCTAAAGAGTCCCGGGTCGAGGTTGAACCAGATATCGGCGTCCAGCCCTGTCTGATGGCTGCGATGGCCGAAGGGCATGGGGCCTCCTCGGGCTTGGGAGAGATCGCCGACCTGGATCACGCCGATGGCTTCGTGGGCTCGCGCGCCTAGGGTGCGGATCGTGCGGATCAACGAGGGGTGGCCGAAGTAGCGTTTGCGTTCCAGATGCATGACCAGATAGCCGTCGCCTTCGGTTGGGAGTTCGGCCGCCCCAGCTATGCAGCCGTTGGTGGTTTGGCCTATCACACGCGGCGGACCGGCGGTCGGGCCGGGGACGGCTGCCCAGGGATTGGCGAGTAGTGCGGTCGGAAAGCCGAGAAAAATCAGTGCTCGTCGAATCGAACGCATGGTGACCCTGTTGAGAGCGTGCACCGGACAGGTCTATTCGTTGCCGGGGTTTTTCACGACGCCGGGGTCCTGCGGATTCAGCGATTTCGGGTTTTCACCCAGAGGGAACCGGCGCTTAGCGTTGATGATCCAGCCTTTGGCCTTGGCGACTTTGACGTCGCGTATTTCATCCTCCAGGAGCAAACGCTGACGTTCCAAGACGAGGAGTTCGATTTCCCGCTTGAGGTGGTTTTCTATGTCGTCGAAAGCTTTGGCTCGGCGCGTTTTCTCGCTGAGCTCGGCTTCGAGCTCCATCTGTTTCAACTGGCTTTCATGGCGAATCCGCGCCTCGCGAAGGCGCAGCTCGGCGTCGTAACGCTCGGCCGTCCGGGTTTCTTCCGCAGTGATCTCGGCGCGATCGTGCTCGGCCTCTTGATTCCGCAGTGCCTCGCGCAATTCGGCTTCGCGTCGCATCAACTCGAGCATCCGCTCCTCGTGTTCCAGCCGAAGCTTGCGTTCGGTGGTTTCGCGGTCGTATTGCTCTCTCGCCAGGCTTTCGCTCAGTTGACGGCGGCGTCGGATCAGTTCGAGATAGATGCCGTTGTGTTTGGAGTCGATGGTGTCCGCATGCTTTTCGATATTTTCGAGATCGGCGAACTCAGTTCGTATCGTGCATCGCGCACGGCATTGAATGTTGTGCGTCACTAGTAGTTCGTTGACGGCGTTCTCGATACGGCGCTCCATGCGAGCAGGATCATCGTCGAGTTGGTTCCGCTCCAGCCGTCTCAGCTCCGTTTCAGCCGCGTCCTGCACCAGCGTCCGATAGTTAGCTTTGATATAGGCGCCGAGGTTTTCGATGTGCTCAAAGTTTTCACAGGCATACTTCACGGTCGGTTGAAACCGGATCGCCAGTTCCGCCTCGATGGTGCAAAGAGCACCGAGTTTTAACGGTTCTAAGGTGATTTGCCAATCCTCGATCTTCAGTTCATATACGCGGTGGTAGAAACGCCGGACGAAGCGTTTGGGACGGGGAAACACGCGGCGATAAGGGCCGAGAACCGACACGACGACGCGGCGCTCGCCTTCGAAACCCGCTTCCCAATACGAGTCGGGGTCGGGGGGACTGTTCTCAAACATAACCTTTCCTCGCTAGCAACTCGGTGAGCTCACTCTCGTTGGCCGGCGTCTTTGGAGATTCGGTAGCGTAATCGGACTTGAGGCGCTCGGCGATGATCGGGTAGAGATTCGGCGCGAATTCCACCGATTTATCGCCGACCTTCCGAAGATAACCGCGGTTCAATAGAAAGGCTACTGAAAACATCCGCGACCAGTCGGAATAGCGGCGCGCGCGTTCCAGTTCGGTTTTCTCGATGCTGAACTCCAATTCGTCATTCGCATTGATGGTAAATTCGCTGAACTGCCGTATGCCGTAGTAGGCCAGATCCTTCTCCTCCTCGGTGAGCGGGCCAGGGGCGGTGGTTTCCAGACGATAGGACAGGAACAGGATGAAGAAATCCACCATGCCCGCCAATGCCAGGGTAAACCAGGATATGTTCTTCCACATCGCGAAGGACGGCGTAAGGCCGAGGGAAAATTCGGCGTAGGAGCCGAACCGGGGCGCTTCGACAGGTGGGGCACCATAGGCCGATGCTAGGATTTCCGCTTCGCCCTGCAGATTCTGAACGCTCCGGACCAACCGTTCGTAAACTTCGGAATTGTTTACACGAAGCGAGAATTCCCGGAGGGCCTCCCGAACCTCGGACAAGCGTTTCTCGAGGCCCGAAGCGGCATTCTCCAGCTTTTGCAGTTTGTTTTGTTCGTCTTGCAGAATCTCGTTGTAATAGTTCCAGACCTTGCCCTTACCGATCTGGCCTTGCATCCCGGGATGGGTGCCGAGATAAGCCCGATTGGCATCCTCCGCGGCGTGCTCGACACGTTTTTGCTGTGCGGCCGTAAGCTGGCTTTTGAGTGCGACCACGCTCTCGATGTAGCGGTTCGCGTCACGGACCATGTTGGTCTGTCGTTCGAGCTGAATGACATCGCGCTGAGAAAATTCGTAGAACCTGAAATAGGCGAACGATATCGATACCGTCAAGGCTACGAGCAGGGACAGCACCACGCTGAGATAGCGCACGAGATTGGCGCGCCAGTGCATGCTGGCCAATTCAAGGGTGCAAATCACGATCATCGATTGCACGGCGATCGTCATGATCAGCGCGATCCATTGGGGAATGAAATAGCTAAGGCCGTGCCAAGTGTTGTAACCCTCGGCAACGCTCAGCGCGAGGACGATGGGGATCGACAACACCCGCAGCAGGCCGACGAAAGTGCTCTGAATGGCGTTCAGCAATTGACCGATGTGCCAGGTGGTTGTCGTCATGGGTTGTTATTATCGACGTTGCGGCTTTGCCGCTCCGATTTTATCGAGCGCCGACCGTTGAGCAATTGTCCCGGTTTTGGCGTCGAAGCGGTAAGGGTAGTCGGGGCACTCGAGTTTCCGGCTTATCCTAGTGTCTGATTCATGCGTTTGTGAAGATATTGTTATGGGCATGTTCTGGATTGGGATAGTGCTGGTGGTCGGCATTATTCTCGGTAATCTCATGATTTTGCTGCGGACCGCGAAAAAGCCCAAAATCCCCGATTCGGTGAAGTCAAAGCCTTATAAGGATGATGAGGATTGGTGACTACTCTCAGGATGGGCAAAGGCCGACAGGCCTGCCCATCTCTCCGGTCTCGGTGGACACAGGCCGTGCTCAGTTCGCACGATTCATAAGTCTCGCTCCCGCTCTTACGGGGTGCGTCACTCGCCGATGATTTTCACCAAAACCCGCTTTCTGCGGCGGCCGTCGAACTCGCCGTAAAAAATTTGTTCCCAGGGGCCGAAGTCGAGTTTTCCATCCGTGATCGCCACGACGACTTCGCGGCCCATGACCTGCCTTTTCAAATGAGCGTCGCCGTTGTCTTCGCCGGTACGGTTGTGGAGGTATCGGCTGATCGGTTCGTGGGGCGCGAGATTTTCGAGCCAGCTCTCGAAATCCCGGTGCAGCCCGGATTCATCGTCATTGATGAAGACCGAGGCGGTGATGTGCATGGCATTGACCAAAACAAGCCCCTCCCGTACCCCGCTTTCCCGGAGACACGCCTGTACCTGCGGCGTGATGTTGATAAAGGCGATCCGGCTCGGGGTCTCGAACCAAAGTTCCTTACGATAGCTCTTCATATCTCAGGTTCTCCTGTCGTCAGCGTAGTTTTAAAAGACAAATCGACGCGCGGCCGTAACGGCGAATAGTGCGATAGATCGGAGTGCTTCTCAAGCGGGGACTCTCCATTGCGAAGAAAAATGGTGGCAGACAGGCTGGTGTCAGAAAATTTTACATTTTGAAGGCAGGGTGATGTCGCCATCGCTTCTGCGCTAAACACATTAGGGATCAACAAGATACGGTAGGTCACTTAAGTCTTGAACCAGGGCTGGCCGCTCACGCTATCTCGGAAAATCGGGGTTTCTGGCGGTGCCGCCAAAAGCCTCCCGTTGCATCGCATTTACAGAAACGAACGCCGTGCAATTTCGAAAAAATTCGAAAAAACAATGACATGATGGTTTGGTACAAAAATTGTTGGATATATGGCGGCGTTTGGGAGAACGCTCCGGGTTAGAGCTGGAGTTCAACCCGGCAACCAATCTTGACCATAAGGAGACATGCGATGATGAACTTTGAAAAAACCTTGTTGGCGGCTGGTATCAGCCTGGCGTTAGGTTTCTCGACGGGGGCATGGGCTGAGGTCGTAATCGACCCCGATGACGACAGCTTCAATGTAGGGGTGGACGCGAGCAGCGAAGCAGAGGCGGAGGCCGATAGCTCTGCCGCTGCGAATAACGGGGGCATAGCCAATGCCGGCGAGGCCGAGGCTGAAGAGGAAGCCGCCGCAGCTGCAGCCAACAGGAGCCAGGCATATGCCGGCGAGGCGGAGGCTGAGGAGGAAAACTCCGCTGCCGCGACCACCTGGGGCACGGCCTATGCCGGCGAAGCCGAGGCTGAGGAAGAGGGTTCCGCTGCCGCGAACAACGGTGGCTACGCCTTTGCCGACAGCAGCGAGAATAGCAGTGCTTCGGCCCGGGGTGGGGATGCCTTCAGCGCCATTAACGGCGGCGAGATCGAGTACAGCTCTGCTTCCGCCTTTGGCGGCGATGCTCTGAATGCTCAGAACGGCAGCGAAATCGATCAGGCGGTGGAAAACGAAAATAGTGACGGAAGCGTGGCCGTTCGCGAGGGCAACGTCAATTACAGCAGCTTCGAGTCCGAGCTAGAGAACGAGCTCGCAGGTAATGTGGTAACTATTGCCCCTGTCAATACCAACACCGAAGAGTTTGGCGACGCGAATCTGACGCTGTCCAACAACGTCATCGGCTCAGCTAACGGAAGCGCCGGTATCATTCAACTGCAGCAGAACCTGGCCGGCATTTCCTCGGTGAACCAAAACGTCAATGTCTTGGGTACTGTGGTGGTTGCGAACGCTCCCACGGTTGCTCCTTGAAATTGACGAGTTGATGGAATAGGCAATTGGAGTACCGGTGGGTGTTTCGGCACCCACCGGTCCAGTCCGAGGTAAAGCTCAACAGGGAAATTGAGGTGGAAAGGATGAAAAAAGGATTGGTCGGAAGCCTATATTTTCTCGTCAGTTGTTTTTGGTCGGTTGGCCATGCAGTCGGTTTCGACGACGAAGTGGAATTTGGCGCAGGCGGGTATGCGGCGGTCGAAAGTGCCAGCTTGGCCGAGGAGCGTGCCCGTGAAGGCGTGGATGATTTGGCGTTCGCCCGCGGCGCTTTCAAGGCGACGATGCACGGCAACACGTCATATACCAGCGACATCACGACATACAACAGCATCGACGGCAGCTCGTTCACCGATGCCAGTGGAATCATATCGGTGATTCAGAACACCGGAAACAATGTCATCATCCAGAATCTCACGGACGTCAACGTCACCATCAATCCATGAACGGACGCAGCGGTCTTTTTCGGCTGACTTCTTTGTTCGCTGTGTGTCTTGCAGGCGCGGCGCCGTGCAGTCATGCTGGCGCCGTGCAGTTTTCCGACGGCGTGGTGGGGCCCGGATTTTTTGACATCAAGGTAACGAGTTTCGCCGAAAGACGGTTCAAGACGATCCTCAAGCAGCAGTACGATTTCAGTTGCGGTTCGGCCGCGCTGGCGAGCTTACTGTCGTTTCATTACGAGGATATGGTCGGCGAATTGGACGTTTTCGCCGATATGTGGGAGCACGGTGATCAGCAGAAAATAAAACAGCAAGGATTTTCGTTGTTGGACATGAAGCGATACCTCGAGCGCCGAGGGTACAAGGCTGACGGCTATAAGATCGGCCTGAAGGAGCTGATTCAAGCGAAGGTGCCGGCAATTACGATCATCAATAACAAGGGATACATGCATTTCGTCATCGTAAAAGGTGCGAATGACAATGAGGTGCTGGTCGGAGATCCGGCTTTGGGTTTGAAGAGGATGGATCGTCAGACATTCACCGAATTATGGGAAAACCGAATTCTTTTCATTATCCGAAATAAAAAGAATATTGCCGGAAAGTACTTCAATAACGCTGAAGAATGGAGTTTGAGTCCGAAAGCTCCGCTGGGCGTAGCGGTCGATAACGGTAGTCTAGCCTCCTTCAATTTGTTGCAACCAGGACGATATGACTTTTAAAAACAAGGAGTAATATTCATGATGTTGGCCAAGAATGTTCAAGGATCGAAGAGGTTCAGAAGCAATCCGATGGTTTTGACGGTCATCGTTCTTCTCTTGACCTCTCACGCAGCAAGCCTCTGCGCCGCGGCTGGCCAAGGAAGCATAGACTCGTTTTCCGGCTGGGCAGCAGCTGCCGATACCGAGTTGGATGAATTGCGCGGCGGATTTACGTTGGACAACGGAATGGTCGTTGATTTATCCTTCGCCACGTCGGTGTTCGTCAATGGACAAGAGCGGTTTTCCGACCGGTTCGTTTTGCCCAACGATTTTTCCATAGACCAGCTGCGCGGAGCGGTCGTCAGCAACGGGCCCAATAATTACGTGATGTCGGATGCCGCCATGAATAATATGACAGTTATTCAGAATACTCTGGATAACCAACTCATAACCATGATGAGATCCATTGATATAACGATTTCGAATATAAAGAATATGACCGGATTCGGGGAGCCGGGCTTCGGATTTGCTCCCTAAGGATATTTGAAAAACATGATTTGCTTGCGAGGAGACTTTAGCGCGTAGAAGTTTTTCGATAACTGGGACTATAGTCCTGTCTTGTACTCTCAAAGGGAAGGGAACGCAGATGGAACTAACAGCTGGGATTTCTAGGATAGAAAGGATTTTTCCGGCCAGTCAGGCCAGAGGAGATGTCAGGGATCTGATTCTGCTCCAGCCAGGGTGGGCCGATGCGCTCGGACTGGCGAAGGGACTTGCGGAAAAGGGCTGGAGAGCCCACATCTCGATGGATACTCAGGAAGCCATACGATGCCTCCGATCGAACCATTTCTATGTCGGCATTGCGTTGCTGGATGCAAACTTCAGCGAGGAAATGCAAAGCCAGCTTTCGGAGGTCATCAGTGAAAGCGGCTTCACGGAATGGATCGCGATCGTCGATCCTGGAAGCCTGACCTCCATAGAACATGCGGCTTTCTTGAGTACTTTCTTTTTCGACTTCCATACCACTCCCGTTGATATCCGTAGACTGACGTATTCGCTCGGGCACGCTTACGGCGCGGCCAAACTCAACGAGGCCAGTCGCGGCGAATTTCGTCTGTCGGTCAACCAGCGGTTCGGGTTGATCGGCTCGAGCAAGGCGATGTCTCAGGTCTATGACAGTATTCAGAAAATCAGCCGAAGCGACGAGCCAGTCATCATCACGGGCGAAACCGGAACGGGGAAGGAGCTGATTGCACGCGCGATCCATGGTTTGTCGTCCAGGGCGGAAAAACCGTTCATCCCTGTGAGCTGTGGAGCGATTCCCGAAACTCTGGTGCAGAGCGAGTTTTTTGGACACAACAAAGGGGCATTTACCGGCGCCGTCGAAGAGAGGATAGGGCATTTTGAAGCCGCGGAGGGCGGTACGGTATACCTGGACGAAATCGAAAATCTCTCCCCACTCGGACAGGTATCGCTGCTGAGATTTTTGCAGGAGAAAGAGCTGACGCCGCTGGGCTCAAAAAAACCGCGCACGGTAGACGTAAGAATCATCGCTTCCGCCGGTCCCAATCTCACCGAGGCGGTGGCAGCAGGCGTTATTCGCGAAGACTTGTTCTACCGGCTCAATGTCTTGCATATCGACGTTCCGCCGCTAAGAGAGCGCGACACCGACGCGGCCGAGATCGCGGAGTATTTCGTCGATCGCTTTAACCAGGGGAAGCGACGGAACGCGAAGCGCCTTTCAAAGAAAGCGATTTCGGCCATTCTCGAATATTCGTGGCCGGGTAACGTGCGCGAATTGATGGGCTGTGTGAATCGCGCCGCCGTTCTTTCGACCGGACGCCTGATTACGGAAGGCGATCTCGGACTATCGCGCCCGGTGAGATTCAGCGGGAGAACGCTGAGGGAGGTAAAGGCTCAGGCGGTCGAACAAGCGGTGATGTCCGCACTGGCGGAGTCCAAGAGCATCACCAGCGCGGCACGCCGCCTCGGCGTTTCCCGAGTGACCCTATATCGTTTGATGGAAAAGCATTCCATCACGGTTCCGGGAGCCGAGCATGCCGCCGGATAAGTCGTCTCCGGTGTCTGGGGCGTTACTGAGCGATTTTCGAAAGGTACTGGATGGGGCAGGCAAGCGAGATCCTCCAATCGCACATATGCCTGTCCCGAGTCCGGACGATGGGCCGCCCAAAGGGTGGCGGGTTGTACGCGGGCTATCTGTCAAGTCCCGCAAGATCGTAAACCTTCTTTCGAAAAAGATGAGGATGGGACAGTTGCCAGTTTTTGAGAGCCTGGATCGGGGTGAGATGGCGTAAGGCCTTTTGGGGAATGTGATGATTGTACAGCTCGACATAGCGGTGCAGGGTGGTGTCCAGATCGGCGGTTGAATCGAAGTGATGGGTTTGCAACACCTCCTCGATGCGGCCATTGAAGCGTTCCACCAGGCCATTCGTTTGGGGCCGGCCCGGCGGAATCAGGCGATGTTCGATGCCTTGTTCAGTACAGAGGCGGTCAAACTCATGCGTCCCCGAGGGCTGCCGAGTTCGGGTCAGGAAACGGTCGGTAAACTCCGAGCCGTTGTCGGTCAGGCATTTCTGGATGCGGAAAGGCGCGGCCTGAATCACCGCTTTGAGGAAGTCCTTTGCGCTTAAGGCGGAGCGGTTGGGCTTGAGGGCGACATAGACCCAGCGGGTGGCGCGGTCGATGGCGACGAACAGGTATCGGCGGGGTTCGCCGTCGATGGCGGGCAAGTACTTAACATCCAGGTGAAGGAAGCCGGGCTCATAGGCCTTGAAGGGTTTGACCTTCGCCTTCTCTGTAGGCGGAAGCAGGGTCTTGAGGGACGCCACCCCGTGGCGGCGCAGGCAGCGGTCTAGCCCGGAACGGGACACGGCGGGATTGAGAAATTCCCGGGTCACGGCCAGGAGATCATCCAAGGGGAGGAGCAGAGCTTGGCGGAGGTAGACCACGATGGCTTCCTGGGCGGGCGTGAGCGTGGTTCTGAGGGTGTGGGGCCGGTGTGAGGCATCTTCGACCGAGGAGCGGTGTTTCCACTTGCGGACGGTCGTTCGGCTAATGCCATGCTTTTGGGCCAAGGCGCGCTCGCTCAACGTGGACGCTTGAATGGCCTGCCGAACGGCCGGGGTGGTACGGGCGTTCTTATGAAGACGAATCGGCATGGAGAGAAACCTCACTTGGACGAACCGAATATCTCCTGGAGAAGGCTCCGGGCTTCGAACAGAGCATAACTCCTTCTCGGTAAATAATCACACGAGACGCGACAGCTATCGTTCGAAAACCGTAAAAAATGGTAAGGGGAGTATAGAAATCAAAGCTCCGGAACGGTATGGCAATGCCAATAAGCTAGGTTGGTTTGGAAGAATTAAATAATTCTGAATCGATAAAGTATCGCGAGTTAATTGAAATTATATTTCGGGTTGTTTTACCCGATAATCTTTATTTTGTGCCTCAAGGATAAATTTAAAATTTTAGCCCTTGGGGGATTTTTATTTATGCTATGCCTAAAACTTCCCATTGCTTGTTTTTAATTGGAAAAAAACAAGCATCGTAAGGCATCAATAGTTTTTAAATACCCTTTCTGAATTCGCTTGCAAAACTGATAAAAATAAAGTACGGTTTGTTACGTCACAAGAATAAGACATGGACCCAGGGAGGGTACGTCGTTGTGCTTGCGAGTCATTTGCCCTATTTTGGGTGTATTTCTAGGATCGGTTTGCTTCGCGGCCGAGATTACCGATCTAAAATACGGAGAGTCGGCGGACGCCTTTAGGCTCGAGATTTCGGCTTCGGACCATATCTCCGTGCAAGCCTCGGTCTTGGATGGACCAAACCGCTTGGTCATTAAATTTCCCGGCAGTCGAATCAGCGGAACGCTTCCCCAACCGCCCCGGGACCATCCGTTGTTTTCTCAGGTGAAGAGCGAATCGCAAGGCGACAACGGTTCGTTGATTGTCGACCTAAAACAACCCTCAACATTCACCCAGTCTTGGGAGCCGGTCTCTTATGGCAACTCGCCCACGCTCCGAGTCGATTTCCCCAAGTTTCCGCTAGCGGAGCGCGCCGGCCGAGCGCCGGGCGGCAAGAGCGCGGGCAAAGCGAGAGCCGTTCTTGTATCTTCGGGGAAATCGGTCGTGAACCAAAAGGCCGACGCCAGCGAGATCGAGCGGTTGCGTCGCGCCTTGGCCGAGCAGCAACGGACCTTGGACCTTCAGCGGAAGGCATTTGAGGAGCAGCAGCGTAAACTTCAGGCGCTACAAAAACAGCTCGACCGTCTAGCCGGTGGTACGCCCGTTGAAAAGACTGCTGTGGATCAGAATGCACCGAAGGAAAAGCCGGCTAAGGTGCGGACAGCAGATTCCGTCAAGGTCGCCGACAATCAACAGCGTTCTGCGCCCAAGGGGCCGGTCGGACAGGCTCCGGAACCGGTGGAGAAGCCGAAGCCGCCAGAATTGCCCAGGATTTCCGAGACCGTGGGTGGCGTGTTGACGCCGAAACGCCATCTGACTCTTGAGCCGTCCCTAGAATACGATTACGCGAGCAACAATCGGGTCTTTCTGGACGCGTTCACGTTCGTCCCAGCCATCGCGATCGGATTGATTGACCTTAGGCAAATCCACCGGCATACGTTCATCAGCGCGATCACCGGACGCTACGGCGTCACCGATCGCCTCGAAATCAGCGCCCGTGTTCCTTTCCTTTATAGAGAGGACACCCAACGCTCGAGAGCGGTCTCGATCGGCGCCGGAGTCGACGAGACTTTCAATGCCGATGGTTCCGGTTTGGGCGACATCGAGTTTACGGCGCGCTATCAGTTAAACAGCGGCGCTGGCGGTTGGCCGATTTTCGTGGCCAATCTCGCGACTACCCTTCCGACCGGAAAAAGTCCCTACGACGTCAAATATGTGTTGGCACAAGGCGTGCCGGGCGCGCGCTTCCCGACCGAACTTCCGACCGGCTCCGGTTACTTTAGCGTGCAACCGAGTATTACAGCTCTCTATCCGACCGATCCGGCCGTGTTTTACGCAAACCTGAATTACGGTTTTAACGCTGAGACTGACGAGAATGTCGGAACGGTCGACCCGGGTGATTCGATAGGGGCGAGTTTCGGGTTGGGATTCAGCATCAACGAGCGCTCGTCCTTCAGTATCGGGTATTCGCACAAGCATGTATTCGATACCGAAGTGGACGGACGAAACGTTCCCGGATCCAGCTTGGATATCGGCGAGTTTCTCTTGGGGTATTCCTTCAAACTCACGCGAGACACCAGCCTGAATCTCTCGGTGAGTCTCGGGGCTACCGAAGACGCACAGGACGTCAAGGTAATCCTGCGAGTGCCGATGTCCTTTACACCTTTCGACTGATGGACACTTCGAAACTCGCTTAGGCAGCTATAAACGATGGGGCACCCAAACCTCGTACTAAGCACCTCGCCTTTTTCGAACCACCCCGATTTTCAGCGGATCGTCGGCAGAAGATTGCCGATTGGCCGCTTGATCTTTATAGAATGGTTCAGCGGTTAGTATCCGTGTGCTCTGATGAAAAAGATCGAACCTTATGTCGGAATCCATAACGACCGTTACGGCGGTATGACGGACATAGGCCGCATCATTCGGGATGCCTGGGCGTTCGGTTTGATTCCGGAATCCGAAACCTGTGCCGGCTGGTACCTGGCGCGCATCGAGGAGCTATGGGAAAAAGTTCAGGAAATCTGGGACCACTATGGTTGTTCGGTGCAGAACTTTCCCGAGGAGCTTCGTCGGCGATATCTGCGCACCCAGGACGAGGCTATCGCTCGGGCGAAAGCTTTGGGCTGGGACCCGGATCGCGAACTGGAAGACGAATAGTGGGAAAGGAGCCAATCGGGTGAGGCCACTTTGAGTGCGCCAGGTCCGCGAGCCGGAGTTTGTCGCCTGGAACGGCTATACAGGCTGAAAAAATAGGGCGTCCGAAGACGCCCTTTTACAGACAGACAAGGAAGGCGGTCAATCAAAGATGGTAGGCGGTTTCGCCATGTTCGGTCGTATCGAGCCCCTGGCGTTCGACCTCTTCGGCAACCCGTAGCCCGATCAGCAGGTCGACGATCTTGTAGGCTATGAAGGAAACCACCCCGGACCAGATGATGACGGTTCCTACCCCCCAGGCCTGGCTGATGAGTTGAGCTGTCATATCGTATTCGGCGAGCGCATCGGCGACGTAATCGTACACCCCGGCTCCACCCAGCGCGGGAGAAGCAAATATGCCAGTACCCAGGGCACCGATGATGCCACCGATGCCGTGTACGCCGAACACGTCGAGCGAGTCGTCGTAGCCCAGGATGTTTTTCAGGCTGGTGACTGCCCAGAAGCAGACTGCTCCGGCCAGCAGGCCGAGAACGATGCTGCCCATGGGGCCGACGAACCCGCAGGCCGGGGTGATGGCCACGAGCCCGGCGATCGCCCCTGAAGCGGCTCCTAACATGCTGGGTTTGCCTTTGAACACCCACTCGGTCGCCATCCAGCCGAGGGTTGCCGCTGCGGTCGCGAGCAAGGTGTTGACGACCACCAAGGCGGTAACGCCGTTGGCTTCCAAGTTGGAACCGGCATTGAAACCGAACCAGCCCACCCAGAGCAGGGATGCACCAATCATGGTCATCGTGACGCTATGAGGTGCAATGAATTCCTTCTTGTAGCCGACGCGTTTGCCGATCATAAGGCAGCCGATCAGCCCGGCGATACCGGCGTTGATGTGCACCACGGTGCCGCCAGCAAAATCTAGCGCGCCTTTCTGGAAGAGAAAACCAGCCGTTGCATCGGCGGCTTCGGCTGCCGCGGCATCCGTATACGCGTCAGGGCCAGCCCAATACCAGACCATATGAGCCATAGGCAGGTAAGCGAAGGTAAACCACAGCACCATGAACAACAGCACCGCGGAGAACTTCACGCGCTCGGCGAAGGAGCCGACGATCAGGGCGGGGGTGATACCCGCGAACGTGGCCTGGAATGCGATATAGGCATATTCCGGAATGTAAACGCCTTTGGTGAACGTTCCGGCGAGCGATTCCGGCGTGACCCCTTTCAGGAACGCCTTACTGAATCCGCCGAAGAAGGCGTTTCCTTCGGTGAATGCGATGCTGTAGCCGTATATCGCCCATAGCAACGCCATCAGCGAAAAAATCACAAACACTTGCATGAGTACGGACAAGGTGTTCTTGGCGCGCACCATGCCACTATAGAACAACGCCAATCCGGGAATCGTCATCAAGATGACCAGGATGGTCGCGACCGTTATCCATGCGACGTCACCTTTGTCGGGGGTTGCGGCTTCCTCTGCCGACGCAAGCCCCGCGAAGCACAGCGACATGAATAGGAACAGGGCGATCAGGATTCGTTTCATGTTGTTTTTTCTCCGTGGATGTTATAGGGCTTCCGCTCCGGTTTCGCCGGTACGAATGCGAATGACTTGCTCGAGGTCGAGCACGAAAATCTTGCCGTCACCGATTTTTCCGGTATTAGCCGTCTTGGCGATGGCATCGAGCACGGCGTCCAGTTGCTCGTCCGTTACCGCGACTTCGAGCTTGACCTTGGGCAGGAAGTCGACGACGTATTCGGCGCCGCGGTACAACTCGGTGTGTCCTTTTTGACGGCCGAATCCTTTCACCTCGGTAACGGTGATGCCGGAGATGCCAACATCGGACAGAGCCTCGCGGACATCATCCAACTTGAATGGTTTTAGAATCGCGGTCACAAATTTCATGTGAGAGTTCTCCTATTGAATGTGCGGACGCCGCCTTCGGTTAGGGGACGAGTCGGCGAAGCGCAGCTCGGTTTTGAGGCGTTCGATGACCTGGAAGCAGTACCTGTGCCAAGCGCCGCATCACCCGGATCACAAGGCAGAAAGTGACGTTGTCAAGACAGCAGGCGAAAAAAATGCACCATCACAGAGCATTAGAATCGGCGTGCACTCCGACGGTGCATGGGGCAGGGCGGTCGTTGCGCTGGACGCTCGCCGCATCACTCGGCTATTCTTTTTTGCATGTTTGATAAAGCCACCCTAAACGATCTCGCCCGGCGCCTGGCCGAAGCGGTACCGACCAACCTCTTCATGTTGCAGGAAGATTTGGAAAAGAACTTCCGGGCGATACTTCAAGCCTCTTTCGCCAAGATGAATCTGGTCAGCCGGGAGGAATTCGAAGTGCAGACCGCCGTTCTCGCGCGAACGCGGGAGCGGTTGGAACGGTTGGAAGCTCAGGTCGCCGAGCTGGAAAAGCAGATCGCCAGCCGCTAATCGGGACGGACGAGGCGTTCATGTCCCTGGCCGTCGTTTTCACTCGGGGCAGGCAAGGCATCGAGGCGCCGCTGGTCACCGTCGAGGTACATATTTCCAACGGTCTGCCCAGCCTATCCATCGTCGGCCTTCCGGAAACCGCGGTAAAAGAAAGCAAGGATCGGGTGCGAGGCGCGCTGCTGAACTGCCAGTTCGAATTTCCGCTCCAGCGTATCACCGTGAACATGGCGCCTGCCGACATTCCCAAGGAAGGCGGCCGCTTCGATTTGGCCATTGGACTGGGCATCCTGGCGGCGTCGGGGCAGATCAGGAGCGAAGCGCTTCGGGACATCGAATGCGTCGGCGAGCTTTCCTTAAGCGGTGATCTCCGCCCCATCAGCGGCGTATTGCCGGTCGCAATTCAGGCCAAGCAGGCGGGACGCGCCCTAATCGTTCCCGCGGAGAACGCGGGCGAGGCGGTTTTGGCCGAAGGCGCGAAAATCCTCCCGGCGCGCCATCTGCTCGAAGTTTGCGCGCATTTGAACGGGCAACAGTCGATTCCGTTCGAACCTTCCGAGGCATCCGCTGCTGTTCCGGAGGATCTGCCCGATTTCGCCGACGTGCACGGCCATTTTCACGCCAAGCGGGCTTTGGAAGTCGCCGCCGCCGGTAGGCATAACATCATTATGCTGGGACCGCCCGGGACCGGTAAGTCGATGCTGGCAGCCCGGCTTCCGAGCATCCTCCCGCCCTTGACTGACGAAGAGGCCCTGGAAAGCGCAGCGATCGCATCGGTCAGCGATCTGCCTTTCGATCCGCGGCGCTGGCGTATCCCGCCGTTTCGCGCACCGCACCATACCGCCTCAGCCCCGGCTTTGGTCGGCGGCGGCGGCAACCCCAAGCCGGGCGAAATTTCCCTGGCGCACAATGGCGTGCTTTTTCTCGACGAACTGCCCGAATTCGATCGTAAGGTGTTAGAGGTCTTGAGAGAACCCTTGGAAACCGGGGCCATCACGATTTCCCGCGTCGCGCGCCAGGTCGATTTCCCAGCCCGGTTCCAGCTCGTCGCCGCCATGAACCCGTGCCCCTGCGGCTATCTGGGTGATGCCTCGGGACGCTGTCGTTGCACGGCGGAACAGGTGCAGCGTTATCGCTCCCGGATTTCCGGGCCCTTGCTCGACCGGATCGACATTCACGTCGAAGTGCCGCGGGTTTCCCAAGACGTGCTGCGCAATGGGACACCCGGCGGTGAACAGACGAGCGCCGACATCCGTCGCCGCGTGCTCGCAGCTCGGGAAATCGCCCGGCAGCGGACCGGTAAACCGAATGCCTTCATGACTCCACAAGAAATCAAGCGATATTGCCGGCTGAGCGACGAGGGGCACCGATTGCTCGAGCAGGCCACGGAAAAACTCGGACTGTCCCATCGTGCCTATCACCGTATCCTGAAGCTCGCGCGCACCATTGCCGATCTTGCCGGCGAGGAGGACATCGCCGTTTCGCATCTCAGCGAAGCGATCGGGTTCCGGCGTCTGGACCGCGTTCCGACGGGCCTCTGATGGCAGCTCAACTGAATCCGCAGCAGCTCGCTGCCGTGACCACTTTGGACTGTCCTTTGCTCGTGCTTGCCGGGGCGGGCAGCGGTAAGACGCGGGTGATCACCGAGAAGATCGCCTATCTGGTCAAACAGGGCACGCCGGCGCGCCACATCGCCGCCGTTACCTTCACCAATAAGGCGGCGCGCGAGATGAAAAGCCGTGTCGGCAAACTCCTTTCCGATAAGGAGTTGCGCGGACTTACGGTATCCACCTTTCATTCGTTGGGCCTCGAAATCGTGCGCGAGGAACACGGCGCACTGGGCTTCAAGAAGAACATTTCCATCTTCGACGAACACGATCGTTTGGCCCTGGTCAAGGAACTCATCAAACATGGTTCGGGCCACTGGGATATCGACAAGGTGGAAAGCTATGTCCAGCGTATCGGGCGCTGGAAGAATCTGTTCGTGACGCCCGAGCGGGCGATCGCGCAAGAGCAGGGCGATGGGTACCCGGTCGCCCTGCTTTATGCCGAATATGTCCGCCACATGAAGTCCTACAACGCCGTGGACTTCGACGACCTGATCCTGCTTCCGGTTCTGCTGTTCCACGAACATGCCGAGATCCTCGACAAATGGCGGAACCGGATACGCTATTTACTGGTAGACGAATACCAGGACACCAACTTAACCCAATACGAATTGGTCAAGCTGCTGACCGGCAAGCTGGGGCGTTTTACCGTGGTTGGCGACGACGACCAGTCGATTTACGCCTGGCGCGGTGCGCAGCCGGAAAACCTGGCTCAGCTGCAGCGCGACTTTCCGCGGCTCAAGGTCATCAAACTGGAGCAGAATTACCGCTCGACCGGCAGGATTCTGAAGGTCGCCAACAAGCTCATCGCCAACAACCCGCACGTGTTCGAGAAGAAGCTGTGGAGCGCGCTCGGATACGGCGATCCGCTACGCGTGCTCACCCACAAGGACGAGATCGCGGAAGCGCGCCAAATCGCCTCCGATCTCTTGCATCATAAATTTCGTCACGGCACGCGTTTTTCGGATTACGCCATCCTGTATCGTAGCAACCATCAATCGCGACCTTTCGAGCGTGCCTTGCGGGAGCACTCCATTCCCTATTTCATCAGCGGCGGAATGTCCTTCTTCAGCTATACCGAGATCAAGGACATCATGGCCTACCTACGCTTGCTGGTGAATTCGGACGACGATGCGGCCTTCCTGCGCATCGTCAACGTTCCGCGCCGGGAGATCGGCCCCACGACCCTGGAAAAACTCGGTGCCTACGCCAACCAGCGTCACATCAGCCTGTTTTCCGCCTGTTTCGAGATCGGACTTCAGCAGTTTCTGGGCGAACCGGCTATCAATCGCTTGAGGCACTTCGCCGAATTCATCACCGACGTCGCGGATCGCGCCCAGCGCGGCGACACCTTCGCCGTGATCGACGAGTTCATCGCCGCTATCGGCTACGAAAACTGGCTGAGAGAGACCAGCAACAGCGAAGAGGCAGCGCGGCGCAGGATGGGGCAGGTTCGCGAGTTGCTCGATTGGCTCCAGCGCATCGCCAAGGAAGACGAAAAGGAAAAGAGCCTTTCGGAAGTCGTTTCCCGCATTCTGCTACTCGATGTTCTGGAACGGAACCAAGAAGAAAACGCCGGGGACAGAGTCAACCTGATGACGCTGCATGCCGCCAAAGGCTTGGAATTTCCGTATGTCTACCTGGTCGGCATGGAAGAGAACCTGCTGCCGCACCAGACCAGCATCGAAGAAAACACGATCGAGGAAGAACGCCGGCTGGCTTACGTGGGCATCACGCGTGCCCAGAAGCTACTCACCCTGAGCTACTGCACGCACCGAAAACGCCACGGCGAGATCGTGGAGTGCGAGCCTAGCCGCTTCTTGAACGAACTGCCGGAAGAAGAACTCGAATGGCCCGAACGGCGAGCGCTCGATCCCGAACAGAAAAAGGAGCTCGCCAGAGGCAGCTTCGCCGCCGTCCGAAGTCTGTTAAACCGATCCTAAATCCTGTAGAATGCGCGGCATGCGCCCGTAGCTCAGTTGGATAGAGCGTTGGCCTCCGGAGCCAAAGGTCGGACGTTCGAGTCGTCTCGGGCGCGCCAAATTTCAGCCAAAACGCCTTGTGTCACAAGGGTTTACAAAAACAACCGCTGAATCTGCGGTCTCCCAGCAGCAAGGGTTTGTCACAGTCAGTGTGACAAAAGTGTGACAAAAAACCAGCCCTCCCTGGTGACATTCTTCCTTAGGCGTCGAAATGTAGCATAGCCGTGGCGTCTCGGTATCGCGTCACAATTTTGTCACACATTGGTAATTGTAGAGCATCTCATGGGTCTCGCCCTCGCCAGGGTTTCGCCGATCTTCGCCCGTGGTGTTCCTCATACATTTTTCCACGAGCAAACCCCGTGCCAACTTAAAATGCAGTAACCATGCGCCTTCGAGACTGGCACAAATCATGCGAATATAGTTCCACCGCAAAACCCGTGCCAACTTTTTAACCCCGGCCATACTTTTTTCTGTGCGAGCTCGCGCGCGGTATATAGCCTCGATCGGAAATTTTTTGGTCGTTCAAAACCGAGAGACAGCGCCAATGACGCTGTTCGACAAGCTGATTTTGTCACAGTGACGAAAATAGCCTGCCCACAAAAGGCGCGAAGGCGGGGTAGGCAGCCCTTACCGCCCCTCGTGGGGCGGCAGGACAGAGAGGCTGGCGCCGTCAGTACTGCGATTGCAGCTTTCGAATTTTGGCCTCGAGAATTTGATGTGCTAGCTTCCCTGGCCGAGAAGGAAGGCCAGGCTCATGCACCAGAGCCGAAAAAATTCTGTGTTCCCTTTCAGTCATGCGGTCCTGTAGAGTCTCCCGCACTGGCCGGAGCAGATGTTTAGTGTCGGGGCACCACACAGAATTTAGCCAGTGGTGAGCGCTTACCAAATCCCCGGATTGAATCGCTTGTCGGATCGCCTTGCAGCAGCTACGAAAGCCGCGGGGCATCCATCGAGATGTTTGGGCCTGTGTTTCCAAGGTAAAAGCTAAATCGAGCAGATCGGTCATTGTCGTCGTCCTCCATGACGAATGTTGAGATCAGTGAGAATCGGTCGGTGGTTCGGGCGGCTGATTGATAATGGTGCCGCCGTCGCTGTTCGCCTTCCGCACCAAACGGGAAGCCGTTTCCAAAACGATCCGGGCTGCCCGAAGCTGGCGATTGGGGTTTAGCCTGGCGGTCAACGCCGCCTCAAGAACGTCCAGCGCCTTGTCTACCAGGGCAGGCAACCGCTCGATCAAGCGTTGCTCGGCAACCGCCATTAACCTTTCGAGTTCGGCCTTGGCCTCTGGCTTTTGCAAAAATCGACAGACGGCTGTTGGATGGAAGTCGCTTTGACGTGCGGCTTCAGCTTGGCTCATCCCTTCTGCCAGTCTGTACAGCAAGAGACGTTGCTTTGGGGAAAAAGCGTCGTTAGATTTCATTGTGTTACGTCCATGTTGAATGTTTGGTGGGTCTGGGATATGTGGAGTAGTTTCTAAGTTATTGATTTGTAAGATGTTGGTGGGTCTGGTGGGTCTGGTGGGTCAATTTCCAACTCTCTACTAATTTTATTTTTTCAAAAATTTTTTGCTAGCCGAGTTAGAGACAGACCCACGAGACCCACGAGACCCACAAGACCTTTTAAAATCAAACACTTACGTGGTGGGTCTGAAAAAATCAGACCCACGAGACATTTACCCCGCAAGTTCAACCCTCCACAAAGCGACACCCTGATAAGTGCCAGCCGACATAAACCGCCTACCATCCACGATTTGCCCTTTGCGTCTCCGGATGTGCTCGCCCAAACGTCGCGAATCAATTGCACCATTTCGCCCCATTGCAACACATTCCATAGCCTCGATTAACGCACGCCGATCCTCCTCCGAACACACAACATCCGCCACACGCGCAGCCTTCGCCGCAGTGACGGGCCGGCCTTTGTAAACGCGATGCCACGCTTCCAACAGCCCACCCAGGTTGATGCTCTCGGGATCTTCACCGGCATTGACGCTGAGGCTGTCCACAGGGTCAGCGCAACCCAGCCAAATCAAGGCATCTCGTACCCCGCGGTTCCACGCCTCGAACGAACCCAAAACATTCGCACCCACATTCGGCCTACCGGCACACACATACGCCCGCAGGATCGTGAGTGCCGCCACAATCAGGCTCTCTCGACGCTCATCACAATACGCCAGGAAATCCCGATCGAACGATCTCGCAAATGGCCTTTCGCATTGTGGATCGATCCGGCAAGCGAGCACTCGCCGGGTCAGGTCACCCGTGATCAAGGTGTTATTGCCCGTGCTTACCAAAACACAATTCGTCGGCACATGCACATTCCGACTCACGCCGAGCACCCGATCAGAAAAAGATTGCTGCGTCAGCAGGATACAAATCACATCGGATTTCATTTGAGATGAAACGTTGTCGAGCAAAATAACCGGGTGTCCCTCTCTCAACAGCGCCGTGAACCGTTTCCGCATCTCGTTTTCGTCGTCGGTGTAGGCCGTTGTCGTAGGCTCCAAGCCGGTAACGATTCGTCCGATCGCCCGCGCCAACAAGGTTTTGCCGCTACCCGCTGTCGGCGCGTCGATGTGAAACAGTGGCGCTGTAGGCAGGCTTCGGCGGATCACCGCCGTAAGCAGAGCAGCAACCCACACCATTTCGTCGACATCCGTCGCAATCGGGAACGTCGAAACGGCTTCACGAAGCACGCCCAGCGCACCCAAGGCATCCTCTCGGCTTGGATGTTGCGGGACAGGCTCAAAGTTGCAACCTCGCAGGTCCAAAAACAGGCCGGTTTCAGGGTCGTAGCCTGGCGCTTCCACCACCCTTCCATCCGGCGCAAGAGTCGGATGAGACACTGTGCCCGCCAGGTTCGGCAGCCGACTCTCGCCGCCGTTCAGCAACATTTTCAGGACACGTTCCGGCAAGTCTCGCGTTACCAACTCGCCCTTCGCGTTCGGCTTCCGACATCGCACCAGCGGCGCCAGCATCAAATGCAGCGAATGCTCGTTCAGTGGCTGGATCTCGGCAATTCCGACAGGTCTTCGAATCGCCCCCGTGGTGCTATCCTCGCGATGAACGACACGCACCAACTCGCCGCCCCGCTGAAACACTTTCGGTTCCGACTCGCACAGAAGTGCGTCTTCGCAGGCTTGAACCGCCCGATGTGGTTCTCCTTCCCGAACTATGACATCGGTCCGCTCAACGCGATAGTTAACCCCTCCCCTGTCGAAGCTGTGCACAATGATCGCTCGGCCATTGGCGTTGACGTACAACTTCGCCCGCCAACGGTTTTCATGGTCCGGATCCCATGGGTCAAGCAGCTCAGCGCCATCGAATTTCTGCGGATCTCGCAAGACATCGGCGACACTCGCCCGCCCATGTTCCCGGAACATCAGCGGAATCGATCCGGTTAGAACGCGGTTTTCACTGTATGCACGTTCAACGTCTTGTTCTGCCTGCCGTTCTGGGACGCCTCGAGCGATTAGGTCTCGTTTTTGCCGTTCTCGAAACACTCGCCCAAGTGCTTCGGCTTCCGGACGCGCCTTTTCCTTCGCAGCCTCGACAAGCTCTCGGTACAGCGCTTCCTCAGCTTCGGTCAGGTCGGCAATCCGTGTGGTGTCCAAAGCGACACCCGGACAATGTTCAGGATCACGCCGATACTGTCGCAACCCGTCGCCAAGCACCGGCCTCGCGCAAAAGTCCAGCCGTTCAGGACTACTCACCGCGACATCGATAATGCTTCGTTCGATCATCGCGCCAGACTTCGAGACTTCAATCCGACCGTGCCCAGCCAGCCAGAGCCGTTTGAACAACGCTTTGGTCGCCCTCGGGATGTCAGCGCCAGACTTCACGCGAATGTAGATGTGCATGCCGCCGGCATCGATAGCAGGTCTTTGCACTAGCCTCACACATCGGTCACCCGCCCCATCGATAACCTCGAAATCAGCCTTGCCTGGGGCACTTCGATAAATTCCCGATGAAGTCGACGATGCGATGATCTTTTCGGCTTGCGCGAATCCCGGAATCACCGCCTCAAAGGCGGCCAAAACATCTTCACGACCTAACGGCACGCCGTTCTTTGGTGGGTCATAGTCGATGAGCCAGACAGCCTCGCCGTCGGGAAACCGAAAGTGTTGTTTTGTGCGGGAAATGGCGTACGGATACTTCGGCAAAAGTTTCCGCGAAGCGATTTGCACCCGCTCGAAGTCACAAACTCCCTGTCCGATCGCGACATTGTTCGGCGAATCAGGATCATTGGCGGCTAAAAGGAAGCGATAAAAACCTTCGAAATCAGTCTCTATCGTTCTGGCTTCGCCGAGCACCATGGAACATTGACTGGCGTCCTTGATGATGTTGCCGTTGGCCAGCTCGATAGTCTTGGTCAACAGGCCGTTGGATTTGGTGAATTGCGTGTAAGTAATTGAATTCATTGCGAGTCCCAATGGTTGAATGTTACGGGCCGCAATGGACAGAAGGCGGGAATTTGTTAAGATATCAACAGGTTACGTAGATATCCCGCCCCGCGTCCATGCGGGGTTTTTTTCTTTGTGGCTAGCTAGTCCGTTTAGACGCCAGCCACCGCTCAACATCGGCTCGAAGAAAGCCGATTGCACGCTTTCCTAAGCGAAATTCTTGGGGGAAGGTAGGATCGGTAGCACGCAGCCGGTCGAGCGTCGAAATCGATACTCCAAGGTGTTGCGCTAACGGCCTTTTGCGGAATATGATCGAATCGTCCCTATTCATTAACGGTTCCTTCTGGTGGGGGAAGAACTGTCACAAACATGCGACAGGCGTCGTCATTTTTAACGCACGGTTTGAACTTAGTCAAGAGACCGCAAATCACCGCTAATCCCCTCATTAATCCGCCGACATCGTACTTACCCCAACTTCTCCCGGATGTCCTCCGGTCTTAAGTGCGCGTAGCGTTTCAGCATGTCCAGACTCTGGTGCCCGGTAATCGCGGATACCTCCATGGTACTCAATCCTTTCTCAATCAGTCGGCTTGTCGCTTCGTGTCTAAGGTCGTGAAGGTGCAAGTCCTCAATACCCGCTCGACGGCACGCCTTAACAAACGCATGGGTAAGACCGTCAGGCGTCATGTTCCAGACTTTCCCGGTGAGATTTCGCGGTAATCTCTTTAAAATCGCGACAGCCTTGCTCGTCAGCGGAATTGTTCGCGGTACCATGGTCTTCGTCTGAGGAATGTGAAGCACCCCTCGGCGCATATCAACATCCTCCCAGCGCATTGCACACAGCTCACCCCGCCGCATCGCTGTTTCAAGTGCAAACTGAACCATTGTCTGTGCCGTCGGCGACACTGCCAACGCTTCAAGCAACCGCTCCAACTCACCGGCTTCTAAGCGCCGTTCCCGCCCTCGCGGCAGTCGCGGAGCCTTTACTGTCGGAACGCCTCCCGGCAAATGGATTCCCCATTCGCCGTGGGCCAACTTTAAGACGCGATTCAACAAACCCAATTCGTGCTTGACCGATTGCGGACTAAGAGCTTTCAAGCGTTCTTGTCGGAATTCCGCTAAACGGCAAGGTGTGAGTTCCACCAAGGTATGCTTGCCAAGTTCACGCCGTAGATGTTTGATCCGGGTTTTTTCGGCCTTCTGCCCGCGAAGCGAAGGTAGTATCTCCGCTTCGAATCGGTCCAAAAGCTCATTGAGTGTCGTGCGCTCGGCGAATGTAGGATTTACAAAGGTACCTTTGCCGATTTGTCCCTCGATTTCGGCCGCCCACGTCTGAGCGTCTGTCTTTCTCTCGAAGGTTTTGGAGAGCATCTGCCCCTTTTTTCTAACCTGAACCTGCCAACTTGACCCCCGTTTTCGGATAGTCGCCATAATCGCCTCTGTGACAGAAGTGTGACACAGGGCGTTGGCCTAATTTGGACATGCGCGGTAAGTTATTGATTGCGCGGCATGCGCCCGTAGCTCAGTTGGATAGAGCGTTGGCCTCCGGAGCCGACTCCTGTACATGTTTCAATCCACTCCCGGTTATTAAGCCGGGAGTTACGCAAGCCCGCCAAGTGTTGTCTGTCCAGCCCCGAGTTTCAATCCACTCCCGGTTATTAAGCCGGGAGTTACCCTTTAATCGCGTTGCAAATAATCGACAAAATTGGTTTCAATCCACTCCCGGTTATTAAGCCGGGAGTTACCCAGGTGGGACTGTTGGCGTTGACGTTGATGCTCGTGTTTCAATCCACTCCCGGTTATTAAGCCGGGAGTTACGAACAGGGCCGATGCCTGGCTACTGACGTTCGCCGTTTCAATCCACTCCCGGTTATTAAGCCGGGAGTTACACCCCCACCCCCGAGCAATTGTCCCTTGCACAAGCTGTTTCAATCCACTCCCGGTTATTAAGCCGGGAGTTACGACGTCACGGGGAAGCGTTTTACCAAGCAGCGTCATGTTTCAATCCACTCCCGGTTATTAAGCCGGGAGTTACCCGCGTCTTCTCCCGGCCGCCAGTCGCGGCACACAAGTTTCAATCCACTCCCGGTTATTAAGCCGGGAGTTACGCAAGGTATAAGGGTTTTTGGTTCATGTTATGTCTCCGTTTCAATCCACTCCCGGTTATTAAGCCGGGAGTTACATAAAGGCCGAGTTGATGGCATTACGGGAGGAACGTGTTTCAATCCACTCCCGGTTATTAAGCCGGGAGTTACCGCGCGAAACGACGTCCATCGCCGCGTACAGATCGGGTTTCAATCCACTCCCGGTTATTAAGCCGGGAGTTACACACCTTGAGATCGGTCAGCCGCTGCGCCTCGTTTGTTTCAATCCACTCCCGGTTATTAAGCCGGGAGTTACCTCTCTCCTGGAGAAGCGCGGCGATGTGGACATTCTTGTTTCAATCCACTCCCGGTTATTAAGCCGGGAGTTACCAGGGGAATAACTCCGCCGTTCCTTCTGCGGTTACGTTTCAATCCACTCCCGGTTATTAAGCCGGGAGTTACCTCGCCCCGCGCACCTTCCAGCGCCGCCTGAGCGGTTTCAATCCACTCCCGGTTATTAAGCCGGGAGTTACGCGACGCTTACGCGTCCAGGGTCACCGCCGGGATGTTTCAATCCACTCCCGGTTATTAAGCCGGGAGTTACGCACCATCGTCGCGGGCGACATTCTCACCAACGCCGTTTCAATCCACTCCCGGTTATTAAGCCGGGAGTTACGCTCCGAATTCGAGCGCACGGCGGAAGGCGCCCGGTTTCAATCCACTCCCGGTTATTAAGCCGGGAGTTACTCGAGGAGATGGAGCTCGCCAAGCAGGGCGTGGACGTTTCAATCCACTCCCGGTTATTAAGCCGGGAGTTACTGAGTTCGGCTAGGGTCATGCGGGTTTCCTCGCTTGTTTCAATCCACTCCCGGTTATTAAGCCGGGAGTTACCGTTCTGCCGCGGGTGATTTCGGCCACGCTGACCGTCGTTTCAATCCACTCCCGGTTATTAAGCCGGGAGTTACCCGGCTCGCCGCCGACGGTCACCCGGCGGTGCGGGTTTCAATCCACTCCCGGTTATTAAGCCGGGAGTTACCTGCTGGGGGCGAACTGCACCGTCCCGGCGTCGACGTTTCAATCCACTCCCGGTTATTAAGCCGGGAGTTACCTGCAAGTCGTAGACCGCGCGTGGCCGGACGACTGGGTTTCAATCCACTCCCGGTTATTAAGCCGGGAGTTACGCCCAGGACCGGGCGGAGCAGATCCGGATCATCGCCGTTTCAATCCACTCCCGGTTATTAAGCCGGGAGTTACTCCTCAGCGACGTCGAGGGCGAAACCACCGTACCGGTTTCAATCCACTCCCGGTTATTAAGCCGGGAGTTACATCTGCTCACGCAGTCGCCCGAAATCATCGCGACCGTTTCAATCCACTCCCGGTTATTAAGCCGGGAGTTACGGTCGGGATCATGCCCATGCGCGATCAGTTCACTGTTTCAATCCACTCCCGGTTATTAAGCCGGGAGTTACAGACATTAGGTTTGTCTTTTCTAATCCGAATAGCAGTTTCAATCCACTCCCGGTTATTAAGCCGGGAGTTACTTTGTGCGGACGGGGACCTATGCGCTGATTGACAACGGTTTCAATCCACTCCCGGTTATTAAGCCGGGAGTTACTGTTGAAGGTTTCGGCCAGCGGTCGGTTCAGCGTCGTTTCAATCCACTCCCGGTTATTAAGCCGGGAGTTACCACCGGCCTCCGCTATGCTGAGGAGGACACGATCAAGTTTCAATCCACTCCCGGTTATTAAGCCGGGAGTTACGCACAGGCGCGCTTAACTTACTTGGGTTTCTTACCTGGTTTCAATCCACTCCCGGTTATTAAGCCGGGAGTTACGCGCCCAAGACAGGCTCAGACCTCCGAGGATAGCCGTTTCAATCCACTCCCGGTTATTAAGCCGGGAGTTACACCTGATCGCGGCGCTGGTCATCAGCTGGTCCTTCGAGTTTCAATCCACTCCCGGTTATTAAGCCGGGAGTTACGGGTATGCGCGCGTCGGACTCACCGCCAATAGCACGTTTCAATCCACTCCCGGTTATTAAGCCGGGAGTTACTATCTGTCTTGTAGGTGGAGTATCTGAGAAAGACGTGTTTCAATCCACTCCCGGTTATTAAGCCGGGAGTTACTTGATTCAATCAACTAGGAGATAAGTCATGATCAGTTTCAATCCACTCCCGGTTATTAAGCCGGGAGTTACCCTGCCCGCGCTCGTCGCAGGCTTCTACGTGGTAGCGTTTCAATCCACTCCCGGTTATTAAGCCGGGAGTTACACACGTGGGGAAGGGCTACGGGGCGGAGTGGCGGGGTTTCAATCCACTCCCGGTTATTAAGCCGGGAGTTACTTGATCAGCTTCTTGGCCAGCGCGATAGCTGAGTCGTTTCAATCCACTCCCGGTTATTAAGCCGGGAGTTACTAATCAATCCTCCCGCGGCTCGATGAATTGCTCAACGTTTCAATCCACTCCCGGTTATTAAGCCGGGAGTTACTACCGGGCGACCACGAACCCCTACGGTCCCGGTCAGTTTCAATCCACTCCCGGTTATTAAGCCGGGAGTTACCGCGAGCGTGACGCCGGGATCGTCCCGGGCGACCCGTTTCAATCCACTCCCGGTTATTAAGCCGGGAGTTACACCATGAGTAATAACACTAACGGAGGCAATACTTCGTTTCAATCCACTCCCGGTTATTAAGCCGGGAGTTACCGGCCTTGTGGACATCGTGTTCCGCGTCTTCGGGGTGTTTCAATCCACTCCCGGTTATTAAGCCGGGAGTTACGGCATTGGCCGAGATCGAGGCGCGCCTCCGGCTGGTTTCAATCCACTCCCGGTTATTAAGCCGGGAGTTACAGCTACAGGGGAAACCTTTAAGCTTAAGTATGACGTTTCAATCCACTCCCGGTTATTAAGCCGGGAGTTACCGACAGCATGTCTTCCAGTGAATTTATTGAAGGAGTTTCAATCCACTCCCGGTTATTAAGCCGGGAGTTACGGGGCGACACATTGAGGGAGCCGAGGCCGATCTCGGTTTCAATCCACTCCCGGTTATTAAGCCGGGAGTTACATTGAGACAAGGGATCTGTTCCCCACGCACGTGGGTTTCAATCCACTCCCGGTTATTAAGCCGGGAGTTACGACCTGATCGAGGGCTGGATCGGCATCCGTCCGGGTTTCAATCCACTCCCGGTTATTAAGCCGGGAGTTACGTTGGATGTGCCTGGCCGTAGACTGCGGCCTGAATCTCGTTTCAATCCACTCCCGGTTATTAAGCCGGGAGTTACGAGCAAGCACCTTGGCTTGCCCAGCCACTTCGAACGTTTCAATCCACTCCCGGTTATTAAGCCGGGAGTTACGGGTGGATTTTGCGGGCTAAAAACCATGAAAATCGTTTCAATCCACTCCCGGTTATTAAGCCGGGAGTTACGTTTTCTCCAACGCTTATCCGTCAAGGGCGACAGAGTTTCAATCCACTCCCGGTTATTAAGCCGGGAGTTACGTCCATTGCTTAGCTATTAAGGATAGTGATAGCGGGGTTTCAATCCACTCCCGGTTATTAAGCCGGGAGTTACAGCAGCGAAGTAACTATGTGTTTGCCTTGGAGAGGTTTCAATCCACTCCCGGTTATTAAGCCGGGAGTTACTCATCAGTCAGTTCCTCGGGAACCTCAACCCCGCGGTTTCAATCCACTCCCGGTTATTAAGCCGGGAGTTACCGGCATCAAAGGCATCCATCCAACCACGTTCTTCGTTTCAATCCACTCCCGGTTATTAAGCCGGGAGTTACGTCTTTCCGGTGATGTGCAGAATCACTTGACCAGGTTTCAATCCACTCCCGGTTATTAAGCCGGGAGTTACTTGCGGGTTCAAACTGCATGACACGATGATCTACCAGTTTCAATCCACTCCCGGTTATTAAGCCGGGAGTTACGTCCTATCTCGCTTAATCTATTCAGACATCAAGGAGTTTCAATCCACTCCCGGTTATTAAGCCGGGAGTTACTTCTTTTAGATGGAGACATACATACTGCTAATCAGGTTTCAATCCACTCCCGGTTATTAAGCCGGGAGTTACGGCGCTTCATCGGCATCGAGCGCGTATCGGATTATATCGTTTCAATCCACTCCCGGTTATTAAGCCGGGAGTTACCCTAGTTGTACACTGTAGTGCAACCAAGCCTAGCATGTTTCAATCCACTCCCGGTTATTAAGCCGGGAGTTACGCCTTTTTCCACTCCGTACGATGTCGGTTCCCATGTTTCAATCCACTCCCGGTTATTAAGCCGGGAGTTACGATTTACCTCATGTGTACCTTTTAGTTCTATTTATGTTTCAATCCACTCCCGGTTATTAAGCCGGGAGTTACGCGCTTGATATGCGGCGGGTCGAATGCCACCAGCCTGTTTCAATCCACTCCCGGTTATTAAGCCGGGAGTTACCACCCGGCGTTGTAGTAGATCACAGCTTGGCTTTGTTTCAATCCACTCCCGGTTATTAAGCCGGGAGTTACACCGCACCGCACACCACAGCTGCCAGCGCTACGCAGTTTCAATCCACTCCCGGTTATTAAGCCGGGAGTTACACCAGGCCCGTAAGGGCATTTATTTAGGAGCTTTGTTTCAATCCACTCCCGGTTATTAAGCCGGGAGTTACGTCATCGCTTTCGCTTGCGCGTCCAGCATGGCCGGTTTCAATCCACTCCCGGTTATTAAGCCGGGAGTTACTTATTAAGTACGTTGTTCGTAATAAAGGAACTAAAGTTTCAATCCACTCCCGGTTATTAAGCCGGGAGTTACTAGACGCCTAATCCTGTAACAGCCGACAAATATTTGTTTCAATCCACTCCCGGTTATTAAGCCGGGAGTTACTGCATGATACGATGATCTTTGATCGCGATAGTTTTCAGTTTCAATCCACTCCCGGTTATTAAGCCGGGAGTTACAAATCTGCTCATTCGTTTCCTCTCATAGCCTTCATGTTTCAATCCACTCCCGGTTATTAAGCCGGGAGTTACGCTGGAAGAGGTGGAGAGATTATTCAGGCTATTTGGTTTCAATCCACTCCCGGTTATTAAGCCGGGAGTTACGGGTGTCCTGGAGTTGGACCTAAGAAGGCTCAAAGTTTCAATCCACTCCCGGTTATTAAGCCGGGAGTTACGTCCGGATCGGGCCGGGCGCCGGCTAGCCGCGTTTGTTTCAATCCACTCCCGGTTATTAAGCCGGGAGTTACCGACCACTATGTCATCGAATATTCGACCGACAACCAGTTTCAATCCACTCCCGGTTATTAAGCCGGGAGTTACCTAACCAAACCACCGCCCACGGACGGGCATAACCTGTTTCAATCCACTCCCGGTTATTAAGCCGGGAGTTACGATAAGCCTGTGGTGTCTCTCTAGGGGCTCAAAAAGTTTCAATCCACTCCCGGTTATTAAGCCGGGAGTTACTCGTGCCAGCCAGTCATCCAGGGTCCCCCACCGGGGGGTTTCAATCCACTCCCGGTTATTAAGCCGGGAGTTACGTCTTATAAAAGTTCATTCTTTTCCCCTCAGCTTCATGTTTCAATCCACTCCCGGTTATTAAGCCGGGAGTTACTAAGCCTGTGGTGTCTCCCTAGGGGCTCAAAAAAGTTTCAATCCACTCCCGGTTATTAAGCCGGGAGTTACTCATTTACGCCGATCGGCATAGCGAATCCAATCCGGTTTCAATCCACTCCCGGTTATTAAGCCGGGAGTTACTCCACCCCCTCCACGCGTTTTACCTCGCACCGGCTTGTTTCAATCCACTCCCGGTTATTAAGCCGGGAGTTACGTGCTCGAAGATGGCTTCGTGGCGTACATCGCTCCGTTTCAATCCACTCCCGGTTATTAAGCCGGGAGTTACGGCCGGGGGGGCGCCTCTTGGTAATATTGGCAATGTTTCAATCCACTCCCGGTTATTAAGCCGGGAGTTACCCGCTGCCGCCGGCCGGGGGGGCGAATCTTGGGTTGTTTCAATCCACTCCCGGTTATTAAGCCGGGAGTTACCCGCGAACTGACGATGCACCGCCAGCATGTTCAACGTTTCAATCCACTCCCGGTTATTAAGCCGGGAGTTACTCTTGCGTGCCCGGTCCGCGATGTCAAGGGCCACAAGTTTCAATCCACTCCCGGTTATTAAGCCGGGAGTTACATGCTTGCCGATTGGCCAAGCTTCCGATTCCGTCGGTTTCAATCCACTCCCGGTTATTAAGCCGGGAGTTACGATCCCCGGCGGGCTGTAGTTCGCGGAGGTTAAAGTTTCAATCCACTCCCGGTTATTAAGCCGGGAGTTACGTTTTGCTGTCCGGCGCAAATAGATGGTAGGACGGGTTTCAATCCACTCCCGGTTATTAAGCCGGGAGTTACGCACGAACGAATACCAGGCGACGATAACAAGCCTGTTTCAATCCACTCCCGGTTATTAAGCCGGGAGTTACCGGCAGCATTCGGCCTTATTGATGCTGCTCAAAAAGTTTCAATCCACTCCCGGTTATTAAGCCGGGAGTTACGGTTAACCGCTGCGGTTGCGTCGTAGCTCTTGATGAGTTTCAATCCACTCCCGGTTATTAAGCCGGGAGTTACCATAGGTTTTTCGATTCCCCCGAGCCGTCATCGCCGGTTTCAATCCACTCCCGGTTATTAAGCCGGGAGTTACCCGCGCTTCGCTTGGCCCAAGACAAATAAGCAACAAAGTTTCAATCCACTCCCGGTTATTAAGCCGGGAGTTACGCAGGCCCGTAGCCCCGCACCCCTGCCACGTGGCGTTTCAATCCACTCCCGGTTATTAAGCCGGGAGTTACGTATTGGTGACCGTGAAATTGTTGCGGTTGATGATGTTTCAATCCACTCCCGGTTATTAAGCCGGGAGTTACTGCGTCGTGGGTTTTCGGAATGCTTCCGGGTGCTAGGTTTCAATCCACTCCCGGTTATTAAGCCGGGAGTTACGCTTGGCCAATCGGCAAGCGTTGGCCCAGGCCTCATAGTTTCAATCCACTCCCGGTTATTAAGCCGGGAGTTACACGATCCATTGCCCGCAACTGCGCGTCCAGCATGGTTTCAATCCACTCCCGGTTATTAAGCCGGGAGTTACGTTAAGGATCTGTCGTGTAAGCACGTGCACGTGTATGTTTCAATCCACTCCCGGTTATTAAGCCGGGAGTTACGGAAGGCATGAAGGCCTCGGACGGGAGATCGAGGTTTCAATCCACTCCCGGTTATTAAGCCGGGAGTTACATAGAATTCTCTATGGCTAACAACCTTAATGCTTGTGTTTCAATCCACTCCCGGTTATTAAGCCGGGAGTTACTCCGCAAGTTGGACCCTGCTGCTGCTGAGTACTTAGTTTCAATCCACTCCCGGTTATTAAGCCGGGAGTTACTTCAGATTGCTGAAGCATTGGATAGGGAAGAAGACGTTTCAATCCACTCCCGGTTATTAAGCCGGGAGTTACGTAGAACTCAATGTGACCCCATCCGGATTGGCGCAGTTTCAATCCACTCCCGGTTATTAAGCCGGGAGTTACACGAGGTCGTCTATCTGCTCGTCGGTGATGGACGGTTTCAATCCACTCCCGGTTATTAAGCCGGGAGTTACGCTCGACCCGATGACCGTCAACGTGCAAATAGACGTTTCGTTTCAATCCACTCCCGGTTATTAAGCCGGGAGTTACGCGGCGCCCTGTTGAACGCCGTCATTCCGAGCCCGTTTCAATCCACTCCCGGTTATTAAGCCGGGAGTTACGTCTATCCGGCGCTGCGCTCCCGCTTCGGGCGTTATGTTTCAATCCACTCCCGGTTATTAAGCCGGGAGTTACCCGGTAAGCGGGAAATTGACCGCGTTCTGCTGGATGTTTCAATCCACTCCCGGTTATTAAGCCGGGAGTTACGGGGCGGTTGTCCTCCATGCTCGGCGGGTCATACCGGTTTCAATCCACTCCCGGTTATTAAGCCGGGAGTTACATGGCGTCCGAGCGGACCGCGGACAGCGTCATCGTTGTTTCAATCCACTCCCGGTTATTAAGCCGGGAGTTACACGGCGCGGAGTTGTCCATGCGCGTCGAGCCGGATGTTTCAATCCACTCCCGGTTATTAAGCCGGGAGTTACGGTTCCGGGTGTGAACGATGACCGCTTTCATGCTTTGTTTCAATCCACTCCCGGTTATTAAGCCGGGAGTTACCAATTGACCTATGCGTTTGTCCAGCAGGAGGTAATCAAGTTTCAATCCACTCCCGGTTATTAAGCCGGGAGTTACTATCGAATTAACAGCCAAGGGAAAAGAATTAGTCGTTTCAATCCACTCCCGGTTATTAAGCCGGGAGTTACCGAATTCATACTCTGCGACTTTACAAATTTCTGACGTTTCAATCCACTCCCGGTTATTAAGCCGGGAGTTACAGATATCAGCTAAGGGACAGATAAGTATTGATTGGTTTCAATCCACTCCCGGTTATTAAGCCGGGAGTTACGCTGGGTTCGCAAACCTACCATCATAAGTTGAATTTGTTTCAATCCACTCCCGGTTATTAAGCCGGGAGTTACCATGGCACGGCGCGACATCGGCAAAACCTTGTTGGTTTCAATCCACTCCCGGTTATTAAGCCGGGAGTTACGCAACTCGTCGTTGACGATCTTGCTACCGAAGCAGTTTCAATCCACTCCCGGTTATTAAGCCGGGAGTTACCTCTATGGCCTACACGCCCACGGATCACCTATTCGTTTCAATCCACTCCCGGTTATTAAGCCGGGAGTTACCTCTATGGCCTACACGCCCACGGATCACCTATTCGTTTCAATCCACTCCCGGTTATTAAGCCGGGAGTTACCAACATAGGTAAATTCAAGAGTCCAACGACCATCCGTTTCAATCCACTCCCGGTTATTAAGCCGGGAGTTACATCATGGTGAGCCCCTACTCGCTCCAGTGCTACAACGTTTCAATCCACTCCCGGTTATTAAGCCGGGAGTTACCCATATTCATGAGCTCCATTCGAGTGAGTTGAAAGGTTTCAATCCACTCCCGGTTATTAAGCCGGGAGTTACTGATTTCACCCCGGACACAGGGACCGACCGGGAGCGTTTCAATCCACTCCCGGTTATTAAGCCGGGAGTTACCGCACAGAACCGCATCGAGGACGCGCTGGGCCAGGAGTTTCAATCCACTCCCGGTTATTAAGCCGGGAGTTACGCGCCCGCGACGAAATCCTCGGGCTGTTCAACACGTTTCAATCCACTCCCGGTTATTAAGCCGGGAGTTACGGTCTATCGACCGTCGCGGCTGCAATGGGCGTTTCGGGTTTCAATCCACTCCCGGTTATTAAGCCGGGAGTTACATGTTGTGCCGCGCTTGAAATGATCGCAATGCGCGGTTTCAATCCACTCCCGGTTATTAAGCCGGGAGTTACGGTCCCCCGTGGACCCTATCACGGGCTATACCTGGTTTCAATCCACTCCCGGTTATTAAGCCGGGAGTTACAACTGGCGCAAGCGCAAGCGGAGTACGACACAGCCGTTTCAATCCACTCCCGGTTATTAAGCCGGGAGTTACGGATAGTTTCAAGCGACCTCCCGTTTATTCTCAGGTTTCAATCCACTCCCGGTTATTAAGCCGGGAGTTACATCCGATCCCGTACCAGGAAATGGCCCGGGCGGAGTTTCAATCCACTCCCGGTTATTAAGCCGGGAGTTACTCACGGTCGATTATTGCTACATCACCGGCATGATGTTTCAATCCACTCCCGGTTATTAAGCCGGGAGTTACCATGGTACTCTCCACCGACCAGCTCCTCGTTGGCAGGTTTCAATCCACTCCCGGTTATTAAGCCGGGAGTTACCGCTCACGGGCCACCGTATCGCGGTGGGCGATGTGTGGTTTCAATCCACTCCCGGTTATTAAGCCGGGAGTTACCGGTCGAGCCTTTCCCGTTGATGTTCACTCCGCGTGTTTCAATCCACTCCCGGTTATTAAGCCGGGAGTTACGTCTTTGTTGCTGTTGCCTCTAGGACCCCATTAACGTTTCAATCCACTCCCGGTTATTAAGCCGGGAGTTACCGCCCGCAGCGCCTCGATCTCGGCCTGTAGCGGGGCGTTTCAATCCACTCCCGGTTATTAAGCCGGGAGTTACCGCCCGCAGCGCCTCGATCTCGGCCTGTAGCGGGGCGTTTCAATCCACTCCCGGTTATTAAGCCGGGAGTTACCCCGCGATCTTAACGCAACGGTCGAAACCGGCCCGTTTCAATCCACTCCCGGTTATTAAGCCGGGAGTTACTTAACTGTCGCACCGTTAGCTATTTGTATAGGAAAAGTTTCAATCCACTCCCGGTTATTAAGCCGGGAGTTACCGGATGATGTGGGCCGGGTTCATGTCTACGTGGCCGTTTCAATCCACTCCCGGTTATTAAGCCGGGAGTTACGACCTACGCTTTGCAGCCATTAAAGTCGAGAGCAAGTTTCAATCCACTCCCGGTTATTAAGCCGGGAGTTACGCTCTTTCGTCGCCCAGGATGCGCCCATGGATTCGTTTCAATCCACTCCCGGTTATTAAGCCGGGAGTTACGTACCGTGAACCGTCAATATGACAGCTCTTTTGCGAAGTTTCAATCCACTCCCGGTTATTAAGCCGGGAGTTACTGTACAACGCCAGCCTAGGTGCGCCGTCGAACGAGTTTCAATCCACTCCCGGTTATTAAGCCGGGAGTTACGCAACGAGCACTGGCGCAGCATCGGGCGCATGGGCGTTTCAATCCACTCCCGGTTATTAAGCCGGGAGTTACACGCGCGTCGCGCAGGCGATCCGCATGCCAAGCGGTTTCAATCCACTCCCGGTTATTAAGCCGGGAGTTACCCTGGTTGCTGACGTTTGCCGATCTTGGGATACCTAGTTTCAATCCACTCCCGGTTATTAAGCCGGGAGTTACATTGGGATTGCCGGTCAAGGGCGTCAACGTGGCGGTTTCAATCCACTCCCGGTTATTAAGCCGGGAGTTACAATTGCAGGAAGACGACGACTCCGGCGTCAACCCGGTTTCAATCCACTCCCGGTTATTAAGCCGGGAGTTACGACGACATTCCGTTCTGATCTACAGGAAAAGCATGTTTCAATCCACTCCCGGTTATTAAGCCGGGAGTTACCGCTGGAATTCTACGAGTCCGGCAGTTCGACCCCGGTTTCAATCCACTCCCGGTTATTAAGCCGGGAGTTACGTGTTGGATTTGGCCGCATTGGAGCAGGTAACGCCGGTTTCAATCCACTCCCGGTTATTAAGCCGGGAGTTACACGTTCATCGGCAGTTCGGCGACGGCTTATAGCCAGTTTCAATCCACTCCCGGTTATTAAGCCGGGAGTTACGTCAGAAAACCAAGGCTGCATACCGCGATTGTCAGAGTTTCAATCCACTCCCGGTTATTAAGCCGGGAGTTACCGCCACACGGTCGGCACGGTCGGCACGGCAACCAAGGTTTCAATCCACTCCCGGTTATTAAGCCGGGAGTTACATGCCGACATCCGGATTCGCTCGAACATGGTTGAAGTTTCAATCCACTCCCGGTTATTAAGCCGGGAGTTACACTGCCGCACCTCGGATCCTGATCGCGGCACATACGTTTCAATCCACTCCCGGTTATTAAGCCGGGAGTTACACCGACCTTTTGTTCATCGATTCCGACATGGGATGTTTCAATCCACTCCCGGTTATTAAGCCGGGAGTTACGGAGTCAGGTTGATCATTATTTCTCTCCTTTCAGGTTTCAATCCACTCCCGGTTATTAAGCCGGGAGTTACCCACCTAGCGAGATACTTGACCGCGTTTCCGTCGAGTTTCAATCCACTCCCGGTTATTAAGCCGGGAGTTACCTACGCCTGGTGCGGTTCAGACCGAAGATGTTGCATTGTTTCAATCCACTCCCGGTTATTAAGCCGGGAGTTACGGTCGCTGTGGCCGCTGTACCCGCCTCACCCCGGAGGTTTCAATCCACTCCCGGTTATTAAGCCGGGAGTTACTCGTGGGCTACAACGACAACGGCCAGCCCATCGAGTTTCAATCCACTCCCGGTTATTAAGCCGGGAGTTACGTGGAAGACGCCGCGCTCAACTACTGATACTGATCAGTTTCAATCCACTCCCGGTTATTAAGCCGGGAGTTACGAGGAGCGGCTCCACCTGATCGTTCCGAAGGGCCAGTTTCAATCCACTCCCGGTTATTAAGCCGGGAGTTACGTTGAGGCCGGTTACTCCTGGGCCCCTGCGATGATCGTTTCAATCCACTCCCGGTTATTAAGCCGGGAGTTACTCTTTGCCGCCCTGAACGACGGGCCTTTCGCGGAGTTTCAATCCACTCCCGGTTATTAAGCCGGGAGTTACTTTCTCGCCGCGCTTGATCGCGACATAATCGTCCAGTTTCAATCCACTCCCGGTTATTAAGCCGGGAGTTACTTGTTAGCTGTAATTTTGGAGGCAACCATGGTTTACGTTTCAATCCACTCCCGGTTATTAAGCCGGGAGTTACCCGTCTGGATACTCCCCTTTTTAAGGGGGGAGAGGGTTTCAATCCACTCCCGGTTATTAAGCCGGGAGTTACCAGTGTTGACCCTATCGCAGCCGGTGACATTTCAGGTTTCAATCCACTCCCGGTTATTAAGCCGGGAGTTACTGGTGCACCTATGGGGTTGGGGTTATGGTCAAGGTGTTTCAATCCACTCCCGGTTATTAAGCCGGGAGTTACCTTACGCTGGCGGGTCTATCGGCCGGTTTTTGATTAGTTTCAATCCACTCCCGGTTATTAAGCCGGGAGTTACGCCCGCTTCAACTGGGTCGGCGTCAGGAGGAAGATGTTTCAATCCACTCCCGGTTATTAAGCCGGGAGTTACTTTGAGAAGTGTTGTTGAATAAAGCGATCTGTCCAGTTTCAATCCACTCCCGGTTATTAAGCCGGGAGTTACGAAAAAGACTCCGCTGATCGGCGACCTGCTGGCGCCGTTTCAATCCACTCCCGGTTATTAAGCCGGGAGTTACCAACAGGACCAAGACGCAAGCGACTAGGGCAGCGATGTTTCAATCCACTCCCGGTTATTAAGCCGGGAGTTACTTCGTTCTCCGGCAGCTCCGCTTTCATTCGGGCAATGTTTCAATCCACTCCCGGTTATTAAGCCGGGAGTTACCGAGACCATGGAGGAGTATCAACTCTATCTGGCGCACGAGTTTCAATCCACTCCCGGTTATTAAGCCGGGAGTTACCCGGGCGCCGCGGCGACCCATATCCCCCCAGCCGTGTTTCAATCCACTCCCGGTTATTAAGCCGGGAGTTACGTCGCGCGTTACAAGCGGTTGCTCAGGGTGGCCTTGTTTCAATCCACTCCCGGTTATTAAGCCGGGAGTTACTTGCCAGTAAAACGCTGGCTCCGAGTGCGCTAAATGTTTCAATCCACTCCCGGTTATTAAGCCGGGAGTTACCAGCAATACCCCATGCCTCACTCATCTCTTCGGTCAGTTTCAATCCACTCCCGGTTATTAAGCCGGGAGTTACCGTCGCCGGGACCTTGCACGGGTAGTAGCACGACATGTTTCAATCCACTCCCGGTTATTAAGCCGGGAGTTACAGCAGCTGTTAGCGACGAGCGGCTTCTTCTTGCGGGTTTCAATCCACTCCCGGTTATTAAGCCGGGAGTTACAGCCTTTCGGCAAAGCAAGAATAAATCAAGAAAAAATAGGAGAGAAGCGCGAGCCGGTGACGAAGGAGTGTCGGAGATGGGCGAGACAGGCGATCGTTGGTGACGAAGTCAAATAAAATCATACGCTTATGTACTGCGCGAATGTCCCGGCATTTTCCCGCCACTCTAGGTTCGCGCATCGGCAGGATGTTCATACGATCAAGGTGTCCTCGAAATCGACCGCCTTGAATTTGCCGAATTCTATGACGTTTTTCTCCAAGGGTTCCACGATCCGGTAAATCCGCAAGCTGTCTTCCTCCTCATTGATGATATCGAGTAAATCGTTCTTTAGGGTTTCGAGCTGCATCGGTTCGACTTTGCACTCGAACACCGATTTCTGCACGCGCTGCCCGTAATTAAGGCAGATTTTGGCGACGCGCCGAAGCCTTCGGCGGCCATCGGAAGTTTCCGTCGAGACGTCGTAACTGACCAGAACCAACATGTTGACCTCAGCGATTCAGGAAGGGTAGGTAATTTGGAATATCGCCGCGCAGGAAGCGGGCCAGAAGCCTTGCCTGCAATTGCGCCAGGAGGCCGACGGAGACTTCGGTGTCTAGCACCGGATGCTTCAAGGTTTCCTGTTTCCGGGTCTGATACGCGGCGATCACCGTTTTTCGGCCGCTGTCGTTGAGCAGTACCGCGCCACCCTCGCGTTCATCGAAATCTTTGGCCTGGATTTGGCCGCGGTTGATCAGGGTCAGGGCGAGCCGGTCGCAGATGGGCGCGCGGAATTCCTCCAGGAGATCAAGCGCCAAGGCCGGGCGGCCCGGCCGGACCGCGTGCAGGAATCCCAGCTGCGGATCGAGGCCGACGGTTTCCAGCGCCGACCGGCAATCGGCCAGCTTCAGCGCATAGAGAAACGAAATCAGCGCATTGAAGCGGTCGCGCGGAGGTCGGCGGTTTCGTGTGGAAAATGGGAAGACCGCGCGCAGCGACGGCTTCACGAGATAGGGCAGGGCGTCGAAATACACGCGGGCGGAATCGCCTTCGAGTCCTCGCAGCGTGTCCAGATTGTCGGCTTGCGGGATCTTGCGGATTTGGTTGGCGATGAGGCGCGCCGCTTGAACCAGCTTGTCCCGTTCCGTTGAGTCGTCGGTTTCTCGAGCACCGCGCATAAGCACCTGGCGGCTGTTGCGCAATTTGCCCGCAACGGTAGCGCGGGCGATCGAGAGTGTCTGGGAGGTATCGTCGGCCGCACGATACTGGGCCTGACGCAGCAGTACGTTGCCGCTTACCGGCCCTTCCAGCCGCGCTTTGAAGCGTCCGGCCCGATCCAACCAAACGATGGAGCGGCCGTCTTCGGCGCATCTTCCGAGTAGCGCCGGGCTCAACATGACATGGTCGAACAGCACGAAGGCGCCCAGATGATGCAGCGGAACCTGGAGCCGCTTCTCCTCTTCGATCATCACGCAGACGGTTTCGCCTTCGAGCCGCAAGTACGCATCCGGCGTAGTGACGTAAAGGGTGTTGAGCAGGACGGTCATGGCGTGGATTCCCCCGGTGTGTTTTCGTTTCTTGTACGGGCAAGACTTGGATTTACGTCGTGAGGTTTTTAGAGCCTATCCCAATAGGCTTAAGAAACCCTTCGGCGGAGCTCAGGACAGGCCCTTCGACTTTGCTGGCGCTACGCTCAGGGCGAACGGCCTATTGGGATAGGCTCTTCGTGGAAAGGAGGTGAGAAAGACCGGTTCCTCCAGCGGTACCGTGATGCCGATAAACGGGTAGGTCGGATTCTGGTTCGATTGGCTATCCGTATCATTCGGCGAGCTCCATATCGTCCGGTTCGAATAACGTTTCCGCGAGTTCTCGAATTCGAAGAGCGGAGTTGACCAGTTCCGGCTGGCAGGCTTCTTTCAGCGAGCAGCCGCGGCAAAGCGCCGGGTCGTCGGCGGGTGGGGGCATTACTCCGGACCGGAGGAGGTCGCGGACGGACTTCGTGATGTCTTCGACCTTCGCGCGCAGTTCGGGCGTGATGGAGACGATTCGTCGGCGCCGCGAGCTGTAGTGATAGATGACGCCTTCGGCAATCTGCTTGCCGGTCATTTCTTCCAGGCAGATAGCCTGTGCCGCGACCTGGATGTCGTCGTGTTCGCGACGGCGCCTTGGACCGTGTTTGTATTCCACCGGCCGCAAGGAACCGTCGGGCAGGATCTCCACCACGTCCGATTTGCCGATCAGTCGCAGGCGTTCGCTTACCAGGGGAACCGAGGTTTGGATTTCGCGATCGCCTTCGATCCGCGTCTCCGGTTCGTCTACCCGTTCGTGAACCAACCGTCCACGAACGGTGAAGACGTTCTCGGTGAATGTCTGTTCCTGGTAGATGAGCGCGCATTGGCGCGGGCAATAGCTGTAGTGCTGAAGAGCGGAAATGGCGATCAATTCATCGGATTCCGGCATGGCTGTCCTTTCTGTCGGTAAGGGGAATCGGCCGACGGGCTGTTACCGCTCGATCGTTTTCGCCCTCGCGGTCACGACGACACCTTGTGGGTTCGTCCCGATGTATCGCGAGAACGTCTTCTCGCCGCTCGATGGATAACATCGGGTGGCGCTTTACCGGTCCACGACGAGCGGTAACGGACAGGCCTTCAGCCCACCCGCCGGATGAGTTTCACGCCGTTCGGCAGACCCGTTTCGTCGACCGTCACCCGGTAATCCGCGAAGCTGCGCGGCACGGTAACGCCGTCCCCGAGCTGCGGACGGATGCGCTCGAACAGACTGTGCGCATGGGCGTTGCCTAGTTCGGACTCATGCTCGAACACATACAGGCCGCGCGTCGCCATCTCGCCGCGGGCCGCGGATCGGTCATGCTCGAACATGTTCTCCAGGGCTTGCCAGAGCAATTCCAGGTCATCCTCGGAGAAGCCGGTTTGCTGCGCGAGAAAGGCCGAGACGAAGCCGTGAGCAACATATAGGCCATAGGGCACGGTATGTTTGCGGCCCATGGTGCGGTTGTCGCCATCCTGCTTTTCTGCTTCCGCTTCGGTGGCGACCGCCATGCGGGTGATGGAATGTTCCTGGGCGATGATGGGATCGACCGAGCGGGCGAAAGTCAGCTGTACCGGTCCGCGCACCTGGCCGCAGTTTGGGGCGGATTTCAATGACATAACGGCGCCAAATGTGCGAATGTCAAAAAAACGCTGACACATCCATTCTCTACCTTTACTAACTTCTTCGGCTTTGGGTTTGCGCGCCTTAACGCCTTTGAGGCAGCTTTCGAGAAAAGACCTCAATTCCTTTGAAGGTTTGGCATCTTTAATTGCTGATTTGATAGCTTTTACGTCTGCGTCAGCCGCCACGATCAGATTTGGACGGTCTTCATCGTCATCTGCAATTTCTAATCCTTCCGGCAATGTGAAATCGTCAAAAGCTGCACGAAGATTTTCAGGAATCAAGACGCTTGATGCCTCGCCCAAGGAAATCCCCAAGTCGGTAAATGCTTCTTTATGCGCTCTACCTAAAACTGCTTTTTCTTTGACGTAAATGTCAAAGGGAGGTTTGTCTCCCTTCACTAGAGCAACATAATTCCGAATCTTTCTTTTGATCGCTACATCGGTGACCAGCCCTTGTCCAGTCTCGGCATCGAGGCGCGGCAGATTGCCGGCGTCCGGGTCGCCGTTGGGGTTACCGTCCTTGACGTCGAACAGTAGTACAAAGTCGTAGCGCTTATTCAGGCTCATGGGTCTTTCTCCTTATATTTCGGTGGGCTGATCGTCGTGTTTCGTGAAAAAGGACCGGCGCTGGTGGTAGTAGCCGAGGGCGAAGCGGCCTTGGTCGGGCAGGGCGAGAATGCGCGGGAAATCGGTGAGACCGTCCATGATTTCGCCGATCAGTTTTTCCATTTGCACCGCGCGGCCTCGTGGCAGCTTGCCCAAATGGTGGTTTTTCAAGCGCAGCAGTGTGGTGAACACCGCCACCGGCGTACTGGACGCGGCGCCGTAATAGCGGTCTCGAATCGTGGCATTGAGGCTGGGGCTAGCCTCTTCCTGAATTTTTTCCAGGGTGGCGAACAGACGGCCGAGGCGATAGGCAGGGCTCGGGTTGCCGGTATCGAGCATGACTTCAAACTCCTTCTCTGGTTCAGATGCGTTTCGGTTGGTTCTGCGAATTTCCCGGTTCAGCCAGGCTTTCAACGCCGCCGCACGGGGATAGGTCACTTTGTGTTCTGCCCGGCAGCGCTGCACGGCGGCGTTGAGCAGCGTGGCCGGGTAGGGCAAGTCTTCGAGAATCGCGCGCATGATGTCGCCGCCGAGATTGGGCGGGATGTTGTCGGCCTTGCCCTGGACGGCGATGGATGTCAGCAGGCGAAACAGCGACAGATGTTCGGGATCGTTAGGAGCCCGCACGATCTTGAGGTCATCGAAATGGCGCTTGAGCCGCCGGGCCAGCTCGTAGGCTGGAGCGGTTTCCCAAAAGCGGATGCTGATACGGGCGGTGTTGGGCGCGAGGCCCAAGACGTGAAAGCGGGTGTCGGCATCGCCCGTCGCGAATTGGCCGGATTCGACGGATCGGTAGAGCGCTCTCAGAGCGTCGGTGCCGCAGTCGGGTTCGTCCTTGGGCGGTTCGCCGAACAAGTCCGCCGTCAAGGTTTCCAGATCGTGAGGCTGTTCCGCCCAGAACACGGTGGACGCATCGCCGACCTGGACGCGCTGGCGCTCGGTCGAAAGCAGATGGTTTAGGGCTGTCGTATAAGCAAAAGATGCAGTAATGCTAATCGGGGCATTTTCGCCGTTGCGGTTGCGTTTTCCGTATGATTCGAAAGCGCGCGCATTGAAAGAAACAATGTTGCAGCCCGACGGCTGACCGCCCCAGACGCCTTTAATTACCGTCTCATTCGGAGCAAGCGGGGTATCTTCTTGGCCAGTGATCAGGCATGTTCCTCTAAGCGAAGCCTTTGAATGGTTTTCCAGTCTTTTTTGCTCATAAGCGTCCCGCACAGTTTTTCGGGCATGAATGGCTTCAAGATCGGAAATCAGTCGGAATACCAAGATTGGATCGCGCTTTTCGAATTCCTCTTTAAGTTGATACCGTTCAAGCAACCCAGCCAGTATTTCTGGTTCGCCTTGTACTTTCGAGCAGAAACGCTCGATGGCCGCCACGCCTTCATCTTGAATTTCGCCTAACCAGTTTCGCAATGTGGAAAGAAAGCTTGCTATTTTTAGTTCGCCCTTTTTCCCAGTGCCGAAGACGAAGCTGGCGTTATCCCAGAGCAGGTTGGCATCATTACCGCTATTGGTATGTTTCAATGCCTGTTTGCCGATGGCGGGAACAAGCATTTCTCTTGGAATGATTTTGCCTTTTTCGACTCTTCCGGCCAGTTCGATATTTAGGCAGTTTCCATCCGCGTCCAGCACCACTACGTAATCAACACCGCGTCTAATCCATCCTTCTTTGGGCATGGAGCCATCTTCGGCGTCCGACTTCCGATCGTAGTAATTCTTTAATGCCTCCAAAATCATCCCCGCACCTCCTCGCTTTCGCGGTCGGGGACGTTCACCGAGCCGTCTTTCAGTTGGGCACGGAAGAACAGGGGCTTGGGATCGTTCGGATCGGTGAAATCCAGGTCGTACAGCATGTAGCCCAAATCGCGCGGCCGGTCGAACCCCAACTCGGTTCGGCTGCGCTCGTCGAGGAGCGAGCGGTCGACGGGGTCCGCCTCGGGGTCGGGTATCCATCGGAAACGGGCGGCGAATTCCCGGCAGCCGAGATAGGGTTGATTCACGCATTGGCCTTTTCCGGCGCGGCGCTCGAACATTTCCCGGAACTTGATCGGCGGGTTTTGTGGGCCGGCGTCCGGTTTTATTTCCAGGTCGGCGTGAAGGCGGTAAGCCACGTCGCGTAGGAACAGCCCAGCCCGCTGCTGGCGCTCGTCCTCGATGAATTGCGCCAGGTTACCGTTGCCCGTTTTCATGGCGCTCTTTACGTTGGCGTATGAAATCACTCCGGCAACTTCATTTCGGCGCAGCGAAATCCAGCGGATCGGTCGCAGGACCTCGATGCGGCGAACATGCCAGCGGATGGCCGGTTTCCAGAGAATAGCCTCGAACACCGCGCGGGCGGCGGAAGGCGTCATTACGTCGTAACTCACCCGCTCGACTTTCATCTCCGGGCGCGTAAAGCAGGCGAAGTCGCCTGAGACTTCAAGGCAGTACGTCTTCATGTGGAGTCTCCCCTGAGAGCGTTGAGGCGCCGGGCAATGCTGCGCTGCCGTTCGCTGAACGCCGGCTTTTGTTTTTTGCCTTCGGTTTTTTCCGGGTTTTCGAGCAAACCTTTGTAGTGTTTGCGCGTTATCTCGACCAAGCGTGCGATGGCATCGCGCTGAGGGTCGTCTTCCAAACTCTTGAGCCAATCCTCGACATGTTGGTTGAAGGCGTTTTTGTCGGATTCCAGCTTGGCGTCCCGAATGCGGTGTTCCCAGTACTGTGCCGTCGGGCTCAAATTTGCGAGCCTAGCCCGTAAGGCGAGTTCTTCTTCACGGCGGCGGCGTTTTTCCTGCTCTTCCCGTATCAAGTCATCCACTCTCTGCTTTACATCGAGAGCGGGCTTCATCCGTCCATACCCCACAGCCGTTTTGGCACCTGCACCGAGCCACTCCAGAGCCATTTCCAAAGCGTCCAGCGCGGGTTGAACTTCACCCATGAATGCTTTGCGGCGCGGGGCGATGGCGAAGAGGAATTCGGCTTTCTTGACCACCAAGAATGGCACGGGCACCGGGTCGTGCCAGTCGGCGGGGACTTTTTCCGGCTCATTGGCGGGATCTTGGATTTCGCCTCCCTGCTCGTACCATTTGCCGTAATGCGGGGTTATCACGTCCAGGGCCAGTGTAGGGGGCTCGATGGGCAGGGCGTCGAAGAAGATCAGCTCTCCGGCCTGTTCCGGAACCTCACTCTTGGTAACCGAGCCGAACCAGGTCAGGCAGCGAATCCGCTTTTCCTCAGGCGAAAGGCTCGGGTCCCATTGTTCCACCCAGGCCCGCACCAGGCCCTTGACCGTCGCGCCCGGGAGATAGGGCACGCCCAGGGTCGGGTGCCAGAGGAAGCCGTTTTTCACCGGATGCGGGTTTCCGAGTCCTGTGGCGAAGTGCCAATCGGTTCGAAAGCCGCGGCATTCACCGCCGATCGCTTGCAGCCGTTGGGCGAGGCGCAGCGCGTGGCGCTCGAGCTCGTTGCCGTTGCCGCAGCAGCCTTCAGTGACTTTCTTAATCCAGGCGGTTTTGCCTTGCTCTTCTTCCCTTTTGCCTTTGGTGTCCTTCTTTTCCTCCAGGACTTTCCAAGACGAATCGTATTGATCGAAAAATCGCTCGAACCACAGGCCCCGATGGCCGTTGACTCCCAATTCGGGTGGTTCGGACCGAACCTTCTCGTACAGCGGTAGATTCATACGTTTTCTTCCCCCGCGAACGCCTTGGCGAATTTCTTCACCCAGTCCAGCAACAGTAGGGCTTCGGCTTGGGCAAGTCGGTAGGCGTGCATATTCTGTTGGGTGATGCCTTGGAGCAGGTTTTCACAGCTTGCGTAAGGTTGGCCCGGCTTGGTCAGCCATTCTCCCAGCAGTAGATACAGCCGCTCGTAAGCGTTCATTTCTCGCGCGTCCTTGTTTTTTTCCTTTTCCCGCTTGCTGAAATAAAACGCCGCCGCCTGGCCGAGGCCGTTCATGCGGATCATGGCCGGGAAACTTTCCGCCAGTTTCCTGAACTCTTCCCGGTTTTCGATGGCGATTTCCTTGACCTTTTTCAGCGCAAACGAGGCGCGCTCTTGTTGTACGGTTCTCATGGCTCAACCCTCCCCGTCGATGAAGCGTACCCGGCACCAGCCCATGCCGACGGTTTCGTTGCCGCCGAGTTGTAAATACGGGTGCTGGCCGAACAGGTCCTGCCCGATCCGCGCGAGTACGTCCGTTGCTTGGAGTTCGGCACCGCTTCCGCGGGCGGCCACCGCATTAAGCGCGACGTACAGCAAGGTTTCCGGCGGCAGGGTTTCCTCGTACCAGAGCGTATGCGGGGCTACGGTTTTCTTGTCGGTCAGCCGCACATGCGCGTTGACCGGGGTGGCGTATTCAGCGAGATGGCGAAAAGCGTCGTTGGACATGAGCGTCAGTTGAGCTTTCAAGTCGTCTTCCATGTTGTCGGGCAGCAGTTTGGCCAAGGCGGCGATAATGGCGCTCAAATCCGCGGTGCGCGTTTCGAAACGGTATTCCTCTAGGAACAAATGTCCCTCGTTCGCGGCTTCTGTGACCAGGGCGGTTGCCTGGTGCGTTTCGGTTTCGGCCGGTTCGGGGATGTCGAATGCGCCGAATGCCGAAGCCAGGCCGAGCCGCGCCAGATCCCGCCGAAACCGGTGCAAGGCGGCGGGACACGTGACCCAGCGGAAATGGGTGGTCAGCGAGCGTACCGGCAGCAGCAACAGCCGGGCGTCGCCGACCGAGAGCGCGCCGGCATGGTCGATGGATTTGCCGGCTTTGGGAGGGGGAGGGCCGAAAATCAGATCGATGTCCGGTAGCTCCGCGCTTTCGGCTCGCGCCCTCAGCGCTCCCTTGACAGCCGAGCCGTAGACGCACGGCCAATGTGTGTGCGCCTCGCGTTGAATCGGCAGGTCGATGACGCCTAGCGTCTGGCCGGCGCCGGCGTGAAGGCTGGTCTCGGTCAATAACCCCAAGATCGCGCTAGTCGAGTACATCTTGTTCTTCTCCATGTTTATGGTTGTTCTTGCTCCTGCCGAAAAAAAGTGGAAGAGGCAGGGCGATCAAAATCAGATTTCCGCGCCTTCCTTACGCTGCCACAGTCCCACGACGATCAGTCCGCGCCCGAGTTTTTCGCCGTCGCCGACCTGAATGCCGTGCAATTTGCCGATAGCCGCTTTCAAGTCCATATTCTCGACGGTGCAGTACCAGGCCGACCCGGCGGGTACAAGGCTTTCCACGCGGCGCGGTTTGCCCTCTGCCATATGCCAGCCGCCTTCCCGGAGCGGCTTGCCGATCACGGCGGAGTGGACAACCAGCTTCACACCATCGATTTCACAACGCCAAAGCTTGGCTTTGCCGCTGTCGCGTTCGGCGGGAGCCTCCGATTTGGAATTGGGTAGCCGCCAGGCGTTGTCCAGATCGGCCGGTGTCAGAAGGATCAGGATCAAGCCGTGGGTTTCGCCGTCGGGAGAGGGTTTCTCGGGTAAATTCAGCCCGTCCGGCACGGCTTCTATCAGAGCCAGTCGCCCCTCGCCGCCCAGCCGCACCGGACTGGGTTGGATATCGGGAGGAAGTCCCTCGATGCCGACGACCAGACTTACGTTGTCGTACGGGCGGATATGGCGGGTTTGGTAGAGAAGGGCATCGTCGGCCCGTACCGTTTTGGTTCGATTGTCGCGGCCGATGCCGAGGCGGGATTCGGCCGCGTAGAGCTGGTCCGGCATAAAGATGTCCTGGGAGTTTGGTACGTTACCGTCCAACACCTTTTTCAAACCGGTCGCCGTAAGCCAGGCGTTTTCCATCGGTTTGTAGCCTTTGTCCTCGTCACCGTTCTCGCTCTTCGGCAGTTCCGGGAGGCGCACGATGCCGAGGTGGGTTTCGACCGGCTTACCGATTCGCAAGCGGTGCAGTGACAGTTCGGGGTTCTTGTCGGTCGCCGGGGCACCGGCTTCTCCGGCTTCGGGCTTCTTTTTCTTCGCCAACAGGAACAGCGGCGCGGGAAAGAGCAACCGATCGTCGAGGCAAAGAAACGGGCCGCGCAAATGCAGATCGCCGAGCCGGCCGTAGCGTTCGTCGCGGGGTTCGTCTTGGGCTGTTTTGGGCTTGAACTCCCGCCAATCGATGCCTGCTTGCTCGCCGACCAAGGTCTTGATCGCTCCGGCTACGGTGGGCGCGGGCGGCGGGAAATGGCTGGACAGTTCCGGCGAGCCTATGGTGTCGAACGGCCGCGTCTCACGGAAAAACCAGGTGTCCAGCGCGTGTAGGCGCCAAGTGGTGTAATCGTTCGTGCTCATGTTCCGATCGTGTTCGGTGATGTTTTGCTGCTGTGGGCTACCATGAATCTCACCAGTAAGGCGGCGTCGGCTTCATAGCGTTCTGGTACGTCCGGTTCGAACTTCACGCTTTTTGGATCGTCGGCCTTGCGGCGCATGGGCTGGCATTGAGCCAGCAATGGCCGGATTAGAGTTTCCGCGTCCTTCGGTTTCAGAGTGTTGCCGTGGATGCCGGAATGGGCGTATTCATGGGCCAGCAGCTTGGCCATATCGTCTGTGCCGATCCGGTTTTCAGCTTGCTCATCTGGTGAGTTCAATAGTTCGAACAGATCGCGCATCCGGTAGAAGAAGCCGCCGGCAAATTGGATGTCCCGTGTTTTCAAGGCGTCCACGAGAGCGAGCATTCCGCCGTCCTGTAAGGCGATCTCCCACGGCTGCGCCCAGGTCAGGTGCAGGCCGCTTTGCTTCCACACCCGCGCCGCTACCGCATCGCGTCCGCGCCCGTCTTTTGCGACGTCGTCCAGAAGGTAGTGGGCGTCGGCCAGAATCTTGGTGAACGGCAGACGGTAGTGGGCATATTCGATGGCGGCGGAGATGGTGGCTGGGAAATGGAGGTCTTCCTCCTTGCCCTTGAACGCGTTTTTGAACGCAGCGTCATAGGCGTTTCGCAACTCTTTCGCACAGGGCAAGGCGGCCTCCACGGTCAGCAAAGCCAGCACATCGTCGCCGCCGGCATAGATCAATAAACCTTGATGCTCCGTTTCGACGATCTCTTGCACTCTCTCGGTAAAACGCTTCAACGCCTCACTGATAAGTTCGCGTTTGTTGCGGTCGCTCATGTGCTTGCCCAGAGAATCGCCGTCCATCAGCAGCAGAGCGTAGTAGGGCGCCGGCGGACCGAGGTCGTCGGCCTTTTGCAAGGCGGTTAGGGCATTGATGGCGCGCTCGGCCCGTTCCCGATCGGGAAAGAGTCTGGGATTGCGCAAATCCGCTTCGAAGAAAGCCAGCTCTTCTACGGATTTCCAGTCATAGGACTCGTTCGTGGTTTCGCTTTCGTCGCTCAGAACGCGGGCTGCGTTGTAGAAGGTCCGGAGTTTCTCTTCGAGCGCGGGCTTTTCTTTCGCGAGCTCTTGAACCTGATCCAGCCAGGGCCGCGCCGCCAAATACACGACGGAATCCACGTGACGCGGCAAGCGCCAGCCATGGGCTTTCCAGCCGGAAGGCATGTCGGCCTCGAAGTTCTGGAAGTAGTGGACGAAGCGCCGCTTGACGTAGGCGACTGCGCACAGACGTTCGTTTTCGCGGAGATCGGTGGCGATGCGCGGTTTTTTGGACCAACGCAACTGGTCCCAGAATTCCCTTCCCTGGCCCGGTTTTTCCGCTCCGGACAGTTCCTGCATCCCTTCCATCATCATGCATTTTGGGCCAGGTTCCGGCTGGGGATAGTGACTGCGCCAGTTCTTGCGGCGGTCGAGTATGCTGGTGTCGGTATCCTTATCGACGATCGCCCAGGAGATTTCCCAGAATCCATCGATTTGGCGGTTCCAGATTTTTCGGGTCTCGGTATCGCCAAAGCGCTCCCCGAAATCTTCTTTCCAAACCAGCTCCGCCAGTTGGCGCCAGGCGGTCTTGACGGCTTTTTCCACCAGGCTGGGTTTGAAATTGTCGGGAACCTTGGCGAGAAACCGGTTGGGAATGCCGCCGTGCCGAGGGGCCTTTCCCTGTCGCAGCGAGCCGTTGATCCAATGCAAATAGCTTGTTTCCGGCTTGGGAAAAACGATGGCGTCATTTCCGGCTTGCGCCCGCACTTCGCGCATCGCCACACCGGCGAGATAGGACAACAGGAACGACCCGGCCCAAAAATCGCGGGTACGCCGGGCCTGGGCGACGAAGCTTTGTACGGGACCGAGGGTGAAGTGAAAGTATCTCATAGCGCGATTCTTTCCCCGATATTCAAAAAATCTTCAACCACATACATATGAACTTTCTCCCAATTGGGGTGAAATATCGCCGGCATATACAGTGCGGTAGCTTGGAACATCTCGCCTATCGGGTGAATGTGCATGAGGAGAGGGCTGGCGCGACGTTCTTGGCTGACTCCAGCCAGAGGCAAACCAAAGCCTGCTTTAATCCGTCCGCGTAATTTGCTTGGTTGACCACGATATTGTTGGTAAGCGTTACCCAACTTTATATGGGCACCGCGGGCTGATCGGTCGGTATTGAACAGAACTAGACAGCTTTGTTTGCTGAACGCAGTAAAAGGTGGCAAATATTGGCTCAGCTCATAACCAGAGAGCAGATTCTTTACTTGTTGCGCATAGTCCTGTTTGGACTTACTGGCATAAGCAACGCCATTCAGGTGAGTTAGCGCCAACGAACCGAATCCGCGTCGGGCTCGGCTACCCAATCCGCCAAACAGATTTAATGCGATCAATGCGTCTTGTATCTGTCTTTTCCTCTCATCATTGGTTTCATCTCTGAAACGCAGGGTTATAGTGAAATCTTGCTCTTCCTTGAAACTTTCCCTTTGCTGATGTTCCCTCATTGGAAATAAACCCAATCCCAAATAACCACTAGGCGTTTGGTTCCGAGGCCATCCGGTTTCCCTCTCGTATATGCCATGAGTAACTTCAATGAAAAACGGGCTTTGTCCGCGTTTTTCATTTTTCTCATCCGCCGCTGCGCCAAACAAGTCCGCTTCGATCTCATGCAGATTTCTCAAAGCGGCAGCGTCATCGCTGGCCTTTGCCCGAAACCTCCCCCAATTCAACGCCCGCCACCAGAACCGCAACGCGCCCTTTACTGAAGGCGGGCGGATTTCCGTGGCTTTCTGGTCAGCGTCGCCCAGGAACATCGGGGTGACGATGCGGTAGGTCGCGGTGAGGGTGTTCACGGTGTTCTCCTTGTTTTTATTTGCCAAACAGTTGCTTGCGAATCTCTTTCAGGGCGCTGCGCAGGCTGATTTCATCCTGCACAGCCGCCAAGGTTTGCCTGTCCTCCGGCCTGATCCCGTGAGCCATCGCATTGCGCAGATAAGTCAGTCTCCGGAAGTGCTCATCGTCCTTGGCCCGATGACGGGCCGAATCCCGCGTGTCGAAATCGTTCATCTCGCCCTTTTGCTCCCGTACCTTGCGGGAAATAAACGCTTCCTGAAGGTAAATCGCCGTCCGCAGATAATCCCTTCTCTCCAAGTAGGCATCGGCCAGCGCCAATTCCCAGGCGTCCCGGTGCGGAGGCCGAAACCAGTCAATGCGCTTCGAGAGTTCGGGTTGGAACAGACTGCCGATAGCCGTGTTCAGGTTTTCGATGCCGGCAAACACGCCGGACAAGACCGGACGGGCTTTGGCAGGGTTGGTAGTCCGCTCGAAAAACGCGGCCCTGCGGAGCTGTTGCGCTCGATTTTCGGGAAAACCTTCTTGTTGCAAGAGGTCGGCGAAGACCCCGTAGTCGCCATCCTTGTCATAGGCGGCAAGAGCCTCGATCCAGTCCATTAGGCGAAGGAGCCCAGTTAGTTTGAGCACCGGCGTTTCTCCTTCGGGAGACGTCATCTCCAGTGCGCCGTAGTAAATGTCTTCGATTTTGTTACCTTTCACCCGCTCGAGATAATGACCCGCGACCAGGGACAGCATGGGCAGGTGGCGGAAACCATGGGTTACGTCCAGGATGACCTGTTCGCCGTTTTTGATTTCGGTAGCCAGAATTCGCAGGATTTCGACTTGCTCTTCCAGTGTCTTGGCGTATGGAATCAGGACCAGTTTGGTGGGGATACCGAGGCGTTGTTCGACCAATGGCGTTACTGCGTTCAATAACGCCGCGTCGACCGATTCCTTTTGCACGGCTTCCATGAGTTCGATCCGCTTGTCCTCCAAGCTGCCGTCTTCCGCATGGTGTTCGATGAGCACATCCCACATGCTTCCAGTGGTGCCGAGTACCATCATGCGATCCGGCTGGCAGATCCCCCGTAAGGCGAGACCGAGAAAAGGCGTTTCTTGTACCGAGTTGCTGTCGAACCGGTAGCGGGCCATCTTGTAGCCCGTTCTCGGATCGAGGCGAGCTCTGCCTAGTGTGCTAACCAATACTCTTTCTTCTTTTTCCATCGTGAGATTTCCTTGTGACGGGTTGAAAGGCGAATTCGTCTATCCGTGCTTCGCAGCACCGCATGTCCTCGGACGAAGGCCCGCTGCCGCGTGGTTTGGGAGAGGGGGCCGAAGACGGGGACGGGCAACGGTCGCCATGAGAGCGGACTTCAACAGCCGAATTCACCGACAGGGTGCCTGTGGCCATGCCACCAGGCTGAAAGTCGGTTACGTCCACGTGATCGATGACATGTGACTTCGATGCTTTTTTCTGCGCCAAAGCCACTGTGCCGGGAAGTCGAGCAATGAAACGAATCGTCAAGTTATGTCCCCAAGAGCCGAGACACGCCGCAAACGTCGACGCATACTGTGCCACATGCCCTGTGCGGCTTTGGCGATTGACAAGCTTGTCAGTCAGGGTCGAGGTTAAGTGTAGTTCGTCTACCTAAGAGTAGACGGGCAGCGAGCGTACCGTGTCGGTCAAGGGCAGCTGCGTTAGGCCGTGATGACCGTCAGGATGCGGTGCGCGCAGGGCACTCGTCGGCTTCGTTACACACACAGCACCGGTGGCTCGCCGTCATCTTCTTCCAGCAAAAGGCCGAGGTCGTTCGAGTACCCGACATCGCTGACCTGGACGAACAAACCGGGCTGCCATTCCTGCACATCGCCCAGCCGAAGCCAGCGTTCCACGTACCGCCGCGGCACCGAGACGGTGTAGCGCTGCAATTTACGCATCAGCCAGCGTTCCGGTCCGTCCTTGCGAAGCTTGCCTAGGAGTGCGTTTACGGTATTGTCGGACTGGTCGAGGCCGCGGTAGCGGACCACGATGGTCGCGCTGTCCTGGTCCTGGATCAGGCGGAATTTTTCGGCGGCGGTGCGGAAATTGACGGCGAGCGAATTGTCGCCGACCTTCAGCTGGTCGCGGATGCCGTGCTGGTCGAGCTGGCAGGCGTGATAGAACTGCACGAAATAGCGGTCGAACAGGGTACGCTCCAAGGGATCGGCGATCTTGCCGTAGAGCACGGTACGGCTGGCATCTTCGGCTTTGCGCAAAAGCCCAGGCGGAGACGCTTTGGGCGGAATGAAAACCACTACTTCGCCTTTTTCCAGCTTCCCTTCGCGATTGCAGCGGCCGGCCGCCTGGGCGATGGAATCGAGACCGGCGAGCGCTCGATAGACCACGGGAAAATCGAGGTCGACCCCGGCTTCGACCAGTTGAGTGCTGACGACCCGCACGATTTCTCCCGCCTCGAGCCGTTTCTTGATGAGCCGGATCACGTCCGAGCGGTGCGCGCCGCACATCAGGGCCGAGAGATGGAGCGTGCCTTTGGGCATGAGCTTGAAGAGCTCGCGGGCGTCTTTCCGGCGGTTGACGATGCACAGTACGCTACCCCGTTGTTGCAACTCGCCGGTCAGGGATTCCCAGGTCATCGGCGTGTTCCAATCCTCGGGAAGGCGGACTTCGACCCGCTTGAGTGCCCGATAGAGCTCGTCCGGATTGCGGACGAAGGGGCCGCCCTCCATCAGTTCGCGCACATTGTCCAAGCCGTCCAGGTTCTGACTGGGATCGAAGTACTCGCGGGTGGACAAGGCCGGTTGGGTAGCGCTGGACAGCACGATGCTCACGCCGTAGTGGTGGGCGAGCAGCTTGAGAACGTCGAGGATGGGTTGCAGAAATTCCGGCGGTAAGAGATGTGCCTCGTCCAGTACCACGACGCTGTTCACGATGTTGTGCAGCTTGCGGCAACGGGAGGTTTTAGCCGTGAATAGAGATTCGTAGAATTGGACGTTGGTGGTGACGATGATGGGCGCGTCCCAGTTCTCACAGGCCAGCCGGCTTTTCAGCGTTTCTTCGCTCGCGTCCGCGTCGGCGTTGCTGTGGTGCTCGACCACCGGATCGGGAGCTAGCCCTTCGAACACCCGGCGGAACACGTCCGAGGTTTGTTCGATGATGCTGGTATAGGGAATGGCGTAGATGATGCGGCGCTTGCCGTGGCGCTTGGCGTGTTCCAGGGCGAACGCCATGCTCGACAGGGTTTTGCCGCCGCCGGTGGGGACGGTGAGGGAGAACAAGCCCGGCGGTTCGCCGGCGCGTTCCCGGCACTGGCGCAGAGTGTCCGTCCGCAGCCGATTGACGGGCGTCAGCGGACCTTTCTCGGCCAACCGCTCGGCCATGTCTTTCATATAGCGATCGAAACAGGCAAGGAGTTCCGGAATCTCCGGATAGCCGCCGCGCCGTTTGGCCTTGTCCTCCTCCATGAACTCTTCTGTGTCGAGAAAATCGGCGTCCACCAGACAGGAAAACAACATCCGTATCCACAGGGCGAAGCCCTCCTTGAGACCTGGCACGCGGCGTAGGTCGGGCCGGAAGGTATCGCCGGCCGCGAGAATTTCGGCGGGCGGGCCGGCCGAGAGCGCTTCCTGAAGTTCTCGCCTGGCGTTTTCACCGTCCAGCCGCGAGTCGAGCCCGCCGTGCCAGTCGTGAAGTCCGGCGTGATGTCCCGCGATCAGATAGGCCAGCACGCGACCCGCTTTATCGAACCTGTCGCAAGCCAGCAAAGCGCCCGCTGTGGAATGAGGTGCCCTGCCGGGTTTGCCTTCGATATGGGCATCGCTGTCGTAGCCGCTGGATTTGCGGATGTAGCGCTGAAACCGCTCTCGGTATTTCCCGAGATCGTGCCAAAGACCGGCCAGGTAAGCCCAGTCGCCGCTACCGAACGTTTCGGCGAATTGGCGGGCCAGCGCGGCTGTGCCGAAGAGGTGGTCAGATAGATCGTGCGTGACGAATGCACCGGTTTCGGTCTGTCGGACATGGGCGATTGGATTTGTCATGGCTCGAAACCTTTTTTCAAATTAAGCATAGTCAATCCAATCCGCTGAGCTTGATGCCCCGCCGGATGTACGTCGGAATGTCGTAGTTGACGCGTGCGGAAGCGACCTGCGCTCGATCGAACGATGGTTGCGGTCTTGGTAGAGGATAGGTGGGGTGGGGCACGGAAGCGTTCGCGCGAGCGTCGCGGCGTTTCCGAAACGAAAGGAAAGCTTTGAACATCGATCGTATCTTCTTCGGATGTAGGGACGGAGATACTTTACGGGAGGTAGTCGCTCAGGACGTGAGCCACTGAATCGGTCGATGAAAATTTTTTTCAAGACTCACGCTGAAACGGGCTCGCGCTTCTTTCCGGGAAGGAGCGAAGCGTGAGGTTCCGTTTGCTTCTAGAGCATTTTCAGATTCATTGAAAGGCAATCGAGGGAAGGGAAAATGAGCGAGGGCAGGTCAGACCCTAGGTGTCGCGTCTCGTGTGATTATTTACCGAGAAGGAGTTATGCTCTGTTCGAAGCCCGGAGCCTTCTCCAGGAGATATTCGGTTCGTCCAAGTGAGGTTTCTCTCCATGCAGATTCGTCTTCATAAGAACGCCCGTACCACCCCGGCCGTTCGGCAGGCCATTCAAGCGTCCACGTTGAGCGAGCGCGCCTTGGCCCAAAAGCATGGCATTAGCCGAACGACCGTCCGCAAGTGGAAACACCGCTCCTCGGTCGAAGATGCCTCACACCGGCCCCACACCCTCAGAACCACGCTCACGCCCGCCCAGGAAGCCATCGTGGTCTACCTCCGCCAAGCTCTGCTCCTCCCCTTGGATGATCTCCTGGCCGTGACCCGGGAATTTCTCAATCCCGCCGTGTCCCGTTCCGGGCTAGACCGCTGCCTGCGCCGCCACGGGGTGGCGTCCCTCAAGACCCTGCTTCCGCCTACAGAGAAGGCGAAGGTCAAACCCTTCAAGGCCTATGAGCCCGGCTTCCTTCACCTGGATGTTAAGTACTTGCCCGCCATCGACGGCGAACCCCGCCGATACCTGTTCGTCGCCATCGACCGCGCCACCCGCTGGGTCTATGTCGCCCTCAAGCCCAACCGCACCGCCTTAAGCGCAAAGGACTTCCTCAAAGCGGTGATTCAGGCCGCGCCTTTCCGCATCCAGAAATGCCTGACCGACAACGGCTCGGAGTTTACCGACCGTTTCCTGACCCGAACTCGGCAGCCCTCGGGGACGCATGAGTTTGACCGCCTCTGTACTGAACAAGGCATCGAACATCGCCTGATTCCGCCGGGCCGGCCCCAAACGAATGGCCTGGTGGAACGCTTCAATGGCCGCATCGAGGAGGTGTTGCAAACCCATCACTTCGATTCAACCGCCGATCTGGACACCACCTTGCACCGCTATGTCGAGCTGTACAATCATCACATTCCCCAAAAGGCCTTAGGCCATCTCACCCCGATCCAGGCTCTCAAAAACTGGCAACTGTCCCATCCTCATCTTTTTCGAAAGAAGGTTTACGATCTTGCGGGACTTGACACCTAGGCCGTAATTCGTCCTACCCCGCCCTTGTCAACCCACAAAGCCGTCATTCCGGCAGGAATCGGAAGCCGAAGAGCGGTTCGCTTCGCTCACCGCACCCTACGGCCAATAGCAACTCCGTAGCCCGGATGGAGCGAACGCGGAATCCGGGACAACTCCATTCCCCGCATTCCGCTGCGCTCCATGCGGGCTACGAACTTACGTCCCCCAACGCCGTCATTCCGGTAGGGATTGCCGGAATCCAGAACCAGGGACGGTAAAGCACCTCGTCCCGGTCGTATAGGCCCCAGTTATCTCCCCACCTCGAACGGTGCCTGTCCCGAGCTCAGTCGAAGGGCCTGTCCTGAGCTTGTCGAAGGGCGGATCGCTTCGCTTATCACACCCTATTTCCACTACGGCTAAATGATTTCCGCAACGTAGGTCTACCGTAAAACAAAATGAAATCGCTCTAATCTCCCAATTCGAAAAGATTGACATACCCTTCGCGCCCATACGCGATGATTTTCTCGTCAGCAGTCATTAGACGGAGGCTTTTCACTCGTGCAATGGCGATAAGAAACCGGTCGGCGGGATCACCATGGATCGCCCCTGGAAGCCGGGTACTTTCCACGGTGCTTTCGACATCCAACGGCAGTAATCGGAGTCCCGGCAGAGACGTTGCACGCTCGACCCAAACATTGAATGCCGCCGAGAGCGAGAGTCTGCGTTTGCTCTGCAGCATCCCGATTTCCCAAACCGATACCGTGGAGACGAAGAGTCGAGATTGCCGGCGCTTGGCTTCGATACGTGCAATTGCATCTGCCGGCAAGCGCTGGGCTATGCCTTCCGCGTACCAAAGCCAGGCATGGGTATCCAGCAGCAGTCCGTTCATTTACTTGCCCTGTCTCCATTGTCGGGCTGCCCGCCTCGCGGGAGATCGCGATAGAGATCATCCTCATTTCCGGTTAGAGCACTCCAAGGTTCATCGATAGAGGAAACGACATCGCCCAGAATAGTGACCGTGCCTTTCATGTAACCGAACTGGGTCTCCGAAGGTTCTTCGATTGGCACCAGTTTGGCGATAGGTTTGCCACGTTTGGTGATCACAACTGGTTCACGGGTTTTATTGATCTCATCCATAAGTTTCAAGCATTTAGCCTTGAATTCCGCGGCAGTGATTTTCACGATTGACACCTCGATATGATATGACCACTTAATATGGTCATTATATCGAATTTGTGGCTTGGCACTTTTCGCGTCATTCCACGCTTGTTTATTCATTCAAGCCGCTTAGCTTTATCCCTCGCCGGATATACGTCGGGATGTCGTAGTTGACGCGTGCCGATATGGCCTGCATCTGACCGGATGATGACTGTGGCTGCTGGAAAGGACACGTGGGATGGACGATGGAAGAGCTTGCAAGAGCGCGAGCGTTACGGCGTTTCACGATTGAAAAGAAGCTGTTGAACATGATCGTATCTCCGATAGGTATAACGACGGAGATACTCTACGACAGCAAGTCGCTCAGGGCGTGAGCCACTAAATCGACCCGTGAAAATTTTTTATCCGTAACGGGCAGCCATCGCCTGAATCGTTTCTTTCAGGCGCTCGCGAAGCGAGTTCGGGGCAAGGACTTCAACTGCCGCGCCGTGTTTGAGGATGTCCATGAGCAGTTCGCGGTCGTCGGCATAGGGGATTTCGAGTACATAGCTGCCGTCGGCTTCGAACCGGCCCTTTTGCTCGGGATGCCAGACTTCGTAGCTGATCCAGCGGGCGCGTTCGGGGGTGAAGCGTAATTTGGCCCAGTGGACTTCGGCGCCAGCGAAGATGCCGTATCCGGACGCGAGTTCTTTGTCCAACTCCTCGTCCGAAATTTCGTCGGCGGGTTCGTTCAATGCCGATGCAGAGCGTAGCGCATCCATGGCAAAGCTACGGATGGCACCACGGAGATGACACCAGGCGTCCAGATACCAGTTCTCCCGGTAGTGAATCAGGCGTTGCGGCGACACCGTGCGTTCGGAGGTTTCGTCGGTATGGCGGTTGTAATGGACGATGTGCAGCCGGCGGCGTCTGAGCAGCGCAGTCGCAACGACCTCGAAATGCTGAAGATCGACCGTTCGCCGTGCGACGTGGAACACGCGGACGCGTTTTTCCACTTCCTCCCATTCGTGATCGCCGGTGCTGAGCAAGGCGTTGAGGCGGGCGAGCAGGGGCTGAATATGGGGTTCCAGCAGTCCCGGCTGCAGATCTTTGAGCAGTTGCCGCATGGTGAGAAGGGCATGGATTTCAGAGGCGTTGAACCAAAGCCCTGGCAGTTCGTAGGCTGCATCGCCGTTTGGTGTTCCGAAACGATAGCCGCGGGTTTTTCGGTCCCAGACGATCGGTGCGTTGAGTCGGTTACGCATATATTCGAGATCCCGCTTGAAAGTCGCGGCCGATATACCCAACTCTTCAAGGAATGTCTTTTGAGCGACGTTTTCCCGCTCGCGGATCAGGTGATCGATTTTGTAGAAGCGTTCGGTGCGGTCCATGTTGTTTTCCTCCTGTTAGGGCGCATTTAGTTTGAAAGAGGACGCGGGATTATCCGGGATCATGCGGGAAGGCGTGGGAACGCGGGTAGCGCGCGGCCTTCGGGGATTTAAAGACCGAAAAAACGGCATTTGAGAGGTTTGAAAAATTCGGCCGTTTTTCGCTTGTTGCCGCACATGAAATGAAAACTGGCAAGCGAGGCGCGGCGGTGGCGGAAAATGTTCAATCCAAGAGCGGCAAGCAACCCCAAAAAACCACGCCAGTCTCAAATTAAGCGACGCCCGAACAGGACCGTCATTCGGCCGCCACAAGAATAGCATCTTGGACAACCGCCTCATCCACCTTCTTGTTCTTAAAGAAGGTTCGATAGAGGAGAGCAATCACCCGAGCTTTCTTCGAGATCGGTAAGGTGATGTTAGAGGCTTTAAGGATGTTCTCGGTGGTTTCCATAACCTCTGAAAGTAGCTCAGGATCGATCCCTTCGTTGCGTGCTAAAGTTGATTGAGCGAGGAGCTCGTCTAAGCGCTGGCCAATGGCAGCGTCGTCTACAGCTTTTCCGGCGGTCCGTCGTTCCTCGTTTTTCCAAGCGTCAAATATCAACCTTTCCATGGCATCTGTATCGATGCCGATTTTCAAGGCAATCATTATTAGAAGATGGTGGTGCGCGGCCGCGTCGTCCATCAAAGCCTCTACTTCAAGGCGCTTACCTGTTAGTAAGTAATTGATGTCGACATTCTTTGCGGTTATTGCCGCAAGGTAGACAGCATCTGGTGCGCGCTCGCCTTTTTCATATTTCAACTGAGTCAATTTCTTAACGCCGCCTAAAGCCCCGAACGCTTCTTGGCTTAGGCCTAATCGCTCTCGTTCTTCACGTAGTCTTTTACCGAAGATATGTAATTGCATACATAAAAACACGATGGTATTCTTTTGGATACCATCATTTGATGGTATTCGTTGGTGAGGGTATCGAAATGAAAACTGTTGAACAAGTACGCGAGGAGCTACGCAACCGCGGCGAAACCATTGCTCAATGGGCTCGCAAGAATGGCTTCGAACCGGATCATGTCCGAAACGTTCTCTACGGCAGAGCCAAGGGCCATTGGGGTTCAGCCCATGCTATAGCTGTCAAGCTGGGACTCAAAAATGGAGAAATTGTCGAATGAACGATGCAACACCTTTTTCAGGCAAGGTGTTGCATCCAGTTTCCTACAGAAACAGAGCGCAACACCTTACGCAAACTACTGAGAATACAGACTTTAACTCATTTCCGGGTGATGGGGACGTTTGGTTATCCACTCAAGAAGCTGTTGCATTACTTGGAGTGGATAAGAGCACTGTAAAGCGACGAATTGATAGCGGAAAGCTCGATGCAAGGAGGGTAAAGGGGAATGGTGGTTGGCAATACCGCATTCCTTTATCCAGTCTTCCTCAGGAAGCCAAAGCAAAGTGGATTTTGGAGAAGGCACGGCAGGAGGTCGAGAAGCTCGGCGATTCGCGCGAATGGGCCGAGCGTGTCAACGCCGAACAGCGGGACATCGCACGGAAAGAAGCCGCGGCCGGAAAGATTCCGGAAAGGGTGAAGCTGGAACCCGTTCCGGTCAACGACGAGGAGGCGCAAGAGCTTTGGGATCGTTACGACCGAGCGCCGGCCGGCTGCAAGCGCGAAGCCCAAGAGCGCTTAAAGATCCTCAGAGCCTACGAAGACCTCGAATTCCAGGGCACGCCAAAGACCGAAATCGCCCAGCTCATTCGGGCCGAATTCGGCATCTCGGGACCTACGCTGTGGCGTCTTCGGGAGTTGGTCAAAGGCCAACCTCGGAACGTTTGGCTACCGTTGCTGATGCCCAAGTGGAAAGGCCGCACCGCACAGGCTGAGTTTACCGAAGCCGCTTGGGAATTCATCAAGGAAGACTGGGGGCGGTTGAGCAATCCCAACATCGCGGATTGTTACCGGCGCGCTCAAAAGCTCGCGCGGGAACGTGGGTGGGTGATTCCCAGCCTCGATACCGTGGAACGACGCATCAACGCCTTGCCCCATTGGTGGAGAGTCGCGCGGCGGCAAGGTCTCAAAGCCTTGGAGCGGATCTACCCAGCGCAACAGCGCGATTACCGCGGCCTCAAACTGCATGAAATCTGGTGTGCCGATGGCCGCAAGGCGGACGTCTTTTGCCGCTGGCCGGACGGTACCATCGGCCGGCCGATTATCGTCGCCTGGATCGATGTCCGAACCCGCGTCTGTCTCGGCTTCGAGATCGGCAAGACGGAAAGCGCCGATTTGATCCGCCTGGCCTTCAAGAAGGCGGCGGAGACCGCTAAAGCCATCCCCGAAGTTGTCTTGATGGACAACGGGCGCGGTTTTGCCTCGAAGCTGCTGACCGGGGGCGTCCCCAACCGCTACCGGTTCAAGGTCCGGGACGAAGACATTCCCGGCATTTTTCCGCTGATGGGAATCGAGGTGTCCTGGGCGACTCCGGACCATGGTCAATCTAAACCTATCGAACCCTGGTGGAGGATACCAGCGGCCACAGATCGGCGCCGCGAATGCCAGGGTGCTTACTGCGGCAATCATCCTGATGCCAAGCCCGAAGACTGCGACCCCAAGAACGCCATTCCGATCGAAACCTATAAAGTCCTCCTGGCCGAGGATATCGACGCCTACCACGAACGCGCCCATCGCGGCGACGGCATGGACGGCAAAAGCCCAAGGGACGTGTATACGGAACTGTTGGCTTACACACCCGTACGCCAGCCCACGGCGACACAGCTCCGGCTTTGCTTGTTGGCGGCCGAGGCCATGAAGCCGCACCGGGAAGACGGCAGCTTTACGGTGCTCGGCAATCGCTATTGGACGGAGAAGTGCGCCGATCTCCGGCGGGATCGCACCTATGTGCTCCGCTTCAATCCCGAAGACGCCTTGCAGCCGATCGCCGTGTACGACGGCGAGAAATTCATCTGCGATGCCCCCTTGATCGAAAAAACCGGTTTCCGCGATCAGCAAGCGGCGAAAGACCATATGCGCGCGAACCGACAGTTCGTCAAAAGCAAAAAGCAACAGGCCGCCGCGCAACAAGAGATGTTCCGGGCGGAAAACTGGCTCTCCAAAGACGAAGAATCCATTGACACCGAAACCGGGGAAATCCGGGGATCGGGCTCAGGGCTGCCAAGTCCGAAAGTGGTCGTGCCGTTACGGCCCGACGTGGATTACACCAAACCTCAACAAGAGGAGAACGACGATGAAATGAGTATCGAGGAATTTAATCGCCTGCTCGATGAAGGTATGGCGCAGCTAGCGGCCAACCAAGGCGATTGAAAGACGTCCGGTTCCAAGTGACCGCTTGAAACCGGACCAATAGAAACGGCGGCTCGACGGCCGCCAAAACCAAAAAAACGGAGACAATCCTATATGAAATCATTTGCTTTAGACAATAGTGCTATCGATTTATCGCCCCTTCGGGACAAGATCGCCCGATCCGGGGCCAAGCCCTCCCGAATCGCCGTCGAGGCCGGCGTTTCAAGAGCCCTGATCGATGCCTTGATGGAACAGGCGGACGAGCCGGGCCTTGAACTTCCGCACGAGCTGATAAACCGCCTGCGGGCCTGGGCTGATGAGATCGAAGCAGGCTCTTCCACCTTCGACACGGTTGACCCGGAATGGGTGGAAACGCCCACGGCGCAGGAGATCGCCGCCGCTTTGACGTTTGCCGCGCAAACGCCGACCCTCGCGGTCATTTACGGCGGCGCGGGTGTCGGCAAGACGACCACGTTATGCCAGTTCAGGAGATCAACGCCCAACGTCTGGCTGGTCACTGCGAGCCAGTTTTCCGTGACGCCCACGGCCATTTTGCAGAAGGTCTCGGAAGCGGTCGATTATTGGGGCGGTCCGTCCCGCACCGATACGCTAGCGAAGGAAGTCATGAACCGCATGAGGGACGCCATGGAATATAACAAGAGCAAGGGCCTGCTGATCATTGATGAAGCGCAGCACTTGAATGCTCGCGCGCTCGACGGGCTCCGCTCCCTGCATGACGAGACCGGCATCGGTCTGGCGTTCGTCGGGAACGAGACCGTGTTCGCGCGCATGAAAGGCGGCGGGATGAGGGCTGCGGCCTTCGCGCAAATTTATTCCCGCGTCGGGCGGCGCTTGCACATTACCCAACCGAAGGAGGAAGACGTTGACGTGATCCTGGAATCCTGGGGCATTTCCGGGCGCAAGGAACGCGATTAGGCGCAGCGCATAGCCTCGTTGCCGGGCGGGTTGCGCCAGTTGGTGCAGCTGATCCGGCAAGCCAAGGTCGCGGCGCAGCACAGCGGCTTGCCGGTTGACGTACGCCTCTTGAAAGCGTCCGGCAAATCGCTGGGCATCGGGGAATAGGGGAGGGCGGCGTCATGAACCATTACGCAACAGAACAGGCCCGCTTATTCCGGATTCTCCATTTCGCCGTCCAAATCAATCAAAGGGAAGGCATCGATATCGCCGGCTGGATCTTCCGCACCTATCCGGATTCGCGGTATTCAACCCTGACCGATGGCGAGCTGCGCGAAATTCTCACCCATTTAACCGGGGCGGGTTTTCTCGGGCATTTTGTCCGAGGGGCATCGGGTTGGGATCGCCCGACCGCGGAACAACAGGAGACGCTCGAAGCCGTCTTGCAGGAATTGGGCTGGAACGGTACGGGCGATCCTCGCTTGATAGCCCTGGCCCGGCAGGTCGCCGGCGTCGATCACGTTCGCTTTCTCACGCGCTGGGACCTGGATCGTGTCTTGCGCCGGCTTAGGTCGAAGTGCCGACAGCGAAACGCGGCAAAGGCCAAGAGGCTTCAGAGAAGACGCACCTTGGATGGACGGAAGCCGAATGACTATTCGGCAACGGGGGTGTCGGTATGAAAGTCCGCATCAGAACCCACGAGGGGCCATTTGAGGCTCAGCTGGATTATTCGCACGGACCGGAACCGGTCGTCGCGGCAAACGGCAAACTCTACGATCAGGTTAATTTCTGGGGCGGGAGTGTGATCGTTGAGGACGCGACCGCCGAAGAGTTGGAGGCTTTGAAAAAGGCCGGCTATTTTCCGAAGAAAAAGCCGGACCCACGAGACGAGCGAATCGATCAATATCGGAAGCTGATTGATCAATCGTACTGGAAGGTAAACAAGATCAAGGCTTTGGCATGGGCTTCCTGTCAACTGTTGGTCTCCAACTCCGATTTGTCCATCGATGATGAGGAGCTTCAAACCCGCGTTTCAGACATTCTCGAAGTTATTCACGACTTGTCTGAGGGAGTTATCGACAGCTTGGGTAGCGAGGTGTCAGCTTAAGCGCAAGGATTATGCCGCAAGCCGGTCGCAGGAACTGCGAAACCGGGGCCTAGCCCCGGTCGCCCAAGGGCGGCGCCTTGGGCCTGATGAGCAGCCGATATAGACCTGTTTTCGAGTAAGGGGCATTCCAATGTATGCAGTACGAATTACCCAGCGGGATTTTGTCGCCGGGACGGAGATTACCAAGATATGCAGAGCCAGATTCAAAACCGAAGCCGGCGCGAGAAAACGGGCGGCGGCATTGAGTTATTCCTGCGCTCCGGACGGTAAGACCAAGGTGAGCGAGGTGATTGCTGACGTCATTCGGCTTGAAAACTGAACTCTTTTTCGATGTTGAAGCGCTCCGCCATCAGCACCGCGATTCACTCGTTCGGCCTACCAACCGGCTTTTGGTCGGGTGGGTGCACCATGTTCAATCGAGCAACACGCGATCCCAAAGATCACTGGATGGACGCGGCATGTGTGGGCGAAACCGGTGCAGCGGTGCACATCTCCGAAGGTTTCCGGCCGATCCTGACAAAAGCCACGGGGCACGGCATTCAGCAAGTCGTGCGGACCAACCGATGCTGTTTCCACAATGCCCAGGAGCTTGGTTGGGCGTCTTCCGCCGGATCGCGGCAAACCGATTGAGGAGGTTGTCATGGCTCGCCCTCCGAACGTCAAGACGAAAACCCCACGCGAGGCTTCAGCGAATCACCCCAGGTCCGCAAAGCGGGCAATCGCCGCATTTTGTTACCGGTGCATGGGCGGCGAAGATACGAACCATCCGAATATCGTTAAGGCCATGGTGAGAGACTGCGAATCGACCGATTGCCCCCTATGGAAGTTCCGAGGATTTCAACGGGTGACAACAAAGGGCAAGGGGATTGCTCCGAGGGGCAAAAGTAAACCCATTTAAATGGATTTAAATTTTTCCAAAACACGCGGAATTGGAACGTTCCGGGCCACCTTAACGGGCGGCCTATTTTTTTTGCTCTACGCGCCTCTCGTTCAGCCGGCCCACAGTGCCCGGCGCAAATGATCCCCGATCATATCCAGAACGGCATACAGATCATCCTGCACCAATCGCCCGGCTCGGTGGCCAAGAGGCCGCAGCAAGGTGCTCCATGAAAGCCGCCTTTAAACTGGCTTCAATCGCTCGGTGCAAGGGAAGGTTGTTGATATCCTGGTCTTGCGGCAAGCTTCGCTTCCTAGATTTGAGTAATCGCCACTGAACCTGTTCACCCTTAACCTTTCTTGTCATTTCGCGTGAAATCCCACCAAATGACGGATTATCGCGCTAAAGTTCTTGTTGAATGGCGCCGGCAGCATCGCCGGGGGACGCCGTCACTCCTGGAAGTCGATCAAGAGCTCCGCGCCTATGTCGATCGGGAAATCGTCCAGCGAACTTTCGCGGACTTGGCCTTGATGATTCGCGAGACTTTCGGTCCCGAGCGATCAATATCAAAGTCGTCCCTGGGCCGCTATTGGCGCCGGCACAAAGATCGCCTACTTGCTATGGGCGGCGACAAAAGCGGTTTCTGATGCTCCGACTGGCGTTCTCTCAAAACCGATAAAACCCCGTTTAAATCTGGGGCTCCCGCGGCTTTAGGGTACTCAAAAACGGCTTTCACGCCCATTTTTGCCGATTCGCGAGCCTCTGAGAGCGTCGTAGACAAGCGTAGAGCGCCAGAAAGCATGTAGCCTCATCGAGTGTTTCCGGCACTCCCAGCCATTCCATTCGCAAACTGAGTTCTGGTAAAGGGCGAACATGACAAACGATAGGAATTTCGAACTCGGCATTCTTCAGGCCCGCTATGCGTTTGCGGCGCTCATCCGCGAGATCGGCGGCGATGTCGCATCGATCCGCGCGGCGGCCAACGAGCCCGGCGCACACGCCTTGCGCGCGATCCATGCTGGATCGATAGCGCTCTGTAATCGGCTGGATGAGGCGTTCACGCTCGCGGATGAGGTTGTGACGGCGCCGCAGCAGCAGAATAGCTTTGATGCTGGACTCGCTGCCGGCTATCTCTGTTTGGCGGAATTCATTGCGGACTTGCAGACCGAACTGCGGCAGATCCGCGCGTGCTTGTCGGCCGACGACGGCGGGCCGGTTCAGGATCCCGGGCAGATCCGCGCCAGCGCAGCCGCCGTTGTTGAGCGCTTCGATGTCGAAAAGCAGCGCATAAATGCGCTGATCAAAGAGGCGGAGGCGGCTGAATCCCTGGGCGCTCGCCTCAAACGCTGGCTAGGTGTGCGGTCCACTGGACATGCAGGGGGTTAACATGATCGAGGACTTGATGCTTGCGGCGTTTTTCGGCGGTTGGATCGGCTGGGCCATTGCGGCCCGCCGACAGGGGTGGTCGCTGATCATCCAGATCGGCGGGGGCTTGTTGGTTGGGGCCGCTTTCATGTTGATTCCGGGGGCATTTCGGCCGTGGCCCAACTCCGTTCCGGCGTCACTGGAGGCCGCCGGCCTGGTGGGCCGCCCCTGGAATGAAGCGGAGGCGCGGCTCGCGGCGCGCATAACCGCGCAGGCTCTGGAGCAGATGGAGGCCGAGCTAAAACACGCGGATCGTACCGGCGATCACGCGTTGGCGCTGGCATTGATGGACGATCTACGCACCAACCTGATTGAATGGAACGATCAGCCGGAAAATGGCGCCGCTGCGGCCTATCGGGCGTGTCATCTGGCTGCGGCTCACGCCGCCGGGTGCGTGGTGGATATTGCGCGCGGCGGGTACTGCACGAGCGTACCTCGGTTCGAGGCAACCCTGAGCGACTGCCGCCAGCTAACCGAGTGATTTGGAGATCCAGTCGATTTTTCGATAAGATCGCGTTCCCCACAGCCGGCTCCCCGCCGGCTTTTCTTTGCCCCTGAATCTGTTCAGTCTTAATCCACCCGTCTTTTGGGTGAACAATTTCCGCCTGAAAGAGTAACGGCGGAGAACGCGTTTGTTTTGTCCCACGTGCTTCCAGAAGGTCAACGTCGAGCTTCAGCGCGAACTCGTGCTCGACTTCGAACAACTGCCTGGTGTCCTGCAGGAAATAGCCTCCCTGATTGGTCCGGAAAACGCGATGAAAATCGCGCAAACCTACGGCGGAGTCCGGCTCTACGTGCCCAAGCGCATGAAGCCGGATCATCCGTTGGCCGAACTGGTGGGATTCGAGAACGCGTGTGCGTTGTCGACGGCACTCGGCGGCCTGGCGCACCTCTACATTCCGCAGTCACATGTACTGATCCTGGAAGCCCGCAAACGAGCCATTCTGAACGATCGATCTCAGGGAATGAGTATTCGAGAGCTGGCGCTGAAATATCGGCTCGCCGAAAGGCACATTCATACCATCCAAAAGGCCGCCCTCAAAGCGGACCTTGCCGCCGCCCGGCTCGCTCAAGAAACCTTAACAACCACCAACCTCTCAAAGGAAGACCGTCATGACCGATAAAACCCTCCTCGAACAAGCCGCCAAGCGGCGCGAATTCGACAGCCAAATCAACGCGCTGAGAAAACAGCTGGACACCGCTAAATCCAATCAGTTCAGAGCGCAGCAAGCGAAGCGCGAGGCGAACAATGTCGTCATCGGCTACAGCCCGGAGAATGTTGCCGAGAACGAGCGCCACCTGCTCACGCAGGCGCAAGAAAACTTGGCCGCAAAGGAGCGCCTTTTAAAGCAAGCCGAGCAGCAGGTGGCCGACCTCGAAAAACAACTTGCCAAGCTGGAAGCCGATCGGTCCCAACTCGACCGCTGGGATATCCGGATGCAGGCGGCGCTCGATGATTACCGGGAGGCGCGGGATGCATTCCAAGCCGCAGACCTCGAGGTTCAGCAGCTCCGAGAACAGGCCGCCAACCTTGCGCCGGATATCAACCGGTTACGGAGCGCCATCGCCACACAGAAAAGCCTGGTGGCGAAAGCCCTGAACAAAACCGATCTCGCTAACGCCAAGACCCTTCTCGCCCAACATCAGGCGGAACTGGCCGATTTCGAACAGCTGATGGCCAACCTCAACGCCCGGTTGCCGAAATCGACCGAAGTCCTGACCGACTGCCGAGACCGAATGGAGAATGCCGAGCGGGCGGTCTGGAGTGCGAAGTTGGATGGCCTCTATGAAGAGTTCAGGCAGCACCAGGAACTGGTGGACAGCATTTTCGCGGTGTTTGCCAAAGCCCAAACCCGGCTCGGCGCCGGGTCGGTGCGAGCCGCCTTCGCTCCGGTCATCGGCGACTCCTTCCCGCCGGCCGAACACCTCAAAGAACGGCAGCAGGCGATCGCGGCCGAAATCGGCCTGCTCGATTAAGCCCATAAACGACGAGAGAGCGCAATGACCGAGACTGAACTTACACAATTGAACGGTCGGCTGGAAGCCGCCGTCGCGGCGGAACTCTTGGCCGATGACCCCGCCGCGTTGGCCGAATGGCAAAGTTTGGTGGGACTATGAGCACCCGCCTCCTCACATTGATGCTGCGCCTGGCGGCGCGTGACGATGCCAGTCGGCCGGCGCGCGACGCCATGCGCCGAATCGCGCGCGCCCGCGAGCAGCTCGGCATGCGCAGCGAGCGCATGATCCAGCGCGAGATCGATCGAACCGGTGCGGCCTACCGGCGCTTAGCGAGATCGGGCCAGCTCAGCTTCAATGAGCAGATACGCGCCGCGCGCCAGGCCCGCCAGCGGATCGCCGAGCTGAACCGCGAACTGGGCCGAACCCCGATGCTCCAGCGCGCCGCCCAGACCGTCGCCGGCGTCGTTGCCGCGAAGGCGGTCGTGGCCCCAGTCGTCGGCCGCACCATGAACTACAGCCAGAGCTTGGCGCATGCCACCAATACGGCATTCCGCGAACGCGACGTGGCCGGACGCATTGCCGGCAAACGCGAGCTCGATGCCGCCGTGCAGGAAGCGGTCCGCCGCAGTGGTAGCACCCGCGAGCAGGCGCTGGAAGCGCTCAATTCAATCATCTCATCAGGCGCCGTCCAAACCGGAGACGCCATCACGATGTTGCCGGCGGTGATGCGCGCTTCGGTCGCCGCCAACGCCGATCCCACCGAAATGGCCACGATCGGCGTGCGCGCGATGCAGTCGTTCGGCGTTAGCGCCGACCGCCTGGCCAAGGTTTTCGATATGGCGTTGACCGCCGGTCAGCTGGGCGGGTTTGAGGTCCGGGATATGGCGCGCGACCTCCCCAGCCAGCTTGCACAGGCGGCGAACTTGGGCATGCGTGGCGAGCGCGACCTGGCGTTTTTGTTGGCAGCGAATCAGATGGCGGCCATCACGGCTGGCACCCCGGCACAGGCTGGTCTGAACATGCAAAATCTGCTGTCCAAGATCAATTCGCCCGATACCGCCGCCGACTTCAAAAAGCTGGGGATCGACCTGAGCGACAGTCTAGCCGCAAAACAGGCTAGGGGCTTGAACGCCATAGAAGCGTTCATGGAACTGGTCGATGAGGTCGTCTCGCGCGACCAGCGATTCGTCGCGCTGAAAAAGCAGGCCGCCTCGGCAACCGGGGGCGAGCGTCGGGAAATACTGGATCGGCAAACGACCCTGCTACAAGGCAGCGTGATTGGCCGGGTTTTGCAGGATCGTCAGGCGCTCCTCGGCTTTCTGGGCCTGATGAATGACCGGCAGCAACTACAGTCGATTATGGGCGGGACAATGACCTCGTCCGGCGCGACCGACAAAAACATGGCGGTCCTCGAGTCCGAACCGGGGTTCCGGGTTGGATCGGTGGTGGCGGAAGGGGAGATCGCGCTGCAGAAAGCTTTCGAGGGGATCAACAAATCCATCGGCGAAACCGCCCAGAAGCTCGCCGACTACGCGCAGAAATACCCGGATCTGACCGCCAATCTGGCGCTCGCCACGACGTCCCTGGCGACTCTCGCGGCCGCGGCCACCGCGGCCGGCGTGGTCGGCGGGATGATGGGCGGTCGCGGTGGCGGTCTCCTCGCGGGAACTGCCGCCCTGCTCGGCGGCGGCCGGGCCATGTTGGCAAGGGCCGGCGGCGCGATCCTGGGCGGCGGCCGGGCATTATTGGCCCGAGCCGGCGGAACGATCCTCGGATCGAGCGTCGGGGCGCTGACCGGGGCTGGGGCCATTGGAACGGGCATTACCGCCGGCCTGGGCGGGCTTTCGTTGCTGAGTGGCTACCAGATTGGGAAGGACTTCAACGCCCGAGCTCAGGGCACGCCGTTCATGGACTGGCTGGATAGCTCCGTCGCCAACCCCATCGCCGACGCGATCGATTCGATCATGGGCAAGGAGATCAATCTGGCGGTCACCGTGGACGTCAAAGGCGGCAACATCGTGGCCGAGGTCAACAAGGCTAACAGCCGCGAGGCCAAGCGCTACTGACGGGATTGAACGAAGCAAAACATCGAACATTTAGGAAAACGTTATGGCATTGAATGATCACTCCGCCTCCGCCGCCTTGTCCTTTCAGGTGGACGCCAATCAGAACAGAGTCCAACTACTGCCCGCCGGCACCTTTCGGGCGAGAGACGGACGGCCCGCAGGTGTTTATGCCTGGCGGATTGACCGAGAGATCGCGCAGCGCGTCATCGAGCGGTTCCAGGCGGCGAAGAATCCCCGCGTCATCGATTACGAGCATCAAACCCTCAACAGCGCTGAGAACGGCCAACCGGCGCCGGCGGCGGGCTGGTTCACCGGCATGGAGTGGGTAGACGGCGTGGGACTCTTCGCGGTGGGTGTCATGTGGACCGAACGGGCCAAGGCAATGATCCGCTCGAACGAATACCGCTACATCTCCCCGGTGTTCCGGTTCGACAAGCACACCGGCGAGGTTCTCGAAATCATCAATGCGGCGCTCACCAACGTTCCGGCCCTCGATGGCATGCTGGAAGTCGCCGCCGCCCGCTCCGAGTCGCCGCTTTTGGCATCTGGCCTGCTGACGGAAACCGAACTGCAAGTTTGCCGCAAGCTGGGAGTGTCGGAAGACGCCTATTACCGGACAAAGATGGAAGATGGCGCCGGGCGCCGAGACTCCTACGGTCAGCATCCCATGCTGTCTAACGCTCAACAGGCGATTTGCAATTCGATGATGTTGAACCCTGATCAGTACGTGCAGGCGCTTAGCGAAGCGAGAACGGCCGAGTGGCAAAATTCGCCGGAACTCCGGGCCGAATTCGAGAGAGTGGAAACGTATCTCGCCTACCGCCGTGCCGAGGATAAAGGCTTAGTGAAGAGCTACGGTCGGAAAACCCTGAGAAATCACGGCTCCTGAGAGAGGGGAACGGAAACCGGTGTGTAGTGCGTAGGCTCGCACCGGTTTAAGCTTGGGCCAGGCACGCACCGTCTGGCCTTCTTTTTGGCGTGACACAGTCTCAAACTAAGCGACGTTACTGAAAAAGGAGAGCCCCCAAGTAGAGGCGTTAAATCGCTCATTAAAGCAGCTTTGAAGATGCTGTATTCCATCTATTGGGAAAGAAACGGCATCAACTTGATCAGAACTTCCTAAAGTTGATTGCGTTACTTGATTTGCTACGAAAGCGCCCCTATCAAGTTTTCAATTCAAAATCGCGAATTTTTCAAAACAAGTTCGCCCCTACAACAACTTTACGGAAGACGAAAGGGCGCCAACCTTGACATGAAATGCTCGACAGCTATGATTAGCACTCATTTTGGTTGAGTGCTAACAAAATTTGGGTTTGGTTGACCGCTCGTTAGCCAAAACATCATCAGTAGGAATAGGAGAGTGTGATGAAGATTCGTCCTTTGAGTGACCGTGTGATCGTACGGCGTGTCGAAGAAGAGCGTACTTCGCCGGGAGGAATCGTGATTCCGGATACGGCTGCCGAGAAACCGATGCGCGGGGAAGTTCTCGCGGTGGGGAACGGTAAGACTCTGGACAACGGACAGGTGCGCGCGCTGCAAGTCAAAGTAGGTGACAAGGTGCTGTTCGGCAAATATGCCGGCACCGAAGTGAAGATCGATGGCGAGGAAATCGTCGTCATGCGCGAGGACGACATCATGGCGGTGCTCGAAGATTGAGCGCGCCCGGGATTCAACATCAACCAACGAAGGTAAATCGTAATGGCAGCGAAAGACGTAAGATTCGGCGATGATGCTCGGACCCGCATGGTTCGCGGGGTCAATATTTTGGCACAGGCGGTGAAAGTAACCTTAGGTCCGAAAGGCCGCAATGTAGTGCTCGAAAAGAGCTTCGGGGCGCCGACCGTCACCAAGGACGGCGTATCAGTGGCGAAAGACATCGAACTCTCCGATAAATTCGAGAACATGGGCGCTCAGATGGTGAAGGAAGTCGCATCGCAGACCTCCGATGTCGCGGGCGACGGTACCACCACCGCTACCGTGCTGGCACAGTCGATTTTGGTCGAGGGTTTGAAGGCTGTTGCGGCCGGGATGAATCCCATGGACTTGAAGCGCGGCATTGACAAGGCGGTTAACGCCGCCGTAGATGCCATCCGCGAGATGTCGGTTCCTTGCACCGACAGCAATGCCATCGCTCAGGTCGGCACCATTTCCGCCAATTCGGATGAGAGTATCGGCAAGATTATCGCGGAAGCCATGGACAAAGTGGGCAAAGAAGGCGTGATCACGGTCGAAGAAGGCTCAGGCCTCGAGAACAGCCTAGAGGTTGTTGAAGGCATGCAGTTCGACCGCGGCTATCTGTCGCCGTACTTCATCAACAATCAGCAAAGCATGAGCGCGGAACTGGAAAACCCGCTGATTCTTATCTGCGAGAAAAAAATTTCCAATATCCGCGACATGTTGCCGGTGCTCGAAGGTGTCGCTAAGGCCGGCCGGCCGCTGCTGGTTATCGCTGAGGACGTCGAGGGCGAAGCGCTCGCGACCCTGGTTGTTAACAACATGCGCGGCATCATCAAGGTCTGCGCGGTCAAAGCGCCTGGTTTCGGTGATCGCCGTAAAGCCATGCTGGAAGACATCGCCATCTTGACCGGTGGTACCGTGATTTCCGAAGAAGTCGGCCTGAGCCTCGAAAAGGCAACCCTGAACGATTTGGGCAACGCCAAGAAGGTGCAGGTCAGCAAGGAGGAAACCACGATCATCGATGGCGCTGGCGCTAAGGAAAAGATCCAGGGACGTATCGCCCAGATCCGGAAACAGATCGAAGAGACAACGTCGGATTACGATCGCGAAAAGCTGCAGGAACGCCTGGCCAAACTAGCCGGCGGTGTTGCGGTGATCAAAGTCGGTGCGGCTACCGAAGTCGAGATGAAGGAAAAGAAAGCTCGCGTTGAGGACGCCCTGCATGCGACCCGAGCCGCGGTCGAGGAAGGCATCGTGCCGGGAGGTGGCGTGGCTCTGATCCGCGCGCTTCAGAAAATCAAGGATCTGAAAGGGGCGAACCACGATCAGGATGTCGGAATTAGCATCGCTCGCCGCGCTATGGAAGAACCGTTGCGCCAGATTGTGGCCAATGCCGGCGAGGAATCGTCCGTAATTCTGAACAAGGTAGCCGAGGGTTCTGGCAATTTCGGTTACAACGCAGCTACCGGCGAATTCGGTGACATGGTCGCCATGGGTATTTTGGACCCGGCAAAGGTGACTCGTACCGCATTGCAGAACGCTGCTTCCGTGGCAGGACTCATGATCACCACCGAGGCGATGATCGCCGAGGAGCCGAAGGAAGAGGCGCCGATGCCGGGCGGCATGGGTGGAATGGGCGGCATGGGCGACATGATGTAACGCCGACGCCGACCGATCGTTTAAGCCTCTAAGTGCGAGAAAGCCCCATCTTTGGATGGGGCTTTTTTATGGATTGTCTGTCTGACTGAGTTCGAGCTATTTCAGCTGGTTCGCTTTGAGCTTGTCGAAGGTTCAGCAGGCTCTGCCGGCTTCCAACCTACCGTCTATTCAATCAGTCTCGACGCGCAAATGGAAAGCCGTGGGAACGGGCTTGATTCCTTTGCCCGTTTTTGCCACAGCTCATTTTTGGGCATTCCTATCCGCCTAGTCACTTGAGAAGCTATGCGGTGCCAACTTAGACAGTAGGTACGTAGCTGACGGACAGCCGATTTGCGATGGTATAGCCGTGCAGTAAATCGGCAAAATCCTCAAGTGCTTGGATGCCCGTGTCTTTTGCTCGCTGGCACCACTCCCTGAGCGATTGTATGCGTGCTTCATAGCTGATCGAGGAGTTAGCCCAAAGCTGTTTCAAGTCCTCCTTGAAACGATAGACGGTATGAAGCGCCTGGCTCAAACCCAGCGCTCGATCGAGGGTATGTGTAGCGGCCTCATCGAGCTGTATATCTTCTCGAATCAGGAGCGGTTTCGCATCGCGGAGCAAACGCCGGTATGCCGGGAGGGCTGTCCGCAATTCTTGTCGCAGTACCGGAAGCACGACGTTACGGCCATACAATGCCAGTACGTGGAATCGATTGCGCATGACGGCCTGTATCGTTGCCAGGTCGATCAGGTTCTTGTCAGGAAGAATGCAGATTTTTGGCGCAATCCGGCGAACCTTTGCCAACTTCAGCAATTCCATCAGGCGAATGTAGACCCAGCCGATGTCCAGTTCCCACCAGCGGGAGGACAGCCGTGCCGAAGACGGATAGGCATGATGATTATTGTGAAGTTCCTCGCCGCCGATAAGTAAGCCCAGCGGGAACAGGTTGGTGGAGGCGTCTCGGGTTTCGAAATTGCGATAACCGAAATAATGTCCAAGCCCATTGATTACGCCTGCCGCCCAGAAGGGGATCCAAAGCATTTGCACGGCCCAAACGGTGATGCCGAAAAAGCCGAACAGCGCGACGTCGATGAGAAACATAAGCACGACGCCCAGACTTGGATAAGGTGTGTAAAGCTTGCGCTCGAGCCAGTCATCTGGGGTGCCGTAGCCGTATTGTTCCAAGGTTTCTGGATTGGCGGCTTCAGCCTGATAGAGTTCTGCACCCTCCCACAATACTTTTTTTATGCCAAACACCCGTGGGCTATGTGGGTCCTCGGGTGTCTCGCATTTGGCGTGATGCTTACGATGAATGGCGACCCAAGCTTTGGTGGTCATCCCGGTCGTCAGCCAGAGCCAGAAGCGAAAGAAGTGGCTCACCGCCGGATGAAGGTCCAAAGCGCGATGCGCTTGGTGGCGATGAAGGAAGATCGTGACGCTGGCGATGGTGATGTGAGTCACCGCGAGCGTGAAAGCAATGAGTCCCCACCAGGGGAAATCGAGTAATCCGTCAATCATTGTGTTGTCGAAAATTCAGGAAAAGTGTTAACAAGATCGCTAAGTGGTTGCGAGATTTTCCCTAAAACTCGCGCAAAGCGCGTTAGAGCGGGCATATCGGCAAGACGCTCAAATTCAATTTTCTGTTGGAAAAATCGGATTTTCAATCTGCGTGTTTTCCGATCGGTCCTCTGATGCCCGATTATTGTGTGGGTGAAAAACTGTTGTTACCTCTCAAAAGCCGAAACCTACACCCAAGCCGATGCCGAAGCGAGGCCCAGTTTCGTAGTCGGGTAGTAATTTCACCTCCAGCGGGGTCAATAGCGGAAATGTACGGCCGGTTTCATCGGCTTCCATGCTACGCTCCCCGGCAATCCGCCCGGCGGCTACGATGCGTCGGCCTTCTTGATAGATGAGCGTATCCAAATAGCCCGGATGCAGCAGTAAAAACCGGCCCAGGGCGGGCTCGTCCAATTTGGGTTCGCCGCGTCTGTTGGTGGGATAGGTCAAAACTTCGATTAACGTGCCTTCCCGTAAATTCTTGGCGCTGAGAATGGTTCCGCCTACGAGAATGGTTTGGCCTATAAACGGTTTCGGGTTATTCAGAACAGCTTGCGGTGAAATGTAGGGATCGACTTGATCCATGGTCGTTCGGGACAAGACTGTTCCGCAGCCGCCGATTTGTAGCATGGTTACGCATAATACGGCGGCAAAGCCGAGAGTGCGAGCCGAGAATATCGTAGAACCGGATCGGAAGTCCTTTTTTGAGATCCGAAATGCTTTCACTGTAATGCTTCAGGCTCTTGGGGTGAATGAGTTTCACCAGTAAGGGTACCAATACGGATAATAGCCAGGCCAGCCGCGCCACCATGGATCGTACCAATACGGCATAGGATAGTAGACATAGGTTGGCCGGGTGGCCCATAGATGAATTTCCTTGCAGCCGATTACCGGATAAGTGTAGTTGATTTGATCGAGAGGCTTGGTTTCCTTGCCTTGAACTTCTCCGGCAACAGTCACCTCGCGTCCTTTTGCATAAACCGCCGAGTCCAGGAATCGGTTGCAGCGAATTAGGAAGCGTCCGGCAGACGTGTCCACGTCTTCCGGTCGGTCCGAGCGGTCCAACGGTTTCTGTACGACCTCGATCTCGGTGAACTGCGGTCGGTTGGTGGTCTGGACGATTACGCCGCCCAGCATAACCGTCCTGCCTTTGTAGGCTTCGGGGCGAGCAATAATTTCATAAAAGGACGGCTGCTTTTTGGTTACCGTTCGAACGGATTTCGAAAAGGGACTGGTCGAACACCCGGCTACGCTCAACAGCGTTATCCATATCACGAGCCATCGGCACCAGTTTAATTGATTAGACAAGGGGGCGGCGCTCAAAGTTTCGATCGGTGACATAGCCATAATTTATCACCCCGACGGAAACACTCTCCATATATATATATTTGGACAGAGCTGTTCCCGACGAATTCACGATGGACACCATCATAACGCATTCGCCAGCAGCGACCGCCAAAATTCTTGGCTGCGGCTCGTGAGAATGAAAGGCTTTGATCAAAGACAAAAACGCTCTATAATTACGGCTCTTGATTTAGGCGCGTAGCTCAGTTGGTTAGAGCACCACCTTGACATGGTGGGGGTCGTTGGTTCAAGTCCAATCGCGCCTACCAATTCCGAAAAGCATCGCTGGTCGATGCTTTTTTTGTTGAAGAGGTCTCTCCGATGCCCGTGATACGTCTCCCAGATGGTTCCGCTCGTGCATTCGATCACCCCGTAACGCTAATGGAGGTGGCGCAATCTATTGGTCCGGGGCTGGCGAAAGCGGCGTTGGCCGGACGGGTCGACGGCAAACTGGTCGATTTGTCGTATGTTGTCGAAGGCGATGCTTCGGTGGAGATCGTAACCGGCAAGGATGAGGCTGGGTTGGAGGTCATTCGTCATTCGACTGCGCATCTGCTCGCTCAGGCCGTCAAGGCTTTGTATCCGAGCGCGCAGGTGACGATCGGTCCGGTAGTGGAAAACGGGTTTTATTATGATTTCGCCTTCGAACGCCCTTTCACGCCGGAAGATCTGAAGGCGATCGAGAAAAAGATGGCAGAATTAGCGGCAAAGGCCATTCCAATCAAGCGGCAGGTGGTGCCTCGAGAGGATGCGATCAAATTTTTCCGCGACCAGGGCGAGCACTATAAGGCGGAAATCATCGAGGAAATACCACCGGACGAGCAAATCTCCCTTTATTCACAGGGTGATTTTACCGATCTTTGTCGCGGCCCTCACGTACCCGATACCGGAAAGCTCAGGGTGTTCAAGCTCATGAAAGTTGCGGGCGCGTATTGGCGGGGGGATGCGCGCAATGCCATGCTCCAGCGAATCTACGGAACCGCCTGGGCCGATCAAAAGGATTTGGACGCCTATTTGCACCGTGTGGAAGAGGCGGAAAAGCGCGACCATCGCAAAATCGGCAAGCTTCTGGACCTGTTCCACACTCAGGAAGAGGCTCCAGGCATGGTGTTCTGGCACCCCAACGGCTGGGCGCTCTATCAGCAGGTCGAGCAATATATGCGCCGGGTGTTTCGCGAGAACGGGTATCAGGAAATCCGCTGTCCTCAGATTCTGGACGTCAGCCTTTGGAAGGCATCGGGCCATTGGGATAATTTTCACGACAATATGTTCTTCACCTCCTCTGAGAATAGAGAGTACGCGGTGAAGCCGATGAACTGCCCGGGCCACATCCAGGTCTTCAAGCAGCATCTACATAGTTATCGCGAATTGCCGATTCGGTACGGAGAGTTCGGTTCCTGTCACCGCAATGAACCTTCCGGCACCTTGCACGGGCTTATGCGTGTGCGCGGTTTCAGTCAGGACGATGGTCACATCTTTTGTACCGAGGATCAAATCGAAGGCGAAGTCGTTGCGTTCATAGACACCTTGCGGAGGGTGTATGCCGATTTCGGGTTTGACGATATTCAGTACAAGCTGTCTACGCGTCCGCCCAAACGGCTCGGCGACGACAGTATTTGGGACAAGGCTGAAGGGGCGTTGGCGGCGGCTCTGGCGGCGCAAGGCATCGACTACGAATTGCAACCGGGGGAGGGGGCTTTTTACGGTCCCAAGATCGAATTCGCGCTGAAAGATGCAATCGGTCGGGTGTGGCAGTGCGGTACCATTCAGGTGGACTTCATGATGCCGGGACGTTTGGGTGCCGAATACGTGGGCGAGGACAATGCCCGTCATACGCCGGTTATGTTGCACAGGGCGATCGTGGGTTCGATGGAGCGCTTCATCGGTATTCTCATCGAGCATTATGCAGGGTATTTCCCGCTTTGGCTGGCGCCGGTGCAGGCGGTGGTGCTCAATATTACGGGAAATCAGGCCGAGTATGCGGCTGAACTGGCCGCGGAGCTTGTAAAACAAGGCTTCCGGGTAAAGACCGACTTGAGAAACGAGAAGATAGGCTTTAAAATTCGCGAACATAGCTTGCAGCGCGTGCCCTATTTGTTGATCGTCGGCGACAAAGAGCTGAATTCCCGCACCGTTTCTGTCCGCACACAAAAAGGCCAGGATCTGGGTGGGTTTAGCTTGCCGGATTTGATTCGAAAGTTTGCTGACGAAGTGGCTAGTCGTGCTGCTTTTCACTAATCGCGTTTGGAGGAATAGGGTATCACTGCTGAAAGAAAAGAGCCCCGCCTGAATGAAGAGATCACGGCGCCTATTGTCAGGTTGATCGGACCTGACGGTAATCAGATAGGGGTCGTATCGAGTAGAGAGGCCAAGCAAATCGCGTATGAGGCAGATTTAGATCTGGTCGAAATTTCGCCGGCAGCCGATCCGCCGGTCTGTCGGGTAATGGACTATGGTAAATTCCGTTTCGAACAGAACAAAAAGCTGCAGGCGGCCAAGAAAAAGCAAAAGCAGATTCATGTCAAGGAAATCAAGTTCCGTCCGGGTACGGACGAGGGCGATTACAAGGTCAAGCTGCGCAGTCTCATCCGCTTTCTGTCGGACGGCGATAAGGCAAAAGTCACCGTTCGGTTTCGCGGTAGGGAATTGGCGCACCGCGAACTGGGGATGGACCTCCTGAAACGAATCGAAACGGATCTCGTTGAATACGCGGTGGTGGAGCAGTTTCCGAAGATGGAAGGCAGACAGCTGAGCATGACGCTTGCGCCGAAAAAGAAAAAATCTTGAATTGATTAGGAGATTTAAATGCCTAAATTGAAAACCAACCGCGGCGCGGCGAAACGCTTCAAGCGTACGGCGTCTGGCGGTTTCAAGTGCAGTCATTCGCACCGACGTCACATTCTGACCAAGAAGAGTACCAAGAGAAAGCGGCAATTGCGCAATCCCGCCGCCTTGCATGCCTCGGATGTGCGGAGTGCGGCTCGCTTGCTGCCCTATAGCTGATTTTTTCTTGCCCATCGAGAGAGAAGCTCATGCCTAGAGTAAAACGGGGCGTCACTGCAAGAGCCCGGCACAAAAAGGTTCTCAAGCAAGCGAAAGGTTATTACGGCGCCCGTAGCCGAGTTTATCGCGTGGCCAAGCAGGCCGTGATCAAAGCCGGCCAATATGCTTATCGGGATCGTAGACAGAGGAAGCGCCAGTTCCGGGCCCTTTGGATCGTAAGAATCAATGCGGCCGCGCGCGAGTTTGGACTGTCCTACAGCCGTTTTATGGATGGTCTGAAAAAGGCCTCCGTCGAAATCGACCGTAAAGTTCTGGCGGATTTGGCAGTTCGCGACAAAGAAGCGTTCGCCGAATTGGCTAAGATCGCCCGAGGTTAGGCGACACTGATCTTCACGGGAAAGACTCGTTCAGGGTTTTTCCCGTTCTTTATTTCAAAACCGTTGTCCAGACGAGCAAGGCTGTGAGCACACCCCTTGAAGAGCTACTCGTGCAGGCCAGAAAAGAAGTGGCGGAGGCCGATACGCTCGGAAAACTCGACCAAGTGCGGGTGCATTTTCTCGGGAAGAAGGGTGTATTTACCGAGCGCATGAAATCGCTCGGTACACTTCCGGCGGAACAGCGGCGGGAAATTGGAGCCTGGATCAATCGGGCCAAGGACCAGCTTCTAGCTGATCTGGAGGCGCGGAAGAGCGCTTTGGAAGCGATAGAGCTGGAAGAGCGTCTCCAGCGGGAAACCATCGATGTTACTCTGCCGGGACGCGGGCAGCGCACCGGCGGACTCCATCCGGTCACCTTGACCTTGCGGCGTATCAGCCAGCTCTTCAAGAATGTCGGGTTCGACATCGTCGAGGGCCCAGAAGTGGAAGACGACTATCACAACTTCGAGGCCCTGAACATACCCGCCCACCATCCAGCACGGGCGATGCACGACACCTTTTATTTCGACGAGCACACCCTCTTGCGTACCCACACTTCGCCGGTGCAGGTGCGGATCATGGAAACGCAGAATCCACCGCTGCGGGTTATCGCGCCGGGCCGCGTCTATCGCTGCGATTCCGATCTGACCCATACCCCGATGTTCCATCAGGTGGAAGGATTTGTCGTCGATCGAGACGTCAGTTTTGCCGATCTTAAGGGCATACTCTACGAGTTTCTGACCTTGTTCTTTGAAAAGGACATCCAGGTACGGTTCCGCCCGTCCTATTTCCCGTTTACTGAACCGTCCGCGGAAGTCGATATCGAGTGTGTAATCTGCGGAGGCGAAGGCTGTCGCGTCTGCAAACAGAGCGGCTGGCTAGAGGTGATGGGCTGCGGAATGATTCATCCGCGAGTCTTCGAGTTCGTCAAGATCGATCCGGAACGCTATACCGGATTCGCTTTCGGTCTGGGCGTGGAGCGGCTCGCGATGCTGCGTTACGGGATTAACGATCTTAGGCTGTTCTTCGAAAACGATCTCAGATTCCTCGCACAATTCGCAGCATTTTAAGAACAACCTACGGTCTTTCCGATGCGCTTCAGCGAAGCTTGGCTACGAGAATACGTCAATCCGCCGATAGACACTAAAACTCTGGTTCACCAGTTGACAATGGCGGGTCTTGAGGTCGACAGTGTTGAACCCGCTGCTGCGGCGTTTAGCGGTGTTGTCGTGGCCGAAGTGCTCGAAGTTTCGCCGCATCCGCAAGCCGACCGGCTGCGGGTTTGTCTCGTGAACAGCGGTTCCGGGGAGCCGCTGCAAATCGTCTGCGGAGCACCCAATGTGCGGGCCGGGATGCGAGTGCCATTGGCCGTCGAGGGCGCCCGTTTGCCCGGCGATGTGACTATACGGAAATCAGAGCTCCGCGGTGTGGCGTCGTTCGGCATGCTGTGTTCCGCCAAGGAACTCGGTATCGACGACCCTCAAACCGGACTGATGGAATTACCTCCCGATGCTCCGGTGGGAGCCGATGTTCGGGATTATTTGCAGCTGGACGATTGTATCATCGAGGTCGATCTGACGCCGAACCGAGCAGACTGTCTGAGCGTAGAGGGTATCGCACGCGAAGTGGCGTCGCTCAACGCGCTGGACTGGAAGGCACGGGGAGTTTCGCCCGTTCCCGTAACAAGCCCGGAAACGTTCCCGGTCAGCGTATCAGCGCCCGAAGCTTGCCCGCGCTATCTTGGGCGGTTGATCAAAGGTGTGTCGCGTACGGCTCAGACTCCGCTCTGGATGCGCGAACGTTTGCGTCGTGCCGGTATCCGCTCTCTGGATGCGGTAGTGGACGTTACCAACTACGTTCTGTTGGAAATGGGGCAGCCCTTGCACGCTTTCGACGCTGCCAAGCTGGAAGGGGGTATCCATGTCCGCTACGCGGAGGCAGGCGAGAAGCTGGCACTCCTGAACGGCGAGGAGATTGCGCTCGATTCTGATGTCTTGGTCATTGCCGATCAGCGCAAAGCGCTGGCACTGGCAGGCATCATGGGCGGCAGCGACTCCGCAGTGAGTGACGGGACTACCGACATTTTTCTCGAATGCGCGTTTTTCACGCCGAACGTGATCATGGGCAAGGCTCGGCGTTACGGATTGAATACCGAATCGTCCCATCGCTTCGAGAGAGGGGTCGATCCCGAGTTGCAGACACGCGCCATCGAGCGAGCCAGTGAACTCATTCTAGCCATCGCTGGAGGAGAAGCCGGAACCATCGTCGAAGCGACGAGCCCCTCGCATCTGCCGCAGCGCGCGCCTATTCTGCTGCGTTACGAGCGGATTAGCCGGCTGCTCGGTGTGAATATCGAACGGCTCAAAGTGGTCGAGATTCTCGAACGGCTCGGACTGAATCTGACGGATCACCCGGAAGGCTGGATCGTGACGCCTCCCGGGTTTCGTTTCGATATTGCCATAGAGGCCGATCTTATCGAGGAACTCGGTAGGGTTTACGGTTACGAATCGTTGCCGCGTCGACACCCGGTCATGGCGACAGCCATGCGGCCGGTTTCGGAAAAATTCCTCGATCTCGACCGTGTGAAGAACCTTCTGGTCGATCGCGGTTATCAGGAAGCAATTACCTATAGCTTTGTCGACGAAGCTCGGCAAGCGCTGATCGAGCCCGAGATTCCCTTTCTGGTCCTGCAGAATCCGATTTCATCGGATATGGCGGTGATGCGTACCAGCCTTTGGTGCGGGTTACTGGATGCTGCTCTGAAGAACACGTTCCGCCAACAGAGTCGAATACGCTTGTTCGAAGCCGGTCTGCGCTTTGCGCGACGCAGCACCGAGATCGAGCAGCGGAAATCCTTGGCGGGGCTCGCGATGGGGGCCGTCCACGAGGAGCAATGGGGAGAAGCGCTCCGCGCGGTAGACTTTTACGATGTCAAGGCCGACGTGGAAGGCATGGTCAAGCTGACCGGTCGGGAAGCGGATTTGGCATTTGTCCCTGCCGCTCATCCGGCGCTTCATCCCGGTCAATCGGCGGAAATCCGACTCGGTGACGAACGGCTCGGTTGGATCGGAATGTTGCATCCACGCTTGGAAAAGCAATTGGGCTTCGAGCAGAACGTATTTCTTTTCGAACTGGACCAAGACGTATTGCTCGGGAGACGGATTCCGATCTTCCGCGGTATATCGAAGTTCCCGCAGGTGCGCCGGGATATTGCGGTCATCATCGACGAGACCGTCATGGTCGATCGTTTGGTCGCATGTGTGAAGGCTGTCGATAGTCCTATTCTGCGACAAGTGGTGGTGTTCGACGTCTACCAAGGACCAGGGGTCGAACCCGGCAAGAAGAGCGTCGCCCTCGGTTTGGTGTTGCAGGACGAGGCCGATACGCTGACCGATGCCAGAGTCGAGGAAACGGTAGGAAGCGTTTTGGCGCGTCTGAGCGAAGAGTTCAATGCTAGGTTGAGAGACTGAGACGATGGCACTGACCAAAGCAGATATGGTTGAGAGGCTTTTCGAAAACCACGGCATTAACAAACGGGACGCGAAGAATCTGGTCGACCAGTTTTTCGAAGAGATCAAAGCCGCGCTGGCACAGGGGAATTCCGTGAAGCTGTCCGGGTTCGGCAATTTCGATCTTCGCGACAAGAACGAGCGGCCGGGCAGAAATCCGAAGACCGGCGAGGAAATTCCGATTACGGCACGCCGCGTGGTGACGTTCAAGCCGGGACAGAAATTGAAGGTCAGTGTCGAAGCTTATTCGAAACAAGTTGCCGCCAATGTCCGGCCCGACCAAGCAGCACCCGGTGTCAAGAAGTCAGGTGGCTCGTGAGTCGTTGTGACGTTTTTGAGCGACGGCTAGCCCATTTCGAGCGAGAGAGCGAAACATGATCCGAGTCGGCATCGTCGGCGGCACCGGTTATACGGGCGTCGAATTGCTGCGGATTCTCGCGCTTCATTCCGAGGCCGCGATCGTCGCCGTGACCTCGCGCTCGGATGTCGGAAAGCGGGTGGACGAGCTCTATCCGAACCTGCGGGGTTTTGTCGATGCGGTTTTCGTCGAGCCCTCCGTCGATGCCTTGATCGGTTGCGACCTGGTGTTTTTCGCGACGCCCAACGGCACCGCGATGCGCATGGCCGGGGATTTGTTGGCTCGGGACATCAAGGTCATCGACCTGTCTGCCGATTTTCGTCTCAAGGACCCCGCTGTGTGGGCGCGTTGGTATGGCGAGCCGCATGTCTCTCCGCACCTTCTGGAAGAAGCCGTTTATGGACTCCCGGAAGTGAATCGGGCGCTCATTCGATCGGCGCGCTTGATTGCTTGTCCGGGGTGTTATCCCACCTCGGTTCAATTGGCTTTGCTGCCTCTGGTGGAGTCGGGTGTGATACGGCTAGACCGCATCATCGCCGACGTGAAGTCCGGTGTCAGTGGTGCCGGGCGCAAAGCGGAAATCCCCATGTTGATGAGCGAAACGGGGGAAAGCCTCAAGGCTTACAGCGTAAAGGGCCATCGTCATTGGCCAGAAATCAAGCAAGGGCTGGAACAGGTTGCCGGGCGGACGGTCGAGCTGACCTTCGTGCCTCATTTGATTCCCATGATTCGGGGTATTCATGCCACGGTTTACGCGGAGCTGAACGCCGGGTATGGTGATTTGCAGACGCTGTTCGAGGAGCGTTATCGGGGCGAACCGTTCGTCGACATTCTGCCGCCGGGTTCACATCCCGATACACGCAACGTGCGCGGCGTGAACCGCTGTCAAATTGCTGTTCATAGGCCTTTGGACGGCAATACGGTGGTGATTCTGTCGGTTATCGACAATTTGGTGAAAGGCGCAGCCGGTCAGGCGGTGCAAAACATGAACCTGATGTTCGGCCTGGACGAAACAGCTGGACTCAGAAGCATCGGCCTTTATCCTTGACGGTGCGTTGGCGGCAAATCCCATATCGTCCACGAGCCGCAATAAGGACGCGTTAGGTTCTCGTCGGGTCCAGTGTCAGAGCGTCTAGAGGCACACCCTCGTAGATTTCACGCATATCCAGCTTTAAATCCACCGAGGCGAATTCCACGGTTTCGAGCCCGGAATATTCGATGTATTCCCAGCAGGATTCAGATGCGCGACGGTGGATTTCGACCCGCGCCTCGTTCTGGCTGACGAGCACGTATTCTTTGAGAGAAGTCAAGGTGCGGTAAGCCAGAAGTTTCTCCCGTCTATCTGTGGCTTCTGTATAGTTGGATAGGACCTCGACAACCAATATCGGGTCCTCGACAGCGTACGTTTGTAAGTCGATTTTCTGCACGCTGGGGCCGCAGCTCACCAGAACGTCCGGGTAATAGTGTGCATTGGCTTTTTCCACCCGCACTCTGACATCGGCCATGAATACACGGCAGGGCGTTGCCCGTAAATGTGCACGTAGAGCCGTCGCGATGTTGAGTGCGATGATGTTGTGGCGAAGCGTGGCTCCGGTCATGGCGAACACCTCGCCGGCCACGTATTCGTGACGTACAGGGCTATCCAATTCCATCTGCAGATAGTCTTCTTCGCTCAACAGTTGGTGCTTTCGTGTCAGCATGGCGGTTCTCCGACTCAAGACATGGTCATTATACGCTTCGGCTACATCGTGCGACTTGGGGATTGGGCGTACCCGATGGAACGGTGGGAGGCCATCTGTCGGCGTCGTTTCTTTTTGCAGGGGAGTTCCCACAGCATCGTCGCGTTCTTTTGGCTGATCTGCCCGCTGTACATTGCCGGCACGTCCAACGGCTGTTTCCACGTTGAAGATACGCGTCCACCATTCAGGCCGGATTTTCTTTCGCTATGCCTCGGATAAGCGCTGTTTTCGATTACAATAGCCGGCCTATCGGAATCTTCGCCATGTCGACATCATCCCAGCCGTCCGTAACCTTAACCACTATCCGCGACTACATTCGTTGGGCCGCCAGCCGTTTCACTCAAGCGGGATTATTTTTTGGCCACGGCACAAGCAATGCGCTGGACGAAGCCGCCGCTTTAGTGCTGCACACCTTGCACTTACCTTACGATCTTCCCAGCGGCTATTTCGCGGCAACCTTGACCATGGACGAGCGGGAGCGCGTGCTCGCGCTGATCGAGCGCCGGATTGCCGAGCGCAAGCCTCTGGCGTATCTGATCCAGGAGGCGTCATTTGCCGGTTTGACCTTCTACGTGGACGAAAGGGTTTTGGTACCGCGTTCGCCCATCGCCGAATTGATCGAGAACCGATTCGCTCCGTGGATCGAACCGGACCGAGTCCAGGATGTGCTCGATCTCTGCACTGGCAGTGCCTGTATTGCCATCGCTTGTGCTTACGCTTTTCCGGAGGCCCGGGTCGATGCCACCGATATCTCTTTGGACGCTTTGGAAGTCGCGCGCATCAATATCAAGAAGCATCATCTGGAAGACCGAGTGATCGCTATAGAGTCGGACGTTTATTCCGGGCTGGATGACAGGCGTTACGATTTGATCGTCAGCAATCCCCCTTACGTTAACCTGAACGAGTGGCGTGGCTTGGCGCCGGAATATCACGCTGAACCGAGGCTGGGGCTGGAAGCGGGCAACGACGGGTTGGATTGCGTGCGCCGCATTCTCCGCGACGCCCATCGTCATCTCAAGCCGGACGGCGTTCTCGTGGTCGAAGTCGGCAGCAGCGCGGGAGCCTTGGAATCGGCTTACCCCGACGTCCCGTTTTACTGGCTTGAGTTCGAGCGGGGCGGCGATGGCGTATTCCTATTGACCGCCGAGCAGATCGACCAGCATAAGGAGATTTTTCAGACGAGTTGAAGGGCGTTCCGGTAGACCACCGGTGCCCGGCACGGTATTGCATTCCCTCATGAAACCTCTGCGAACCGTCAATCTCAGACGCAACTATTCTTTTGACGTGCGGTGAATACGCGAATCGCATCCGTCACTCACAACGCGCGTCTTTTTCGCCGCCACCCCGGATGGGTCGTCCCGATGATTCATTGCGGTCGGTCCGTTACCAATGAACGATATAAGCAGAGGGAAGCGATGAGTGTTCAGTTCAAAATTGCCGGTATGTTTTTTCTGCTCTTAGGGCTGGCGGCCTGCGGCTCCGGCGCCAAGCTGCCGAAGCTTCCGGCAGAGGCGAAGGTGCTGGCCTTTGGCGACAGCCTGACGTTTGGAACCGGCGCCGATTCGGCGCAGAGTTACCCGTCGGTACTGCAAGGCATAATCGGACGGGAAGTCATCAATGCGGGTGTGCCTGGCGAAACCAGCGCGGAAGGTCTCGCACGTCTGCCGGCGGTATTGGACGAACATCAACCTGCATTGCTGATTTTGTGCCATGGGGCCAACGATTTTCTGCGCGGCCTGAGCGAGCAACAGGCGGCGAACAATATTCGGGCCATGGTCAAACTGGCCAAGGATCGTGGGATCGGTGTGGTTCTGATCGCTGTACCTAAGTTCGGGCTGATGTTCTCGCCACCCGAGTTTTATGCAAAGATCGCCGAGGAATTCTCGATTCCGTTTGATACCGGGACTCTGAGCAGAATTATTCGCGACAACTCGCTCAAGTCTGACGCCGTTCACCCTAACGGTTCCGGATACCGAATGCTGGCCGAGGCGGTGGCGGAGCGACTTAAGGTGGCTGGGGCGATTTGAACCGTTTGGCTTCTTCGTTTAAGAACGTTTGAAATTTTTACCATGTCCGGAAACACCCTAGGCAAACTCTTTACCGTCACCTCCTTCGGCGAAAGCCACGGTCCCGCCATCGGCTGTATCGTGGATGGCTGCCCGCCGGGACTGGAGTTGTCCGAGGCCGACATTCAGGCGGAGCTGGAGCGACGGCGTCCTGGCAAATCGCGGCATACCACGCAGCGCCGCGAGCCGGACGAGGTGAAGATTTTGTCCGGGGTGTTCGACGGGCGTACCACGGGCACACCGATCGGTCTTCTGATCGAGAATGTGGATCAGCGTTCCAAGGATTATTCCGCGATTGCCGATCGCTTCCGGCCAGGACATGCGGATTACACGTATCACATGAAATATGGTTTTCGCGATTATCGCGGCGGCGGGCGTTCGTCCGCCCGCGAAACCGCTATGCGGGTGGCGGCCGGGGCGATTGCCAAGAAATATCTGAAAGAACGAGTCGGGGTCACGATTCGCGGTTATCTCGCCCAGCTCGGCCCGATCAAGATCGACCGGGTGGTTTGGGAGGAGGTGGACAACAATCCATTCTTCTGCCCGGATCCCGACAAGGTCGCGGAACTGGAAGCCTATATGGACGCCCTGCGCAAAGAAGGCGAGTCCATCGGGGCGCGCATCAACGTTGTTGCGACCGGCGTGCCGCCGGGCTGGGGCGAGCCGATTTTCGATCGCCTCGACGCCGAGTTGGCGTATGCCTTGATGAGCATCAACGCCGTCAAAGGGGTGGAGATCGGCGACGGTTTTGCCTGCATCGAGGCGAAAGGCACCGAGTTTCGCGACGAGATGACCCCGCAAGGCTTCTTGAGCAATCATGCGGGTGGCATATTGGGCGGTATTTCTTCGGGGCAGGATATCGTGGCCAGTATCGCACTAAAGCCGACATCCAGCTTGCGCCTTCCGGGACGCTCGGTGAACGTCAGAGGCGAACCGGTGGAAGTGATCACGACAGGGCGCCACGACCCTTGCGTCGGCATTCGGGCGACGCCCATCGCAGAAGCGATGACAGCCCTGGTACTGATGGATCATTACCTGCGTCATCGCGCGCAGAATTCGGACGTGAAGACGGAATTGGCGCCCATTCCATCCAGGGCTCCGTAACCCGAGCGTTCTCCCGCCAGCCATGCTCGCGGCGCGTAAAGTGCCTTACGGCCGGTTGTCCGGCTTTTATTTTTTCTATTTCGCGGCGCTGGGCGCCTTTTTGCCGTACTGGGCGCTTTATCTCCAGGATGCGGGATTCTCCGCGGCGGAGATCGGCCAGCTGATCGCCATTACCGCTGCGACGAGAGTCGTCGCTCCGAACCTTTGGGGATGGCTGGCGGATCGAACAGGGCGGACCCTGTCGGTTGTCCGGCTCGCCGGATTCTTCACCCTAGTCGCTTTCAGCCTGGTTTTCGCGCTGCACGGATTCGGAGGATTCGCCCTGGTCATGCTGGTATTCAGTTTTTTCTGGAATGCCATGCTGCCGCTTTTCGAAACCATCACGCTCAGTCATCTGCATCACGACACTTATCGTTACAGCTGGGTGCGGCTGTGGGGGTCGATCGGTTTCATCGCTGCCGTCGTGGCTATCGGCAAAGCCTTGGAAGGCGTGCTTTCCATCGATTGTCTGCCGCAGTTGATCATGTTGCTGTTCGGCGGGTTGTGGCTGACCAGCCTGACCGTACCCAAGGGCCCTGAGGAAACTCACGGCGTGGAATCGAGTGCCTTGTCGAACATCCTGAAGCGGGGCGATGTCATTGCGTTCTTCCTGGCCTGCATGCTGCAACAACTCGCACATGGGCCCTATTACGTCTTCTTCTCGGTTTATCTCCGAGACCATGGCTTCAGCAGCGGCGAGACCGGCCAGCTCTGGGCGCTCGGTGTCTTGGCGGAAATCGTGCTGTTCGCATTTCTGCACCGGCTATTGGCGCGCTACAGTCTTAGGCGGATCTTTCTGGCCAGCCTCGCCCTCAGCGTGGTGCGCTGGCTGCTGATTGCCTGGGGCGTCGACAGTGTTGCGGCGATATTCTCCGCGCAGCTGCTCCACGCGGCGAGTTTCGGCTCGGCCCATGTGGCTGCCATTCATTTGGTGCATCGACATTTCCGAGGTCCTCACCACGGCAAAGGACAGGCCTTTTACAGCGCCCTCAGTTTCGGCCTGGGCGGAGCGCTGGGCAGTCTCTACAGCGGATACTTCTGGATGGCGTGGGGGCCTCACTGGGTTTATACGGCGGCGGCGGGCGCGAGTTTATTGGCTTTGCTGATCGCCTGGCCTTCCGTAGGAAAACGGGACACGGATTGACCGTCCCGGCGGAAGGGGTGTATTGAACGATGGGGTATCCGAATCTGAGACGCAACCGGAGTCATGGCTATGAGTAACTCCCTGAGAGATCAGCTTCTGAAAGCGGGTCTGGTCAACGAAAAACAGGTCAAACAAGCCAGCAAGGAAGCGCGGAAACAGTAAAAGCAGAACCGTCACGGCAACGCTGCAGCGAAGGACCAGGACAAGCGCGCGGCTCTGGAGGCCAAAGCCGCAAAAATCGAGCGCGACCGCCTGCTCAATCAGGAAAGAGCCAAGGAAGCGGAGCGAAAAGCGTTGGCAGCGCAAATCAAACAGCTGATCGAGGAGAATCGCGTCCCGCCGGGAGAAGACGACATTGCTCACCGGTTCGCGCATGACAATAAGGTTAAGACTCTTTATGTCTCCAAGGAGGTCCATCAAGACCTGGTGGACGGCAAGCTCGCGATAGTCACCCTGGAATCGCGCTACGAAATCGTGCCGTCTGCGGTGGCCGAAAAAATCAGGCTGCGGGACGAAAGCCGGGTCGTCCTGCTCAACCCGCCAGAGCAAGCGGAGGACGTCGACGATGAATACGCGGAATATAAAATCCCGGACGATTTGATGTGGTAGCCGCGGTAGGCAGTGGCTCAGGTGCCGACTCGGTAGGTTCAGCTCGCTGAAGGTGAAAACGGTCCAAAGCGGCAGCCGTTCCCGGCGCGATGCCTAGAGCATCCCCAATTGAAGCTTCGCCGCTTCGGACATCATATCCCGCGACCAGGGCGGATCGAAGACCACCTCGATGTTGACCTTGTTCACGCCCGGGAGGTTCTTCACTGCAGCCTCGGCGTCGTACTGGAGGATGGGGCCCATGCCGCAGCCGGGGGCGGTCAGGGTCATGATGATGTGGACGTCGTTCTTACCCTCTTCGACGGGCGTCACCTTGCAGTGGTACACCAGTCCCAGGTCGACGATGTTGACCGGGATTTCCGGGTCGTAAATAGTTCTCAGCACTTCCCAGACGTTTTTTTCCACGGATTCGGGATCGGTGCCGCTTACGAGATTGGCCACGATGGGCGGCTCCTTGCCAAGGGCATCCGCGTCGTTTCCGGCGATGCGCACCATTTGCCCGAATTCGGTGACCACGGTGAAATTGCCGCCGAGAGACTGGTATAAGGTCACCACATGGCCTTTCGGCAATGAGCTGGGGGTTCCGTCGGGAATCTGTACCACATCGACGTCCCGTTGAAGAACGATGCTTTCGCGACCGTAACCGTACATAAGCCTTTATACGTTGCTATTCAAATGAGCGTGTGAACATGTTTCGTTTGGACTGAGCATGCGCGCGATTTGCTCCGCGTGGATATCGGGCGAGGGCAGGCTTTCCGGATTTTCCCCCGGGTACGCCCGCCGGCGCAGCGGGGATTGCATGGGGCCGGGCGAATACACGTGGACGCCGACTTTGTAGTTTTCGAGCTCGTCGGCGAGTATCTTCCCGAACCCTTCCAAGCCGATCTTGGCGACGCCATAGGCGCCCCAATAGGCTTTTCCGCTTCGAGCGACCGAGTCGGTGACGAAAACGATGGCCGAACCGGCGGACTTTTGGATCAGCGGCAGGAGTTCCCGCGTCAGCAGGAACGGTGCGCTCAGGTTGACATGTAGCAGACGCTGCCACAATCCGCCGCTGATATCGTTCACGGGGCCGAGGGCGCCGAGTTCCGCAGCGCAGTGCACGAGTCCGTGCAGTGCACCGAACTCGCGCTCGATGGTGGCGGCCAAGTCGCGGTAGTCATCCTCTGTCGCGCCGGCCAAATCGAGCGGATAGATGGCCGGTTGCGGCCCTCCGGCCGCTACGATGGCGTCGTAGGCCTTCTCGAGCTTGGGTATGGTCTTCCCGAGCAATATGACCGTCGCGCCCTCGGTGGCGCAGGCTTTCGAAACGGCCGAGCCGAGCCCGCCCCCGGCTCCGGTGACGAGAACGACGCGGTCTTTCAGCATCGCACCGCTCATGGCAGAGCTCCGTCCAGCCAAAGTAGCAAATCTCCGGGCGCGGTGAGCAGGCCATCGGCGCCCCAGTTGCACGGCTCTTGGTCTGCTGCGATATAGCCGTAGAGTGCGGTCAGGGTTGTCATGCCGGCCCGGCGGCCCGCTTCCACGTCTCCGGGTGCATCGCCGACGTAGACGCATTCTTTCGGCGCTCGCTGCAAGCGCCGACTGGCTTCGAGAAGCGGCAGCGGGTGAGGCTTTTTTTCGGCGGTGGTGTCGCCACTGATGATGCAGTCGGTGCGATCGGCCAAATTCAGTTTTGCCAGCAGAGGATCGGTGAATCGGCTCATTTTGTTGGTCACGATGCCCCAGGGGATGCCGCGCCGTTCGAGTTCGTCGAGGACCAGCTCGACGCCATCGAAGAAACGGGTACGGTCGGCGACATGGACTTGGTAAAGCTCCAAAGTCCGCTGCAGAACGCGCTGGAACAGTGCCGATTTGTCATCTTCGTTCAGGGCGCAGCGCAGCATGACCGCAATGCCACCCGAGATGCAGGGTTTGAGTTCGTCCACGGATCGGGGGGGAATGTCCGCCTCGGCGAGCGCGGCATTGGCGGCAAAAACCAAATCGGGCGCGGTGTCCAGCAGAGTTCCGTCCAGATCGAACAGCACGGCGGAAACCGTTGGGTTCAGGGCCATGCGTTCAATCCTCGGGACTCGAGAACGCGGCCAGGTAATTGACGTCCAAATCGCGGCTCAAGCTGAACTGTCGAGTAATCGGATTGTAGGCGATGCCCTCCATTCCGACGAGTTCGAGTCCCGATTCGCGCGCCCAGCGGCTGAGTTCGGAGGGCTTGATGAAAGTCGCGTAATCGTGAGTTCCCTTAGGGATCATGTTCAACAGGTATTCGGCGCCCACGATCGCCAAAAGATACGCCTTGAGCTTCCGATTCAGCGTCGAGAAAAAGACCCGCCCGCCCGGCTTGACCAGCTTGGCGCAAGCTCGAACGACCGATGCGGGTTCGGGTACGTGCTCCAGCATTTCCATGCAGGTCACGACATCGAAGCCGCCGGGTTCTTCCTCGGCCAGTGCTTCGGCGCTAATCTGCCGGTAATCGAGCTCGATCCCGTTTTGAGTCGCGTGGGTTTTCGCGACCTCCAAAAGCTCTTCGGCGAGGTCGATCCCTATCACGTGGGCACCAGCCCGCGCCAGCCCTTCGCTCAGTATCCCGCCGCCACAGCCGACGTCGACAACGCGCTTGCCGGGAAGTTCGGCGAACGACCGGATGAACTGTATGCGCAAAGGATTGACCGCGTGCAGGGTTTTGAACTCTCCATCGGGGTCCCACCAACGGTCGGCCAATGCGCCGAATTTCCGGATTTCGTGTTCGTGAACGTTTTCGGTGCTCGTCATGAAGGTTGCTGCTCGCTAGCCAGAGTCTTTTCCCGCCAGGCGGCGGCTTTCTGAAGAATTTCGTCGATGTCCAGGGTGATCAGCTCTCGGTTTTTCAGGAGCCGGCGTCCTCCCACCCAAACATCGGTTACCTGATGGCGCCCAGCGGCGTAAACGACGTTCGAGATCGGATCATACAGCGGTTGGGTTTCCAACTCGTCGAGACGGATCGCCGTGATATCGGCGTACTTCCCCACTTCCAGAGAGCCGATATCCGATTCGAGTCCCAAGGCCCTGGCACCGTTTAGCGTCGCCATGCGCAATGCGGTATGGGCCGGGACGGCAGCTGCGTCGTTCGCGACCGCCTTGGAGAGGAGAGCGGCGCTGCGCATTTCGCCCATGAGATCGAGGTCGTTGTTACTGGCCGCACCGTCCGTTCCGATGGCGACGTTGATACCCGCTTTAATGAGTTTGGCAACCGGGCAGAATCCGCTCGCCAGCTTCAGGTTCGATTCGGGGCAGTGCACGACGCTTCCGCCGGATTCAGCGAAGCGCGCGATTTCGTCATCCTCGAGCTGAGTCATGTGCACAGCCACGAAGGAAGGACCCAAAAAATCCAGTTGTTGAAGCCATTTCATCGGGCGCATCCCGTAACGCTGCCGGCTTTGATCGATTTCGTCCCGGGTTTCGTGCAAGTGCATGTGGATTGGACGGTCCAGCTCCGCCGCGAGGGTACGGACTTTCAGCAAGGGTTCGTCCGAGACGGAATAGGGCGCATGGGGCGCGAAAGCCACACTAACCAGCGGATTGTGCCGAAGCTCGTCGTGCAGCGCGAGGCCTTTGGACAAGTACTCTTCGGGGCCGCTGGCCCAAGCGCTGGGGAAATCGATCAGGATCATCCCGACCACGGCGCGCATGCCGCAGCGCGCAACTTGGCGCGCAGTGACCTCGGGAAAGAAATACATATCGTTGAAACAGGTAACGCCGCCGCGAATCATCTCCGCCATCGCCAGATCGGTGCCATCGCGCACGAAGGCTTCGCCAACCCATTTCTGCTCCAGCGGCCAGATATGGTCCACCAGCCACTCCATCAGCGGTCGGTCGTCGGCCACGCCGCGCAGCAGCGACATCGCCGCATGGGTGTGGGCGTTGACGAAACCGGGAATCAGGGCATGGCGATCGAACGATTCCTGCGACGCGGCTTGGTATTTAGCCTCGGCCTCGGCGATCGGGAGGATGTCGACAATACGTCCGCCGTGGATGGCGAGTGCGTGATCGTTCAGAACGATGCGCTCGGGTTCCACCGGGATGATCCAGCGCGCCTTGAGCAGAGTGTCGATATGCATTCGATTGTCCGGTATTTCACTAAAGGGAGCTCTGAAAAAATGCTGTCGCTCTGAGAAAGGTTGGGTGAGAGCCTGTTCGATCAATCAGTTGAACAGGCCGCTACTCCGAATCGGAGGCTTAAATCAGAGCTTCCTTAACTTTATCATGGGGCATGCAGCTGGTTCATCCCGCGCGGAACGAAGGGCATTTTAACCGATGCGGGGAAGCGGCTAACAATTCCCCTTTTTGACCGTGTGGACATGACAAAGCATCGACCAAACCTCAGCTGGCGCATGAGCGCCGTGCAGGACCCCATCATCCCAGTTATCGCCGGGTTGATCCGAAGCCATCCGGGAACGATTTCGCTGGGACAAGGGGTGGTGTTCTACGGTCCACCGGCCGCCGCGCGCGAAGCGATACGGGATTTTTTCGAAAAGCCTGAAAATCAGAAATACGGTCCGGCTCAAGGCATGCCGCAGCTGCTCGAATTGACCGAGCGAAAACTCGCGGCGGAGAACGGTATCCACGTCGGTACAGCGCGGCGCGTCGTAGTGACGGCCGGCGCGAACATGGCCTTTCTCAATGCACTGTTCGCTATCGCCGATCCTGGCGACGAAATCATTCTGCCGCTTCCGTATTATTTCAACCAGGAAATGGCGGTCCGCATGCTGAGTTGCACGCCGGTTTTCGTGCCGACGGATGGGAACAATCAACTTCGGACCGATCTTATTCGGGCCGCTGTTACCGAGAAAACGCGGGCAGTCGTGACCATCTCGCCGAACAATCCGAGCGGAGCGGTTTTTTCGGAAGACGCCTTGAGGGAGGTCAACGCCCTATGCCGAGCGCACGGCATTTACCATATCACGGACGAGGCTTATGAATATTTCACCTATGGCGGCGCCCGGCATTTTTCGCCAGCTTCCATACAAGGTTCCGAACCGCACACCATTTCTCTCTTTTCTTTCTCCAAAGCCTACGGTTTCGCGAGCTGGCGCCTCGGTTACATGGTGATTCCGGAGCATTTATACGAAGCGGTGCTGAAAGCCCAGGATACCAATCTGATCTGCGCGCCTTCGATCTCTCAGCACGCCGCGATCGGTGCGCTGACCGTGGGGTCCGACTATTGCCGAGAGAAACTGAAGATCATCGGCCGGGTTCGTGAGATCGTTCTCGATGAGTTGCAGAGTCTTGCCGATATCTGCCGGGTTCCCGAGGCACAGGGTGCTTTCTACCTTTTGCTGAGGGTAGATACCGAGCTTGATTCCATGAAAGTCGCGCAGCGATTGATCCAGGAACACAAGGTCGCGGTCATTCCCGGTACGGCGTTCGGTTTGGACGAAGGCTGTTATCTGCGGGTTGCCTACGGCGCTCTGGAGCCGGAGACCGCTGCCGAAGGGACGCGGAGACTGGTGAGTGGATTGCGGGCGATAACCGGGGCTTGATCCGGGCGGTGTCTGTCCCATCGTGCCTCTTCGTAAGACGGCAGCCTTGATTTGGCGTCGTGTGAAGCCTTCGACCAATTAATGCGATGTACGGTCGGAAAAGTTTTTCCCGTATGGCGCGCCCGAGCGTCGTCGGCTGGAGCCGGAATCGCCCGAAGGGGTACGCGAGGGATCGCGTGCGGCGACAGAGGTACACGGACGTGCCTTCTGTCGCCGCCCGGCGTAAGCCGGCGACGCGCAGGATCAGCGCGCCATCCGGGTGCCCTTTCTTTTGGTTACTTTTCTTTGGGCACGCAAAGAAAAGTAACTCGCCGGTTTTTAAGCGTGCATCAGAGATGAAAACGCTTTAATCGATGGGCGGGACTCGGAAATGAGCGAAGGATTGTTGGTGGGTGGACACATCCGAGATTCACAGTTGGGGGGAATTTAGCCTTATCCTATGGCGTATTTGAGTAACACCGGCTCGGCTATTTCGAATTAGAACGCAAGAATGAAAGTAAAGGGTTCGAGGATTGCGAGGTTCGTGATTTGGTTCGCGGTGGCCGTACTTGGGGCGGCGGCGTTGGGCGGCATCGCGTTGAACAGAGGCGAAAGCGTGAACAGCCTGTGGTTCGTAACCGCAGCAGTCTGCGTCTATGCCTTGGGCTATCGCTTTTACAGCGCTTTTGTCGCGGCCAAGGTTTTGAGTCTGGACGGCACGCGGGCGACGCCTGCGGAGCGTTTTAACGACGGGCGCGATTTTGTTCCGACCAACCGCTGGGTGGTGTTCGGCCATCATTTTGCCGCCATCGCGGGACCCGGTCCTTTGATCGGTCCGACTCTGGCGGCTCAGTTCGGTTACCTGCCCGGTACTTTGTGGATCTTGATCGGAGCCGTCATCGGCGGCTGCGTGCAGGATTTCGTGATCCTGTTCTGTTCCATCCGCCGCGACGGCCGTTCCTTGGGCCAGATGGCCCGCGACGAACTCGGTCCCATAGGCGGTAACGCGGCCCTCTTGGGTGTCATGTGCATCATGATCATCCTCATCGCGGTGCTGGGCCTGGTGGTGGTGAACGCCATGAAACACAGCCCCTGGGCGACGTCCACGGTGGCCGCGACTATTCCCATCGCGATGGTGGTGGGCATTTATATGCGGCATCTCAGGCCCGGACGCGTGATCGAGGCGACGGCACTCGGCGTGGCTCTGCTGCTGCTCGCGGTCTGGGGCGGGGGCGCCATCGACGGGATCGAGGGCGTTAGGACCTGGTTCGATTACGACGGACCGGAACTGGCGTTGATGATCATCGCCTACGGTTTCGCCGCGGCCGTGTTGCCCGTATGGCTGCTTTTGGCACCACGCGATTATTTGTCCACCTTCATGAAACTCGGGACCATAGCCGCTTTGGCGGTGGCTATCGTCATTCTTCGTCCCGAAGTCAAGATGCCGGCGCTGACTCAGTTCGTCGACGGGACCGGACCCGTTTTCGGCGGAACGCTGTTTCCCTTCGTCTTCATCACCATTGCCTGCGGCGCCATTTCCGGCTTTCATTCGCTGATTTCGTCCGGGACCACGCCGAAGTTGCTCGCCAACGAGGCCGACGCCCGTTTCATCGGCTATGGCGCGATGATGATGGAGTCGTTCGTAGCCATCATGGCCATGGTGGCGGCGACGGTGCTCGATCCCGGCGTCTATTTCGCGATCAACAGCCCGGCGGGCGTGGTCGGCAAAGAAGCGGCGGAAGCCGTGGCGACGATTTCGGCGTGGGGATTCCCGGTAACTGTCGAGCAGATGTCCGCCCTGGCCGAGCAAATGGGTGAGTCCACCCTGTTCGCCCGTACCGGCGGCGCGCCCTCCCTGGCGGTGGGCATGGCGTCGCTTTTCGCTAGCGCCTTCGGGCAGGGGTTGCTGTCGCTCTGGTATCACTTCGCCATTATGTTCGAGGCGCTGTTTATCCTGACGACGCTGGATGCTGGCACACGCGTCGCCCGATTCATGCTGCAAGACATTTTCGGCAACTGGGTGCCGGCTCTGGGGCGAACCGGCTGGTATCCCAGCGTGCTGCTGACCAGCGGACTGGTTGTGGCCGGATGGGGTTATCTGCTTTACATCGGCACCATTGATCCATTGGGCGGCATCAACAGCCTATGGCCTCTTTTCGGTATCGCCAATCAGATGCTCGCCGGAATCGCGCTGTGCGTAGCCACGACCATACTGGTTAAGGCTGGAAAGCTCCGCTACGCCTGGGTGACTGGCGCGCCCTTGGCGTGGCTTCTGATCATCACGACCTCGGCCGCCTGGGAAAAACTGTTCAGCCCGGAGCTTCGAATCGGTTTTCTGGCTCACGCACGGGATCTAACCGGCAAGCTGGAGGCGGGGCTGCTGTCTCCGGATCAAGCGGCCAAGGCTCCGCAGCTGATCTTTAACGACTATCTCGATGCCGGGTTGACCGCGCTCTTCCTTGCCGTTTCCTGGATTCTGGCCGCAGACATGTTGCGGGTGTGCGGGTTGATCCTGGCCAGAAAGCCCCACCCGCCGCTCAGCGAATCACCACATATCCCGAGCCGGTTAGTCGAGGACTGGGCGAGGGATTGATACTCGCTCTGTCGGGAGGTCGCGGAGCCGAGAACCGAACTCAGGCGAAACTTTTTATTTCCAAATGATTCAAGGAAATGAATTTATATTCTTTATCGTAATTGATGTATTTTGATATATTTTTTGCTACACGTATAAGCCAGATCGATGGGTGGCCAAAAGCCAGTGCGTCCATGCGGGCCACTGGCTTTTTCTTGCGGTTGAACGGAGCGTGTCCCCGTTCTTGCACGGCATCCGTTCGATGGCCGCGGCTTGGGGGGGCGGCCCATTGCCCGTAGTGGCAGTGGCGTAGGCGGTGATCTGAATCGGTCTAATCGCCGAATTGACAACAAACCGTTCCAAGAGATAGAGCCAGTGAGCACATTCAGCGGTCCCTTAAGCCCACAGCAATGGGAGATCTTAAAGCGCTTGGCGGAGGATCTTTCGCCCGAGCAGAGACTTTGGGTCAGCGGCTATCTGGCGGGATTCGGAGGAGCCGAGCAGAAGCTTGCTCCTTCGTCGCCGCCTCAAACGGCCGAGCCGCCTTCGGGCATCACCGTACTTTTCGGTTCTCAAACCGGAAACGCCCAAAGGATCGCCAAAGCGCTCCATGCCCGACTGCAGCAAAGCGGTATCTCCGCACGACTGGAGGACATGGCCACTTACAAGAGTGCCCAACTGAGACGAGATCGCTGCCTTTTCGTCATCGTTAGCACCCATGGCGAGGGCGAGCCGCCGGACAGTGCCCGTCCGTTTTACGAGTTCCTGTTCAGCAAGAAAGCGCCCAAGTTGGACGGCTTGCAGTTTTCCGTCCTGGCTTTGGGTGATACGAGCTATGAACATTTTTGCAAGACCGGGCGTGAGTTCGACAGCCGGTTGGAGGACTTGGGGGCTTCCCGCTGTCATCCCCGCATCGACTGCGACGTCGATTACGAGGAAGCGGCGGAAGCTTGGATGAAGGGGGTCTTGGAGGTTTTGACCCAGTCTCAAGGCCCAAGGGTCGAGATTTCGACACCTGCCGCGGCGGTTCCGGTATCCGTTTACTCGAAGAAGCAGCCGTTTCCTGCGGTCTTGCTGGACAATCTACGATTGACGGGACGAGGCTCCACCAAGGATGTACGACACATCGAGCTTTCCATCGAAGGTTCCGGATTACGCTTCGAGCCGGGCGATGCGCTGGGCGTGCTTCCCACGAACCGGCCAGAAACGGTGGCGGATCTCATGGAAAGTCTCGGGCTTGATCCCGGGGCCATCATATCCGCCGCCGATGGAGCCGAAACGACGCTCGAGGATGCGCTTCTGCATCACTACGAAATCACCACGCTCACCCGTCCTTTCTTGGAGAACTATGCAGCGCTTTCCGGCTCGACCGAATTGAGGGAGTTGCTCAAGGACGAGAACCGAGACCGGCTAAGGGATTTTGTCTACGGCCGGGAAATCATCGATGTCGTAAGGCGGTATCCGGTTTCGGGCATCATGGCCGACCATTTTGTCGCCACGCTGCGTAAGCTTCCGCCCCGCCTTTATTCCATCGCATCGAGCCAAAACGCCGATCCCGACGAAGTGCATCTGACCGTCGCTGTCGTGCGTTACGAAAGTCATGGGGTGGAGCGTCACGGGGTCGCATCTACCTTTCTAGCCGATCGCGTGCCGGAGGGAGAGAAGGTGCCGGTCTATGTCGACAGCAACCCCAATTTCCGTTTACCCGAAGATCCGGACGCACCGATCATCATGGTCGGACCCGGGACGGGGGTAGCGCCTTTCCGCGCCTTTTTGGCGGAACGCGAGGTCATGGGGGCCAGAGGTAAGAACTGGCTATTCTTCGGCGATCGCAATTTCCGCACGGATTTTCTGTATCAGCGGGAGTGGCTGGCGCATCGAAAGAACGGCCTTTTGACCCGGATCGACGTCGCGTTTTCCCGCGACGATGACGCCAAAGTCTATGTGCAGCATAGAATGCTCGAGCAAAGCCGACAGCTTTATGCTTGGCTGGAAGAGGGCGCGTATTTCTATGTCTGCGGTGATGCCAAGAGGATGGCTCCGGACGTTCACGAGGCATTGATTAGCGTGGTACAGAAGGAAGCGGGTGTCGACCGTGAACGGGCGGAGGACTATGTCCGGAATTTGCAGACCGCAAAACGCTACCGGCGGGACGTGTACTGAGGAGGCAACGATGAAAGAGCGTATGCGACCCAGCGAAGAAGAAGAGCTCAAGGCGCGCAGCCGCTATCTGCGGGGCACGATCGAAGAAAGCTTGGCCGACATCGCGACCGGTGCTGTGTCTCCGGACGATGCCAAGCTCCTCAAGTTCCATGGCACCTATCAGCAGGATGACCGTGATCTCCGCAACGAGCGCCTGCGCCAGAAGCTGGAACCGGCCTACGGTTTCATGGTCCGGGTGCGGATGCCGGGCGGTGTCTGTAGCCCAAAGCAATGGCTGCAGCTGGACGAATTGGCTTGTCGCTATGGTCACGGTTCGCTCCGCATCACGACCCGCCAGACGTTTCAGTTTCATGGGGTGCTAAAGCGCCATCTCAAGGCGACCATCGCTGGCATCAATCACGCCTTGCTGAACACTATCGCCGCCTGCGGGGATGTCAATCGCAACGTGGTGTGCCACAACAATCCCTATCTTTCCCCGTTGCACGAAGAAATCTACGCGTGGGCCAAGCACCTCTCCGAGCACCTGTTGCCGAAGACGCGGGCCTACCATGAAATCTGGCTGGACGGGGAACGCGTGGCCGGCACGCCGGCCGAAGAAGAACCCTTGTACGGTAAATGTTATCTGCCGCGAAAGTTCAAGATCGGCATCGCGTTACCCCCCTACAACGACATTGATGTTTTTGCTCAGGACCTGGGATTCATCGCCATCGCCGAAGATAACGCATTGATCGGTTTTAACGTCGCCGTGGGCGGCGGGATGGGTATGAGCCACGGCGAACCCGCAACCTATCCGCGCCTTGCGGAGGTTATCGGTTTTTGCTCGCCCGATCGGCTGCTCGAAGTCGCGGAAAATGTCGTCAGGGTGCAGCGCGATTTCGGCGACCGGAGCAACCGCAAGCATGCTCGCCTTAAATACACGATCGATGATCGAGGCACGCCGTGGTTCAAGGCCGAGCTGGAATCGCGGCTCGGCTGGTCGCTCGAACCGGCCCGGCCGTTCCGTTTCGAAAGCACGGGCGACCGCTTCGGCTGGGTGCAAGACGAGCGCGGCGAATGGCATTTGACTCTGGGTATCCTCAGCGGTCGCCTGAGAGACACGCCCGAGGTGGCGTGGTTGACGGCACTGCGCGAAATCGCGAGGGTTCACGAAGGCGATTTTCGTTTGACGACCAATCAAAATCTGATCATCGCCAGAATTAGAGAAGCGACCAAACCCAAGATCGAAGCCTTGCTCGACCGGTATCGGATTCCGGATGCTCAACACTGGAGCGGTTTGCGGCAGCATGCGCTGTCCTGCGTGGCACTTCCCACCTGCGGATTGGCCATGGCGGAGAGCGAGCGCTGGTTACCGACGCTGCTCGCGCGGCTCGAGCCTCTATTTAAAAAGGCCGGGTTGGAGAAAGACGCCATTACCTTGCGGGTTAGCGGTTGTCCCAACGGCTGTGCGCGTCCTTATCTGGGTGAAATCGGGCTGGTAGGCAAGAGTCTTGGGAAGTACAGCCTCTATCTGGGTGCGGCTTTCGACGGCAGCCGCTTGAATACGCTGTATCGCGACGGTCTTTCGGAAGACGAAGTCGTGGATACACTCGCGCCTATCATTGCGCATTTCGGGCGCGATCGCCGTCCGGCGGAATCATTCGGTGATTTCGTTGTGCGAGCGGGTTATGTCTCGGAATGCAATGCCGGACGCGAATTTCAGCGGTCGGCTTGATCGGGCCGGTCCGCCCAAGTCCATATCGTTTATCCCTCGGCGTATGTCGTTGTCCTAGCTGGAAGCCCGGTGTCGATGTGCGGGGCAGAGCGCCCAGCGGCGCCGCTTTTTGCTGCTCAAAATATCCTCAGACCGCCGAGCGACATTCAGCACGTCCGTTCGCAGTTTCAGAGTGCGTCTCCGTTGCGGTGACGGAGAGAAATAACCGCGCCGTTCGTTCACGATTTTCCGCGATGCCTCCGGAATTCCGGGAAACGATTCGCCGGCGCATCGATCGGCGAAGCGCGAACGATCACTCATATGATGTTGACCTTTCTTCAAAAATTTGATTCTCTAGCTGATCACTTTTTGTTGGCGGGCGAAAGGCTTCCGGCGGGTGGCGAGAGACCATCGGTCTTTTGGACCTAATCTTTACTTTCTTCTTTATGGGTTTTTCCTCATGGACGAAGCAGGCGACACAACCGAGTCCATCTTCCATAGGATTACGGAGAATACGCCGTATGCATTGGTCCTGGCCGACCAGGATGGCAGGATTGCCTTGGTCAACACCTATTTCGAACAATTGTTCGGCTATTCGAGGGACGAATTGCTCGGGCGGTCCATCGACGTACTTATTCCCGAGCGGTTCAGGATCGAGCACGAAGCGTACCGCCGACGCTTCAACGAATGTCCCGTACAAAAACCCATGAGCATGGGACGGGACCTGTATGCGTTGCGCAAGAACGGCGAGGAAATTCCCGTTGAAATCGCCCTTAGCCCGATACCCAACGGTGAAAAGCGTTATGTCTTGGCGGCGATTGCCGATATCACGCTGAGGAAGCACGGCGAGGAAGTTCTGCGGCAAAGCGAGGCGCGTCTGAACCTGGCCTTGAGTGCTGCAAACGCAGGAACCTGGGACTGGGATATTCTCAGGGATGCCGTCATGTGGTCGGAGGGCTCTTATCGCCTGCTCGGACTCAAGCCGGGGGAGTGCGAGGCATCCGCCAAGAATTGGCTGGCAAGGGTACATCCCGATGACCGAGCTGTCGTAAAAGAAGCTGTGGACGCGGTGATCAAGCGGGTCATGACGCAACGCCGGCAGGATGCGTTCGACCTGGAATATCGTGTATGCCATACCGACGGCAGCGTCCGGTGGGTCTATGATCGCGGTCAGATTCTCTACGGCCGCGACGGTCGTCCCGTCCGCATGATCGGCATCATGCTCGACGTGACCGAGCGCAAGTTGGCGGAAGAGCGGCTTGCGGAGCAGGCACGGGAGTTGGCGCGTTCCAATTCGGAACTGCAAGAATTCGCGTATGTCGCATCCCATGACCTGCAGGAGCCTTTGCGGGCGGTGGCGGGCTGTGTGGAAATCATTCGTCGACGATATCAGGGGAAGCTGGACGCGCGGGCCGATGAGGTGATTACGCATGCGGTGGAAGGCGCAACACGCATGCAGAACCTGATCAACGATCTTCTGGCGTATTCTCGTATCGGCTCACGGGATCACCGGTTGGAGCCGACAGACTGCCAAGCGATCTTGGACGCCGTTCTCGCCAATCTCGAGGTCCCTATCAGTGAGAGCGGAGCGGTCGTTACCCGCGATGAATTGCCTACAATTTATGCGGATCCGGGTCAACTGATCCAGCTGTTTCAGAATTTGATCAGCAACGCGATTAAATTCCGCAGCGACCGAAAACCCGAGATTCATGTGAGTGCGAAAAAGCAAAACCGCGAATGGATTTTCGCCGTCAGCGATAACGGGATTGGCATAGCGCCCGATTACTTCGAGCGGATATTCAGGATTTTTCAGCGCCTGCATGCACGGAACGAATATCCCGGCACCGGGATCGGTCTCGCCATTTGCAAACGAGTCGTGGAGCGGCACGGCGGGCGCATTTGGGTGGAATCCGAGCCGGGACATGGCACGATTTTTTATTTTACGTTTCCTACTGAAGCGGGAATGATCCGATGAACCCCGTCAATATTCTATTGGTCGAAGATAGTCCGACCGATGTGCTTCTCACTCGGGAAGCGCTCGAGTCCGCGAAACTGCTCACCCAGCTCTTTGTTGTGGAGGACGGTGTAGAAGCCATCTCGTTTTTGCGGCGGGAGGGCATTTATGCCGACGCGCCACGCCCCGACCTCGTCCTTCTCGATCTCAATCTGCCGAGGAAGGATGGCCGGGAGGTTCTCGCCGAGATCAAGAGCGACGCGGATCTAAAGATGATTCCTGTGGTGGTGATGACGGTTTCCAGCGCGGAGGAGGATATTCTTCGAGCATATGGTTTGCATGCTAACTGCTATATTACCAAGCCGGTCCATTTTGACAGTTTCGTCAAAGTGGTTCAGGCCATCGAGAGCTTTTGGTTTACGGTGGTAAGCCTTCCGTCACGGTAGTTCTAGCCCATGCAATCGCACTACCACGTCCTCCTGGTGGAGGACAGTCCGAGCGACGCTTTCCTGGTCGAGGAAACCTTGAGCCAGGTTGGCATGGTGCGCTTCGAGCTCGAACGGGTGGCGCGGTTCAGCGAGGTTGAGAAAATTTTGAGCCGACAGCGGTTCGACGTCATCCTATTGGATCTCAATTTGCCCGATACCGAGGGTGTCGATACCCTGGTGAAAGTCCGCGACCTGGCGGGTCCCATTCCCATCGTCGTCTTCACCGGTCTGGACAACGAGGCCGTCGGTTTCCGACTGATTCAAGAAGGCGCTCAGGATTATGTCATCAAGGGCCAGTTTCAGGGCAACCTGCTCATTCGGTCTATCCGCTATGCCATAGAACGGAAGCGAATCGAGGAGGCTTTGAAAGAAGCGGACCGCCGCAAGGATGAATTTATCGCCATGCTGTCCCACGAGCTGCGTAACCCGCTCGCGCCTATCCGCAATGCGGTCGAGGTCTTGAAACAGCCGAACATAACGCCGTTTCACGTGGACTGGGCAAGGGGCATCATTGATCGCCAGTTGAGTCAGCTCACGCGCTTGGTCGACGATCTCCTGGACATAACGCGGCTCACGTGTGGCAAGGTGACCCTCAAGCGCCAATGCCTGGACCTCACGACACCTGTTCTCCAAGCGATCGAAGCGAGCCGGCCGGTCATCGAGGCCAGTCAGCACGAGCTGTGCGTGCAATTGCCGTCCAAACCACTATTGGTCGAAGCCGACTTCGCCCGGTTGACGCAGGTGTTTTCCAATCTTCTGGATAACGCGGCGAAATATACGAGCGCAGGAGGCGTTATTCGGTTGCGGGTCGAAGAGGAAGGCGAACGCGGTGTAGTACGGGTGCAGGACAACGGAATGGGCATTTCGCCTTCGAGTCTTCCGCACATCTTTGACTTGTTCACTCAGGAGCCGCGCTCGCTCGATCGGGCACAAGGCGGTTTGGGCATCGGCTTGAGTCTAGTCAAACGTTTGGTGGAGATGCACGGCGGAGAGGTGGAAGCCTATAGCGCCGGCACCGGTGCCGGCAGCGAATTCGTAGTTCGGTTGCCCCTGATGGATTTGGATTCGTCTGAACACGTCCCGCAATTGCGGATATGCGAGGAACCAGAGGCGGTCCAAGCGGTACGTCAGGCCAAGTCTGAGCATCCGTTTTGCGGACTCGACCATAAGGCGCTCAAAGCGTTTTTTCATCGCTCCGAGCGCAGTTGCCTCCAGGACATTCTCTCTCTCGGTCACTCGTAGGTCACGAAGCAGCCGCGTTGAGGAAGCGCCGAACAGGTTGATGCCGTTCATGCCTTTCGTTCTGGCTTGGGCGCAGGTCAGTCGAAGGGCTTGAACAGAGATTCCTTCGGCTCTTTCGCCCGATGTACACGGCGAGAATGGGAATATCATCTGCCGAGCTCCGGTAGATAGGGAGACGCGAGAAAACGTCCTGCCGCCGGTTTTTCTCTCATGAAAGACCGGCGGACGTCGAATTTCATGCGGTGCGCCGGAGATCTTTCGGCAGCGAAAACACCACTTTTTCTTCGATTCCGCGGGTTTCCGTCACAACCTGTCCCCCCCACTCCTTGAGTTTGGCGACGACTTTGGTTACGAGAATTTCGGGAGCCGAGGCGCCGGCCGTCACGCCGATTTTTTGCGCACCCTCTATCCATTCCCGCTGTAGCTGATTGGCGTCATCGATCAAGTAGGCCGAACGTCCCAGTTTCTCGGCGATTTCTCTGAGCCGGTTGGAATTGGAGCTGTTGGGCGAGCCGACCACCAGGATGACGTCGCAATGAGCGGCGAGCTTTTTTACCGCATCCTGGCGATTCTGCGTCGCATAGCAGATATCGTCTTTTCTCGGGCCGATGATATTGGGGAAACGCTTTTTCAAGGCATCCACGACGGCTTGGGTATCGTCGATGGAGAGCGTGGTTTGGGTAACGTAAGCCAGGTTGTCGGGATTTTTGACCTCGAGCGTTTCCACGTCCTCCGGGGACTCCACCAGATAAATCCCGCCGTCCGGGTTGTCATACTGTCCCATGGTGCCTTCGACTTCCGGATGGCCGGCATGACCGATGAAAACGATCTCCCTTCCAGCGTTCGCGTGTTGATGAACTTCGATATGAACCTTGGTGACCAAGGGACAGGTCGCGTCGAAGACCTGGAGACCGCGTTCTTGGGCTTCCGCCTGGATAGCCTTGGATACCCCGTGCGCGCTGAAAATGACCGTGGCGTTTTCCGGTACTTCCGACAGGCTCTCGACGAAGACGGCTCCCCGAGCCCGCAAACCGTCGACCACGTAGCGGTTGTGGACCACTTCGTGCCGTACGTAAATCGGGGCTCCGAAGACCTCGATGGCGCGTTCGACGATCTCGATGGCGCGGTCGACGCCGGCGCAAAAACCGCGGGGATTGGCGAGAATGATTTCCATGGGCGTACGGATGATTTCTGACTTAGAAGGTGGGAGATTCTTACATTTTAGGCATGCCGAATCAATGCGGCGGTAGCGAAGGCGGGGGACGTTTCGGTTGCCACGTGATTTCCTGTCCACCGTCTTGCCGAGCCAGGATGCGGGCGGCCACGAATAAGAAGTCCGACAGACGATTGAGATAAGCGAGAGCGAGGTGATCCACGGGTTCCGTTTTTCCCAGGGACACCAAGACCCGCTCCGCCCGGCGACAGACGGTACGAGCGACATGACAGTGCGCTGCGGCCGGGTTTCCGCCGGGCAGTATGAAATCATCCAGCCAGGGGAGTTGCGTGTTGAAATGATCTAGCCATTGTTCCAGCCAGTCGATGTGACGCTGATCGATGGAGCGGCGTCCAAGGATGCACAGATCCCCACCGAGATCGAACAGGATGTGTTGAATTTCGGTCAGGCAATCGCGCAGCGGCGACGACGGAACGTGAGCCAATACCAAACCGATATGGCTATTGAGCTCGTCCAGGGCGCCGTAAGCCGCGACGCGTGGAGCGTTCTTGTCGACCCTGGTGCCGTCGCCAAGTGCGGTTGTGCCCTCGTCGCCGGTACGCGTGTAGATTCGGGTGAGTCGGTGTCCCATGCTCAGACCAGTTCGTTCTCGGACACGACAATGCCGTCTTCGTCGGCGTAGACGTAGTACCCGGTTCTGAAGTTGATGCCGGCGAAAGTGACGAGGATATCCCGGTCGCCACCGCCTTTCTTGTGGCTTTTCAATGGATGGGTGTGCAGCGCCCGTATACCGATGGGAAGCCGATTGATTTCCACCGAGTCGCGGATACAGCCGTAGACAATGATGCCCTGCCAGCCGTTATCGCAGGCGAGCTTGGCCAGATTGCCGCCGAGCAGGGCGCAACGGTGCGAACCGCCGCCGTCGACGACCAGAACCCGGTTCTCGACTTTTTCCTCGAGTACCGTTCGAAGCAGGACATTGTCCTCGAAAACCTTGAGGGTCGTGACCCGTCCGCTGAAAGCGCTTTTGCCGCCGAAAGGGCGAAAAATCGGTTCGGCGATCTGAAGATGATGAGTGTCGGAGTATCGGTCGCAAAGGTCGGGAGTAGTGAACGTCATGGTCGGTCTCCGCACGGTCGATGTGGAACACTTATGATAACCGACCGGTCCCGGCAGGTGGCCGTCTGGACCGGTTCAAGGGCTTTCGCGCTTACAGATACCGAGCGATCAATCCGTGTCGGCAATCGTCGACCGGCACGGGTATTCTGACGTTATAGCCGCCGCCCGGCGCTTCCTGCATGGGACGGCCGTGCTCATCCTCCATGTGCTGCAGCACCATATCGCGATTGCCTTGCGGCAGAATCAGTTCGAGCCGATCGCCCACAGCGAACTTGTTCTTCACCAATACGGCCGCAAGTCCCGAAGACTTGTCGAAATCGGCAATCTCTCCCACAAACTGTTGGCGGTGGCTTTCCGAGTGGCCGCGGATGTAGTTTTGATAGTCCTGCGAGTGATGGCGTACGTAGAAGCCATCGGTGTATCCGCGCTGAGCAAGGTTTTCCAGCACGCCCAACAGGGATGGGTCGAACGGCCGCCCGGCCAGGGCATCGTCGATCGCTTTCCGGTAGACTTGGGCGGTGCGCGCCACGTAGTAATAGGATTTGGTGCGCCCTTCGATCTTGAGGCTGTCGACGCCCAGTTCGACCAGGCGTTGTACATGCTCCACGGCGCGCAAGTCTTTGGAGTTGAGGATATAGGTGCCGTGCTCGTCTTCCATGACCGGCATGAGTTCGCCCGGACGCGTTTCTTCCTCGAGAAAATAGACCTGGTCAGCCAGGGGGTGGCGGGGCTGATCGCCACAAGCCGAAACATTCCGGTTAAGGTCTGAGAGGGATAGTGTGAGCTGTCCGGGGACATAATCGCCCTCGGCGTTTTCTTCTGCGGGGGCCAGATCGTACTTCCAGCGGCAGGCGTTGGTGCAGGTACCCTGGTTCGGGTCGCGGTGATTGAAATAGCCGGACAGCAGGCAGCGACCCGAGTAGGCGATGCACAAGGCGCCGTGCACGAACACTTCCAATTCCATGTCCGGACATTGCTGCCGGATTTCCGCAATTTCGTCCAGGGAGAGTTCGCGCGACAGAATGATCCGTTGGATCCCGACCGATTGCCAGAAACGCACCGCGGCATAATTCAAGGTATTGGCTTGAACCGAGAGATGGATTGGCATGTCCGGCCATGTTTCGCGGGCCAGCAAAATCAGTCCGGGATCGGCCATGATGAGAGCGTCCGGCCCCATCGCGACGATGGGCGTCAAATCCTTGATGAAGGTTTTGACCTTAGCGTTGTGCGGGAGCACGTTGGTCGCGAGATAGAAGGACTTGCCGCGTTCATGGGCTTCGCGGATGCCCGCCGCTAAATTTTTCTCCAGGAAGTCGTTGTTCCTGACCCGAAGGCTGTAGCGGGGCAGGCCGGCGTAGACCGCATCGGCGCCGTAAGCGAAGGCGTAGCGCATGTTCTTGAGGGTGCCTGCCGGGGACAGCAATTCGACTTTCTTCATGGCACGAAACGTGAAATGGTAAAATCCGAGTATCTCGTATTATCCCATAGCCGAGCGTTCCGCTCAGGATTTTCAACCCCTAGAGAACGGCCATGATTTTTCCCACCATCGAATCCTTTGTCGGAAATACGCCATTGGTCAGGTTGCAACGTCTTCCTGGTGAGACGAGCAATATCGTTCTGGCCAAGCTGGAGGGCGACAATCCCGCGGGGTCGGTGAAGGACCGGCCGGCGCTCAGCATGATCAAGCGCGCCGAGGAGCGTGGCGAGATCAAGCCGGGCGACCGTCTGATCGAAGCCACTAGCGGCAACACCGGCATCGCTCTAGCCATGGCCGCAGCCATCAAGGGTTACAGGATGACGCTGATCATGCCGGAAAACATGAGCGTGGAACGGCGCGCTATCATGAAGGCATTCGGTGCCGAAATCATTCTGACACCCGCCGAAGGCAGCATGGAAGCAGCTATCGACCTGGCGCGGGCGATGGAGAAGCGCGGCGAAGGTCGAATCCTCGATCAGTTCTCCAATCCTGACAATCCGCGCGCCCATTACGAAGGCACCGGCCCGGAGATCTGGCGCGATACCGAAGGTACGGTGACCCACTTCGTCAGCTCCATGGGAACCACCGGCACGATCATGGGGACGTCCAAGTTCTTGAAGGAGAAAAATCCAGCCATACAGATCGTCGGCGTGCAGCCCAAGGACGACGCCAAGATTCCCGGCATACGCCGATGGCCGAAGGAATACGTGCCGAAAATCTGCGACTTCAGTCGCATCGACCGTATCCTCGATGTGACGCAGGAGGAAGCGGAGGAGACGACCCGCCTGCTCGCGGCTAAGGAGGGTATTTTCGCCGGTATCTCGTCGGGCGGGGCGGTGTCGGCGGCCTTGCGCCTGTCCAAGGAAGTCGAGAATGCAGTGATTGTCGTCATCATCTGCGATCGCGGCGACCGCTATTTGTCCACCGGCGTTTTTCCAGATTGACCATGGCGGCAAGAGCACGCAAGAAATCGCTTCCCCAGGAGGCATTCCCCGCGCATATCGAATCGTTCGCTCATGATGGGCGAGGCGTCGCTCGCGTTGACGGCAAGGCCGTATTCATCGAGGGCGCGTTGCCGGGTGAAGACGTGACCTTCGTCTATACATCGATTCACCGTGACTATGCTGAGGGCAAGATCGAGCAGGTCGTGACGCCAGCGCCCGGAAGGGTTCAGCCTCGCTGCCCGAGTTTCGGCGTTTGCGGCGGATGTAGCTTTCAGCATCTGACCGATGCGGCGCAGATCGAGGAAAAGCAAAAGCTGTTGCTGGATCAGTTCAGGCGTATCGGCAAGATCGAGGAGGTGGCGTTATGGCCGCCGTTGACCGGTCCTCATTGGGGGTATCGTCATAAAGCTCGTCTCGGCGTGAAATGGGTTCCGAAGAAAGGACGGGTCTTGGTCGGTTTTCGCGAGCGCTCAAGTCCCTTCACTACGGACTTGGCGTTTTGCCCCGTGCTGCACCCGAAAGTGGGCGAGCGGCTTCAGGATTTATCCGAACTGATAGGCTCGCTGAGCGTCAAGGACCGGCTGCCGCAGATCGAGGTTGCGGTGGGTGACGAACGCGCTGCCCTGGTGTTCCGCATCCTTGAGAATGCATCGCCGGACGATCTGGAAAAATTGGCGGCATTCGGTGTGAGTTTCGGCTTTGACATCTATCTGCAGCGGCAGGGCCCCGACTCGGTCATGCCGCTTCATCCCGAGAACCCGCCGATGCTGAGCTATGCATTGGTGAACCAGGGTATCGAATTTCGCTTCAAGCCCACCGACTTCACGCAGGTCAACGTGGACATCAACCGTAAAATGGTAGACCGAGTGATGGATGTGCTCGATCCGGTGGCGGGCGATACGGTGCTCGACCTCTTTTGTGGGATCGGCAATTTCACGCTACCGATCGCGAAACGTGCGCAGCACGTCGTCGGTGTCGAAGGTAATCCGGAATCGGTGGAGCGGGCCCGCCAGAACGCGGCAGACAACGGTTTGGATAACGTCGAGTTCCATGTCGCCGATTTGACTCAGGACTTGAAGGATGCGGCTTGGGCGCATCGGCGATATGACAAGATCTTGCTCGATCCGTCTCGAGCCGGTGCCGAAGAGGTATTGTCCTATGTGCCGCGTTGGGCGCCGAACCGCATCGTCTACGTTTCCTGCAATCCGTCCACGTTGGCTCGGGATGCGGGCATTCTGGTTCATCGGCACGGCTATCGTCTGATTCTCGCAGGCGTCATGGACATGTTTCCGCAGACGGCCCATGTCGAATCCATCGCGCTGTTCGGAAAGGCGTGAGGCGTGCCGTGGAGTGCGATTGCTCTGCACCACTGCGCTATCTTCGGGTCAGCATTCCCCGCCAGGAACTCGATCTTATCGAGGCCGGCCGGGTGGTTCAAACCTGGCCCGTGTCCACGGCCAGGAACGGTCCCGGCGAGCGCATGGGCAGCGGCTGCACGCCGCGCGGATGGCACCGCATTCGGGCTAAGATCGGCGCAGGGCTCCCTCTCGGCACGGTATTCAAAGGGCGGCGTCCGACCGGCGAAATCTACGATGCCGCACTCGAAGCTCAATTCCCAGGCCGGGATTGGATACTCACCCGAATTCTCTGGCTGGGTGGCTTAGAGCCCGGTTTCAACCGGTACGGGGAGGTGGATACAACGTGGCGCTATATCTACATACACGGAAGTCCCGATTCCGGAGTCAATGGAACCCCGTCGTCCCACGGTTGTATCCGCATGAAGAATGTAGACGTAGCCGATTTATTCGAGCGGGTGGACGTGGGAACGCGGGTGTTGATTGAATCGTAAAACGGTAGAAGGATAGCTTGGGTGCGAATGGTGCATACCTGCGTACTGCCGGGTTGGATGGGCACGCAGACCTGGAACAATGGAACGAGGTGTTGTTCGTCAGGCTATCACGCGCGTCAAGCTTACTGAGTCGCGGCGCGAAGGGCATGGCCGCCGCGCTCACCCGACGGCGCAACCAAGCGGGCTTTACTCGGTTGCGGTTGGTGGTACGTTCAGAATGAAGGTCACCGGTCCGTCGTTGACCAGTTCGATCTGCATGTTAGCGCCGAACCGTCCGGTTTCCACAGGCGAGTGCCGGGCCCGCACCTTTTCAACAAAATAGTCGAACAGACGCTTTCCGGTCTCGGGATCAGCAGCGGGCGTGAAGCTCGGACGCATCCCCTTTCGGGTATCGGCTGCCAGCGTGAACTGGGAGACCAGCAAGACTCCGCCACCGACATCCATCACATTGAGATTCATCTTGTCCTCGGCATCGGCGAAGATTCGATAACCCAAAATACGCTCAGCTAGCCGGTCCGCTTGCGCTTCGGTATCGCCTCGTTCGACCGCGACCAGCGCAAGTATCCCGTGGCCGATCTTTCCGACGCTCTCGCCGGCTACGGTCACCTCGGCCCGCGTGACTCTCTGAATGACGGCAATCATGATCAGTACCGTGACATTTCAAGGGCGACATCCCGCGCCCAGGCGTCTATGCCTCCCCGAAGATTGACGATATCGGCGAAACCTTGGCGTTCTAGGTAATCGCCCACCATTCGGCTGCGGATGCCGTGATGGCAAATGACGACGATTTCCCGCTCCGGATCGAGTTCGGCAAGCCGGGAAGAAATATCGTTCATCGGAATGTGCAGGCTGCCTTCAATGTGGCAGTAGGCGTATTCCTGCGGTTCGCGTACGTCGAGCAGCAAGGGTTTGGTGTCTGCGGTCTCGAGATAGCGTTTAAGCCCGAGGGAGAGATATCGCGCATGTCATTACCCTTAACAAAGCCGGCTGCGCGGATTTTCCTCATCGCACGCAGACGTGTAGGCCGGCAATCCCTTGCGGACCCGCCGTGTCGGAGAAGGATTCACAACCTACGCCAGACTACGATTCGATTATTTGACGGCGATGCCGTGTTCCTTCATCGCCCGCAATACGGTTTGACCGATGTGAGCCGGGTTCCGGGAGACGTAGAGCCCTAGCGCCTCCATGGCGTCCATCTTGGCGCTGGCCGTGTCGTCCTCGTTGGAAATGATCGCGCCGGCATGACCCATGCGTCGGCCCGTGGGGGCGGAAACACCGGCGACAAAACCAACGACGGGTTTTTTCATGTTTTCCTTCGCCCAGCGAGCCGCCGCCACTTCCTGAGGACCTCCGATTTCACCGATCATGACCACAATGTCGGTTTCAGGATCGGCCTCGAAAGCACGTAACACGGTCAGGAAATCGGTGCCGTTGATTGGATCGCCGCCGATACCAACCGAGGTGCTGATGCCAAGTCCCAGAGCAGCCATTTGCTCGGTTGCCTCGTAATTGAGCGTTCCCGAACGGGAAACGATGCCAACGTTGCCTTTCTTGTAAATGTGCGAAGGCATGATGCCGACCTTGCATTCGCCTGGCGTGATGATGCCGGGCGTATTCGGTCCGACGATGATCGTATCCTTGCCGGTGCGGAAGCGCTGCAGGCGGATCATGTCATGTATGGGAACGCCGTCGGCGATGGTCACGGCGACTTTGATTCCGGCATCGATGGCTTCCATCAGTGCGTCGGCGCTGAACGGCGGAGGCACGAATACGGCGGATACATCCGCACCGGTGGCGGCCACGGCCTCGGCCACGGTGTCGAATACCGGCAGCCCCAAATGCGTGGTGCCGCCTTTGCCGGGCGTGACGCCGCCGACGACATTGGTTCCGATTTTCATCGCGTCCTCGGCGTGGAAGGTGGCGTGCTCGCCGGTGAAGCCCTGAAAGATGACCCTGGAGTTTTTGTTAACGAATACGCTCATGGATACTTACCCTCTCACCGTTGCGACCGCTTTAGTGGCGGCGTCGTCCAGATTTTCCGCGGTAATGAAGGAGAGGCCGGATTCCGCCAGGATCTTGCGGCCTTCTTCGACATTGGTGCCGGCCAGACGCACGATCAGCGGAACCTTGATTTGGAGGCTGTTGCAAGCCTGGATCAAACCTTTGGCGATCCAGTCGCAGCGGTTGATGCCCGCGAAAATGTTAACCAGGATGCACTTGACGTTCGGATCTTCCAGCACGATACGGCAGGCGTTGGTGACTTTCTCGGGAGAGGCGCCGCCGCCGACATCGAGAAAGTTGGCGGGGCGTCCGCCGTGCAGTGTGATGGCATCCAGAGACGCCATGGCGAGACCGGCGCCGTTGACGATGCAGCCGATGTTGCCGTCGAGTGCGATGTAGTTGAGGCCATGCCCGGACGCTTCGACTTCTTTCGGGTCTTCCTCGGCCAGGTCGCGCATCTCGGTGATGGCTTTCTGGCGATAGAGAGCGTTGTCGTCGAAGTTGAATTTGGCGTCTAACACCATCAGTTTGTTGGCGCCGTTGCCGACGATGGCGAGGGGGTTGATTTCGGCTTGCAAGGCATCCTTGTCGCGCATGCAGCGGTAAATTGCTTTCATCAGCTTGACGGCCTGAGGCATCAGCTCGCCCTTAAGTCCAATGGCGGTGGCGACTTTGCGGCACTGAAAATCCAATAGGCCGATCGCCGGGTCGATGACTTCCTTGACGATTTTCTCGGGAGTCCGTTTTGCTACCTCCTCGATATCCATCCCGCCCTCTTCGGAGGCGACGATCGTGATGCGCTGCGAGCCTCGGTCGATTACGAATCCCAAATAAAATTCCTTTTTGATGTCGCTAGCCTGTTCGATCCAGACGCGCTGGACGATGGAACCTTCGGGACCAGTCTGATGGGTGACCAGGCGGGTGCCGATCATCGAATCGGCGATTTTCTGTACTTCCTCGATGGAATCGGCAATTTTCACGCCGCCCGCTTTGCCGCGACCACCGGCATGAATCTGTGCTTTGACGACCCACTTATTGCCGCCGATTTCTTCGGCCACTTGAGCTGCCTGCTGGTCGGAATAGGCGACGCCGCCAACGGGAACCGGCACACCATATGATTTCAGCAGTTCCTTCGCTTGATATTCATGGATGTTCACTGCTTGCTTTCCTCTCTAGTCAATGTAGGTCGGACTGAAATTATGATGCCCGACAAGCATCGTTACATTGCGAGGTTGTCGGGATTTTCGATCGCACACGGTCGCTTTGGCCACGGACTTTCTTTTAGTTCGGCCATCTTAAGGAAGCTCTGATCAAGTCGCCATCCCGAAGCAGCGACCCGTGCAACGGAATGATTCGGCAGGTTTTTATTTAACCCGATCACGTCGCGCACTCCCAATGCAGAACCGCAAGCGGCACCCGTTCGCCGGAACCGAACGAGAATGTGCGAAGCACGGCCCGAAGGTTGAGCCGCAGGGATAGGGCGAGTAAATCGGCCGCGCCGCGCCAATTTATCGCGGAGCGAGAGAGCCTATTCAGAATCTTCTTGGCCAAAGATAACCCAGTCTTAAGACAAGACGTTAGGACCTCCGGGCTTCGATCTGTTCGATTTGTCGTACGACGTTTTCCGCCATACGGATCGAGGCCGCGTCAATCAGTCGGCCATCTAGGGAAACGGCGCCTTTGCCTTCTTTTGCCGCCTTCTCCATTTCCGCCAGGATTCGACGCGCGCGATTCACTTCTTTTTCGGTAGGTGTAAAGATTTCATTTGCCAGAGCAATCTGAGATGGGTGAATCGCCCATTTTCCCTCGCACCCCAGGGCGGCGGCACGGCGTGCGGCAGCCTTGTAACCTTCGGGATCGTTGAAATCGCCGAAGGGGCCGTCGATGGGCCGCAGCCCGTAGGCTCGGCAGGCGGCTACCATACGGGAAATACCGAAATGCCATTGATCGCCCCAATGGAAATGACGCTGGCCGTTTTCGTCGGGATCAGTCAGCATGCCGTAATCGGGATTGGCGCCGCCGATTTGTGTGGTGCGGGCGCGAACCGAGGCGGCATAGTCGGCGACGCCGAACACCATGGCCTCCATGCGCTCGGGGCAGCATCTCGCGATTTCTTCCACGTTCGCCATGCCCAAGGCGGTTTCTATGAGGACATGGATGTTGATGGGTTTGAAGCCTTTATAGGCTTCGATTTGAGACAACATGGTCGCAACGAAATAGATGTCGGCGGGGCTGCCCACTTTGGGGATCAGAATGGTGTCAAGTTTATCGCCACAGGCTTCAACCACTTCTACGAGATCGCGGTAGGCGTAAGGGGTGTCGAGTCCGTTGATTCGGATGGAGACGGCGCATTTCGACCAGTCGTAGGTTTTCAACGCTTCGATGATGTTGGCCCGCGCCTGCTCCTTGTCGTCCGGGGCGACGGCGTCTTCCAAATCGAGAAAGACCACGTCGGCGCCGGAGTTGGGGGCTTTTTCCAGCATGCGCTTATTGCTGCCGGGAACAGCCAACTCGCTACGATGTAATCGATTTTTTACAGCCATGTCGTATCTCTGAATATATGTTCTGGACCCTTGAATGTTGCATTCGAGCGAAACTTCACCGCGTCCCAATAACAGGCAGTATCTTGAATTCCTTTTAGATTGATTCCCCGCAAGCAAAAAGCACGAGGGGACGGGCGTCCGCTTGGCGTTACGGAAGCTCTGATTCAGTCCTTCGACAGACCTGAGCCGAGTCGAAGGGCTCAGGATGAACTATATAAAATACTGATTCCGCTCGTGGTGAGTCCTTCGGCGGGCTCAGGACAAACTTGTCGAACGTTCTTCTGAGCCTGTCGAAGGGCAAGAACGGAATCCACTTGTTCAGAGTTTCCTAAATGGTCATCCCGGCATTTGCCGAGTGCACAGCGACGGCCTTAGTCTTGCCCCACAAACTGTCCGTTGCAGACGAACTGACCATTATAACCGCAAGTTTATCTGTTGCTGCTAGCCTCGGAAAAAGCAACTATGTCAACAGCGGTGATTAGCGAAAAATGATGAAATAGACTAATTGTTGTATGGGGATTTTTTTGTTACGATCGCGCCGACATGCAACTTTTTGTTGCTGGCATACAACGGATTTAAGTTCAACTCGCACGAGGGGGAATAAGAATGATCAAGAAATCGACTGGAATGGCCGCTATGGTCAGCGCCGTTGTCGCGGCTGCCGGCATCGCTCCGCCGCAGGCAATGGCCGAGAGCCACTACAAGGGTACGTCCGCTCAAGCCGATATCGAGCGGCGTTTGCAGATGATGGAAGACGAGATGCGCGCACTGCGTTCGGAATTGGCGAGAGCTCGCTCCGAAGCCAGAGCCAACGCTGAAAGGATGGAAGCTCAGCAACAGAAGGTTGAGCAAGAGTTGGCGAAAGCCGAGACGCAGGAAAAGAAGGATTTGATCTACTTCCGCGGTGGTTACGCCAAGATGGAGCATGGCCGTGGTTATAAGACTCAAGCTCCGGAGACGCTGCTTAAGAATAAGAACTGGGGCGATAACGATGGTTGGTATGTCGGTGCCGGTTTCGACCATCGGCTGACTGACGATTTCTGGGGATTGACCGACATTGCCTCGCTTGATGCCGAGGTTATGTTTGAATACAAGAACTTCGGCACCGGAGAAAATTTCCTCGTAGACTTCGCTACCGGGGGGGGGGAGGTAATCGAGAACAAGATTACCCAGTTCACCCTTACCGCTGCTCCGAAAATCAAGTTCAACAATCTGGGCAACTTCCGGCCGTGGATCATTCCGTTCGGTTTGGGCATTCACGTCATCAGCCCGCCGTCCAGCGGCGTTACCGTGCTGAATCCCGGGCTGATGCTGGGCGCCGGCGCCGAATACAAGATCTGGGGCGATCTGTGGGCGGGTCTCGATTTCCGTTATCATTTCACGGGCGACGACCTGGATATCAAGAGCAAAAGCGGTTTGCTCAAAGGCGTAGATACCGACGGCCTTACTACCGGCGCTTACATCGGTTTCGGCTTCTAAAGACACTTTTCAAGCCGAAGAAAAGGGGGATGCGAATCCCCCTTTTTTCTTGCGGAAGTAGCAGCCTGTTAGTCCGGCGGCGGTGTAGAATCATTCGGCACGATCTGCATCGGAGTACGGTGTGGATATATCGCTCTGAGATGCTAGACAAGTCTTATTTCGGTTTTCTCTCCGTTCCAGACAGACCGGTAATTTCGCCGTCGTTCTGTTCATCCGTTACGCCAGGTCCAAGATCCTGTCCGGCCTGAGCCCATCATGAGAATTCTTTATCCCGAAATCGAGCCCTACGCGGTTCATCGATTCAAGCGGAACAAGCACCGGGTCTATGTGGAAGAATGCGGGAATTCCTCCGGAGTGCCCGTTTTGTTCCTGCACGGTGGGCCGGGCTCCGGTTGCAAGGCGTATCACCGTTCCTTTTTCAATCCCGAAACGTACCGGATCATTCTCGTCGATCAGCGAGGCGCGGGGCGTTCGGTTCCCCATGGAGAGATCGTCGGCAATACTACGGCCGATTTGATTCGTGACTTGGACTATATCCGTCGCGAACTTCGCATCGATCGCTGGCTGCTCTTCGGTGGGTCCTGGGGTGCGACCTTGGCGCTCCTGTACGCTCAGCGCCATCCGACCAAGGTCGCCGGGCTGGTGCTGAGAGCGGCGTTTCTGGCCCGACAGCGTGATCTCGACTGGTTCGTCGGTTCGGGCGTGGACCGAATTTATCCGGAACAATGGGAGCAATTCATGGACAATATTCCGGAGCCCGATCGTGATCATCCTCTGCCTTATTTGTATTCATGCCTGACCGGCGACGATGAAGTGGCCCAGCGGCGTGCCGCCCGCACATGGGCGCTGTGGAGCGGTCAGGTGATTCTAGGCAGCGAATTCGCCCCGTCCGAGCTGAACGGGCACGTCTCGTCCGAAGCGCTCAATAAGGCCCGAATCGAACTCCATTACGCCGTGAACCGATATTTCATTCCCGAAAATGCCGTATTGGACCAGTGCGAAAGAATACGTCATCTGCCGGCGATACTGATCCACGGCCGTCGCGATCTGGTTTGTCCCGTGGAATCTTCCTTCAGTCTTCGCAAGCGCCTGCCGAAGTCGGAATTGCGTGTTCTGCCGAACGCCGGCCATATCGCCGCGGGAGAGGATATGATCGATGCGCTGGTTGGCGCGGCGGATGAAATGGCGGAGTGGTTCGACTCATGAGCGGCAAAAGACGCTTGATCATTGCAATGACCGGTGCGACCGGTGCCGTGTACGGTTTGCGCCTGCTTCAGGTACTGCGCGAGATCGGAGAGTGGGAGACGCATTTGGTCGTTTCTTCCGCGGGCGTCCTCAATATTCGCCACGAGTTGGGGATGAAGCGTAGCGACGTTGGTGCGTTTGCCGACGTCGTTCACGATGTCGGCGATGTCGGGGCCAGTATCGCGAGCGGTGCGTTCAAGACCCACGGCATGATCATCGCGCCGTGCTCGATGAAAACCTTGGCGGCGGTGGCGCATGGGTTTTCGGACAATCTGATTTCCCGCGCGGCCGACGTCACGCTCAAAGAGCGTCGCCGCTTGGTCGTAGTGCCGCGCGAAACGCCTTTGAATCTGGCGCACATTCGTAATATGGCGGCCGTTACGGAAATGGGGGGGATCGTTTTTCCTCCGCTGCCGGCGTTCTACGGCAAGGCCAAGACCTTGGCGGAGCTGATCGACGAGACCGTGGCACGGATTCTCGAGCTGTTCGAGATTGAGACAAAATCGCTGTACCAGCCGTGGGAAGGTTTGGGGAAACCCTAGGTGCGATGTAAAAGGAACTATTATCAACGATGAAACGAGAATCTAGTTGATCCCTTCATCACTGAGAACTGATGGAGGTATTCGAGGGGGCACGCAATCAATGGTAAAAAAATTAGAATCTAAAAATGGGACTGCTATCTTGTTCGGTTCGCTAAGGTTTGTATTTTATTTCCTTACGATCTTCGTTACTTACGATTATCTCGCGAGGCTGCTCAGGGTCGATGCCGCAAATGTTTTCAGAGAAGGCTATTTCGTCGAGTGGCTGCAATATAGCCTGATCATGGCAACCGTGGTGCTCTATTTTTTCGGTGCTTGGCGCTGGGAAAACCGTCGGCCTTTGTTTCTGGTGCTAGGGATGTTCGCTATGATCGCTTCAATCCGTGAGTGGGACTATTGGTGGGACAGGCAGTTGCCATTTTGGGGTTGGCAGCTCCCGGCAAGTATTTGCCTTTTCGTGTTGATCATGATTGGCTGGCGTTATCGAAAAGTATTGCCGGAACAAATTTGTGATTTGATCCGTTCGGCACCGTTCGGTTTTTTGTGGTCCGGATTCCTGGCGGTAGTCGTGCTCGCTCAGTTGGTTGGTCACGCTGAGCTTCTGAAACTGGTCATGGGAAGCGATTTCAAGAAAGGATATAAGCAAATCATTGAAGAAAGCCTGGAATTATTCGGCTATTACCTTATTTGGTTCGGTACTCTCGAAGCTCTTCTGGCGGCCCGATTGTCCTCGGTGGAGGAGTCGGCCAGACTCGATCACCGGCATCCGAAATCGAGCGCGACGCTGAAAATCGCGGATATGAATCGTCTTTACGACGCATCCTGACGAACCAATAATCTGGAATAGGTGGTTTGAGCCCTTGCTTATGTTCTTGAACGATTGGGGGCTCGAAGAGAGGCATACCACGTGGCCAAGACACCTTGACGTTTTTCAAAGTGTTGCTGATTTTCTAGCAAGAAAACGACGCTCCATAAGTCCTTTAACGGCCCTGTTTTGAGCGCTTTGATCTCGTTTAATTCCATTCGGCATTCGAGTGAACATTAATTGTAGGGTAGGTTAGCCCCTCGGCTCTGCTCGGGACAGGCTCCGCGTAATCCACCGATTCGAGGTCGCGCGGTGGGTTACGGCCTCACGGCCTAACCCACCCTACAAAAAATTAATGCCCTATTGAAAGCGATTTGGAATAAGACAAGGCAGCCAAGGACACGAACGGAATCTTCACGTTTAAAGCTTCTCGATCTACGGAAACCCCGCTCTATCGGGAGAGCCAGAAGTCATAGAGCGCGCAGGCTTGCGACGTCCTTGTAGTTTGAATTTCAACATCCCTATCGCTAACGGTTGTACAAGTTGAGATTCAGCTTGCGGAAATAGCGGTATTGGTTCCGAGTAGGCTGACCACAGATTTCTCGACGTAAACGCGCAAGCTCTTATTCTTGCCAGTCTACCTCGTGTTGTTTCGATTCAAGAGCCGGACTACAGCCGACCGGGATTCAGCCGCTAAGACCTAGCGAGTTCTTGACGTTACGAAACACCAGCGGCCTTTCTGCGCCCGATTGAAACGCCGAGCGTGCGCTCGCGACAGCCTCGCTTACCGTGTGTCGGTGCGGCGACTTGCTGCATACCGGGTCTGCAGCGGTCATGTCGCCGGTAAGAAGGTAGGCCTGGCAGCGGCAGCCTCCAAAGTCTTTAGTCTTCTCCGGGCAGGATCGACAAGGCTCCTTCATCCAATCGTATCCGCGAAACTTGTTGAAGGCTTCGGAGTGCAGCCAGATATCGCGTATGCACATGTCGCGCACATTGGGGCAGTTGAGCCCCGGCAGCGATCGGGCCTCATGGCAAGGGAGAGCGAGGCCGTCCGGCGCGATGGTTAGAAAAGTCGTCCCCCAACCGTTCATGCACGCTTTAGGCCGATCCTCGTAGTAGTCCGGCACCACGTAGTAGATCTTCATTTTGCCCTTAAGCTTTTCCTTGTAGCTCTGGGCGATGGCTTCGGCTTCCTGGAACTGCTCGCGCGTCGGCAGTAGTTGATCGCGGTTGAGATGGGCCCAACCGTAATACTGAGTATTGGCCAGTTCCAGATAATCGGCTTCCAGTTCGACGGCCATGTCAATAATTTCGCGCATCAAATGGATGTTCTGGCGGTGGATTACGACACACAGCACCATGGGGTAGCCGTGTTTTTTGACGAGGCGCGCGACCTCTTTCTTGTTTTCGAAGGAGTCGGTACCGGCCAAATAGTTGTTCAGCGTACGTTCGGGCGCTTGAATACTGACCTGAATATGGTCCAGTCCGGCGTCCTTCAGTTCGGCGATCTTGTCTTCGTCGAGCTTGTAACCGGAGGTAATCAGATTGACGTAATAACCCAGCTTACGGGCATGGCCAACCAGTATTGGCAAGTCCTGTCGCACCAGAGGTTCGCCGCCCGACAGGCCGAGTTGCACGGCCCCCATTTCGCGGGCTTCCGAAAACACTCTCAACCAGTCCTCGGTATCGAGTTCGTCCTTATGTCTCGCGAAGTCGACAGGATTGGAGCAATAAGGGCACTGCAGCGGGCAGGCATAAGTGAGCTCGGCCAGCAGCCAACGTGGACTACTGACGGGGAATTTGTCTGATCCAGCCATTATCTAAGGCAGATTGCAGGAGTTCGGAAATATCGTCCCTTAGACCGCTCGTTTCGAATTTGGCTTCTAGCTCGGAGACGATGGTGTCCAAATCTCGCGTGCCGTCGCATAACTTGAGGATTTCAGCAGCAGACAGGTTCAATTCAACCAGTCCTTCAGGATAAAGAATCACGTACCGCTGTTGGGCTTCCTCCCATTGCAGTCGATGTAAGGGCGAGAAGGCAAAAAAACTTTTCGAGTCTAGGGCCATGATTTCAAGGCTTGATGTTGAAATAGGGCGGCTTGTTTTCGATGTAGGCCAAATACATCGCGTCGAGCATAGTCCATAGGATGTCCAGCTTGAACTGCAGGATTTCCAGGGCGCGTTCCTGTTGCTCACGCGTCTTGAAGTAGTCCAGCGTTATGGCTAGGCCGTGTTCCACGTCACGGCTGGCTTGGTTCACCCGTTTCCTGAAATAGGCGAGGCCCTCCTGGTCGATCCACGGATACAAGTCCGGCCAGCCGGATAGGCGCTGCTTGTGAATCGTCGGCGCGAATAACTCGGTCAGCGATGAGCACGCCGCTTCCTGCCAGGTCGCCTGCCGCGCGAAATTGACGTAAGCGTCCACGGCGAAGCGCACTCCGGGCAGCACACGCTTTAACGACCACAGTTCCTCACGGGGAATCCCGACGGCGATGCCGAGTCGTGTCCAGGCTTCGATACCGCCGGCGTCCTCGCCCCAGCCGTCATGGTCGTGTATGCGCTGTATCCATTGGCGGCGCGTTTCGCGATCAGGGCAATTCGCCAGAATGGCCGCGTCTTTGACCGGAATCTTGATTTGATAGTAGAAGCGGTTGGCAACCCATCCCTGAATTTGCTCCTTGTTGAGCTTACCCTCGGCCATGAGCACATGGTACGGGTGATGGATGTGGTAATACGCTTCTTTCGCACGCAATTTGGCTTCGAATTCTTCTCGGGTCCAGGGTGTCGAATCGCTCATGGTGTCTCTCACAGGTCGATTTCCATGCCATCGTAGGCGACTTCGATGCCCACGTCGGTAAGGGTTTTTCGCTCGGGCGAATCTTCGTCCAGGATCGGGTTGGTGTTATTGATATGAATCAAAATCTTGCGTGCTTTGGGCACATTTTTGAGCACTTCGATCATGCCATCCGAACCCGACTGGGGTAAGTGTCCCATGTCGCGGGCGCGTTTGTCGCAGATACCGGCGCGACTCATTTCGTCTTCTTGCCAGAACGTTCCGTCGACCAGCACGCAGTCAGCCTGCTGCATGGCAGCGAGAACGTGAGGCTCTATCTCTCCGAGTCCAGGCGCATAATAAAGTTTCCTGCCCGAAGAAATTTGTTCGACGACGACACCGATATTGTCCCCTGCGTGCGGATCGTGGCGATGAGGCGAATAAGGCGGCGCTTTGCTTTTTAGCGAATGGGTGTAGAACCTCAGATCGTCAATCCCGGAGATCGTGAAACCGCTGCCGTCCAAAGGTGTGCTGTGGTGGTTGACCCCGCAATAGTGTTCCAGCATCTTGAACAACGGGAATCCCGTTGACAGATCCTGTTTTACCATCTCGCTACAGTAAATCTCCAAGGGCCGGGTGGACTCGCGCAGTGTCAGCAGCCCGGTGGTGTGATCGATCTGGCTGTCGATCAAAAGAATGGCTTTGATGCCGCTGTCACGGATACCGTGCTTGGGATGGGCGGCCGTGAAGGCTTCGAGTTGGGTGCGGATGTCCGGCGAAGCATTGAACAGCACCCAGTTCTCGTTATCGCTACTGACTGCGATCGACGACTGAGTGCGCGATCGAGCGTTGATTTGACCGCGTCTCAGCCCGGAACAATTGCGACAGTTACAGTTCCACTGCGGGAAACCGCCGCCAGCGCCGGAACCCAACACTCGGACTTTCATTTCGATCCTTGTGAGGTAAGAGGCTGCTTGGAATGAGCCTTTCAAATGAAAAACGGGGCTCTACATTGCTGCGGAGCCCCGTTCAGGGATAAACAACCGGCGGATTAGCGGTTGTAAATGTACATCGTAACCTCGAAGCCGAAGCGAAGGTCTTTGTAGCTCGGTTTTTCCCATCTCATTTCGGATAACCTCCAAAATCTGATTTTGTGTATCGTTAAAAGATCGCTATCTAAAGCTCGCGCAAAGTATACGTATCCAATTTTGGGAAAGCAACGGGAGATATTCCTGTTCGACAAAGGGAAATCGGTACTTCCTGTCAGGAACGTTTAGGCTGGTTCTCCGCAGGTCGGGCATTTCGGATTTCTTTTCAGGATCATTTGATGCCATTCCATGCGTAGTGCGTCGAACAACAACAATCTTCCGCGCAGCGTCTCGCCGACGCCGGTGAGAACTTTTATCGCCTCTAGTGCCTGAAGGCTGCCGATGATACCAGGAAGCGGGGCGAGAATGCCGCTTTGTGCGCAGCTTTCCGCGAGTTCGCCGTGATTGGCGTAAAGGCAGTTGTAACAGGGACTGTTCTCAATGCCCGGCGTAAACACCGCGAGCTGGCCTTCAAAGCGGATCACCGCTCCTGATATCAGCGGGGTTCGGTTTTTTACGCAGGCAGTGTTGACGGCGAAACGCGTCACGAAATTATCGGAACAGTCCAGCACGACATCGGCCTGTGCCACTGCTTCCTCTAATTGCGAGCCATCCAGACGGTCGGTGATTTCGGTGACTCGCACGTCAGGATTGAGCCGTTCGAGGGTTTTGCGCGCCGATGCCGTTTTCGCTTCGCCGACGTTTTCTGTGCTGTGCGCGATTTGTCGCTGAAGATTGGAGAGGTCCACGACGTCGTAATCGTTCAGCACGAGGTTGCCGACACCAGCCGCGGCCAGATACATGGCGGCGGGTGAGCCGAGACCGCCGAGCCCGATGATGAGGGCGCGAGAGTTCAGGAGTTTTTCTTGACCCTCGACATCGAACTGAGGCAATAGAATCTGTCGGCTGTAACGTAAAAGCTGATGATCGTCCATCACTCGTCGCTGGAAACTCTAAGAGAAAAAGGGTAGGCCAGTTTATCGATAAAACGTGCTCGCTGCATGCAACCAGAAAAGGTATTGGCTCCCTAGTTGAGTCTCGGCTTGGGCGCTATTGTCGAGTGAATTAACTTCGCTGCATCCACCCCGACAAAAAGGTTTCGATGAGCGTAGTCAAAAGAGGTTCGGCGTCGGAAAGACCGGCGATGCCGAGTTTGTCGGTAAGCGCCAGGGTACAGATGCCGTGTACGCCTCCCCAGAGTGCTCGGGCGGCCAAGGCAACCTCGCCCGGTTTTCGGCTAGGGGCGAGCTGTACAAGCAGCCGCTCAACCCGATCGAACAAGACGGGGATGCGGTTTCGATACCACTCGGGTGAGGCGTTTGCGGCGGGTGAGCCGCGTCCGAAAATGAGCTCCCAACGCCCGAGATTCGATGTGGCAAACCGGAAATATGCAAGGCCCAATTCCACCAAGGCAGCCTTAGGGGTGTTGCTTCGGGCGGCGGCCCGGTCGAGTTCGGCGGCCAGTTCGGATAAGGTTCGAGCATTTACCTGGAAGATCAGATCGTCGAGGTTCGCGAAAACCAGATAGAGGCTGCCGACGGTATAGCCGATTTCGTTCGCGATCTTACGGGTGCTGAGGGCCGCCGCGCCTTCCCGTTCGACAATGGTTTTCGTGGCGTTCAAAGCCATCTCGCGAATCTCATCGCGGCTATGGTCACTTCGTCTGGCCATGCGCAAGATCGTTGGTCATTCCAGGGAATTTCACCGGGCTGCGCCGGTCTTTAAATAAGAACCTTCGAATCAAACCCATTTTAAGGCGAGGTAAAAAAGTTGATACTCGTCATCGCGGGCGTTCGAGGTGTCGGCTAATCTTAGCATCATTCAATGTCCCGTCCGGCGTTCAGAATACCGAGTGCCCTGGGCCTAAAGGTCGGCCACGTTTAATCAACCGAAGCGGGTTTCTCGAGCCGATATGTACTATCATTGGCGAACCTTGAGCCCGTCGTTTTCAGCAGGATTCATCATGTTCCGGATCATTGCCCTCTGTCTTTTGCTTAGCACGGTATCCGTCCAGGCGCAGGAAGAACTTGCGCCGGTTCCGGAACCGCCGGATATCCCGCCGCAGGTCGAGAGCGGCGAACCTATGGAACCGGATGTCACAATTATTCGGCGGGGCGAGGACATTATCGAAGAATACCGGATCAACAATCGGCTCTACATGGTCAAGATTAAGCCACGCATCGGGCCGGCGTATTATCTGGTCGACACCGACGGGGACGGCAATCTGGACGTGCGTCGCAGCGATCTGGAGGATGACATGCAGATTCCCCAGTGGGTACTTTTTAGCTGGTGAGTCGCCGCCCGATTCGACTCCTGGGTTTGCGCTACAGGCCAAACGGTCGTCTTTGATAGAATGAAAATAAATCGGGGTGTTTCGTAATACGTCGAATCTGGGTCGTCATTCGGTAAATTCACGAGTTCCCGCCTTCCAAGAACAACACCAAGGATTATTCGCGCTTGAGCCAAAGCATAGACTCCCGGCTTAATCGGCTTATTCATACCGGCCAACAGCATTTACTGAGAAACGGCCTCAAAGGGTTGGAGAAGGAGAGCCTTCGACTTACGCCCAATGGGACTATCTCGCATACCCGACATCCAATAGGCATTGGATCGGCGCTGACGCATCCCTATATCACCACGGATTATTCCGAGGCGCTGATCGAGCTCATTACACCGCCTTATGCGGATCCTGCGGAAACCTTGCGGTTTCTAAAGGATTTGCACAGTTTCGTATACCGCCATCTGAATGACGAGATTCTGCTCGGCACCTCCATGCCCTGCGGTGTGACCAGCGACGAAAGCATCCCCATTGCCGAATACGGCACGTCCAACATCGGGCGGATGAAGCATATTTATCGGCGTGGGCTCGCCTATCGCTACGGGCGTATGATGCAGGCCATCGCCGGCGTGCATTTCAATTATTCGGTCAACGAAGGTTTGTGGCCGGTCTTGCGGGAGCTGGAAGACGGAGCGGAATCCCTGGCCAGTTTTATCGCCGACAGCTACTTCGGTATCGTGCGCAATGTCCATCGCCACGGGTGGCTAACCATTTATTTGTTCGGCGCCTCCCCAGCTTTTTCCAAGTCTTTTTTCGCGGGGCGGGAGCATCTTGCATCACGCTTTTCGGAATTCGACGCCCGCACGCTTTTCCGTCCTTATGCGACCTCGCTGCGCATGAGCGACATCGGCTACAAGAACGATAGCCAGTCCGGGCTCGACATCTCTTTCAACAATCTCGAGGAATACGTGGCGAGCCTTGGCAGGGCGATAGAGACGCCTTATCCGCTTTACGAGAGGATTGGCGTCAAGGTGGACGGAGAATACCGACAACTGAACAGCAATATTCTGCAGATCGAGAACGAGTACTACAGCGTTGTTCGTCCCAAGCAGGTCGCCGAGTCCGGCGAGAAGCCGACACTCGCCCTGAAGCGGCGCGGAGTGCGCTATCTGGAGCTGCGGTCGTTGGACTTGAACTGTTTCAGTTCCGCCGGAGCCAGTTTGGATCAGCTTCGCTTCTTGGAGACCTTTTTGCTTTTCTGCCTCTTGAAACAGAGTCCGCCTTTGGATTCCGCGGAGAAAGCAGAAATTAGTCAGAACGGCATGGCGGTCGCCTGCTGCGGCCGCACGCCCGGGTTCAAGTTACGGCGTCAAGGCCGAGAGGTATTTCTGAAGGATTGGGCCAGGGAAATACTCGATGGCATGCGCGGCATCGCCGAGATTCTCGATGCAGGGGACGCTTTCATGCCCTACACCCGAAGTCTGGAGATTCAGGCCGCCGCGGTTTCCGATCCGGATCTGACGCCATCCGCCCGCATGCTGGCCGATATGAGAGCGAACGGTGAGTCCTACGAGGATTACGCACTGCGGATATCGAAAGAGCATGCACAGACCTTCCGCGATCGCTTCCTTTCCGCCGAGCGAGCGGAGTTCTTTCGTCGCCTGACCGAGGAATCACTCGAGGAGCAGCGTCAGATCGAGGCTTCCGATCGATTGTCTTTCGACGAATTTTTGCAACGCTATTTTGCCCAAAAGGAATAATGGGCTGAAAATCATTGCGTGGTCGGTTTAGCCGCCAGGCCCACCTCGATTTCGGTCTCGCCCGTAATCTCGTATCTGCTTTCTCGTGGAGGTCGCCATGGATTACCAGCACATTCGGCTTCCCGCCGGCGGCGAAAAAATCAGCATTCAGAACGGCCGGCTTCACGTGCCCGACCAGCCTGTAGTCGGTTATATCGAAGGCGACGGTATCGGTCCGGATATCATGCGGGCCGCTCTCAAGGTTTGGGATGCTGCCGTTCTTAAGGCGTACGGAGGATCGCGCAAAATCCATTGGTGCGAGATTTTTCTCGGAGAAAAGGCCGCTGCCCTCTACGGAGATCCGTTTCCCCAGGAGGCGGTACAGGCGCTTGAAGATCTCGTCGTTTCCATCAAAGGTCCGTTGACCACGCCGGTAGGCGGAGGAATGCGGTCCATCAACGTCTCTCTTCGACAAGCGCTCGATCTTTACGCCTGTGTACGCCCTGTACGCCATTTTCCGGGCGTGCCCTCGCCTCTGCGTTGTCCGGAAGCCGTGGATGTGGTGATCTTTCGCGAAAATACCGAGGATGTGTACGCAGGTGTCGAATATCCGGCCGGGTCGGCAGAAGCCGCGAAACTCGAGCGTTTTTTGAAGGAGGAACTTGGGGCTGATTTTCATCAGGGCAGCGCCCTGGGCGTGAAGCCGGTGAGCGAGTTTGGAAGCAAGCGCTTAATTCGTAAGGCGATCCGCTACGCGCTCGATCATGGACGGAAAAGCGTCACCTTGGTGCACAAGGGCAATATCATGAAATATACCGAGGGTGCCTTCCGCAATTGGGGTTATGAACTTGCCCGCACGGAATTCGCGGACCAGACCATTACCGAAGAGGCGTTGGGCGGGGTACATCCCGGCCAGCTGCCGGACGGCAAGATCGTCATCAAGGACCGTATCGCCGACATCATGTTCCAGCAGATGCTGCTTCGGCCCGAGGAATTCGACGTTATCGCCACGCTCAACTTGAACGGCGACTATCTTTCCGATGCAGTAGCAGCGGAAGTGGGAGGCGTAGGCATCGCACCGGGGGGTAACATCGGTGACTTCATCGCTGTATTCGAGGCAACTCACGGTTCGGCACCCAAGTATGCGGGCCTGGATAAGGCTAACCCCGGGTCACTGCTCTTCAGCGGGGTGATGTTGCTGGACTACCTGGGATGGCAGGAGGCGGCAAGAGCGGTGGAGGCCGCTTATACTTCTGTTGTCGGCCGGAAGATTGTCACGTACGACTTCGCTCGGCAGATGGAAGGTGCACGCGAGGTGAAGACTAGCGAGTTCGCTGAGGCGATGGTTGCGGCAATGGGGTGAAAATCGGCTACAAAAAAAGCAGGGTGATTTGTCACCCTGCTTTTCCTGCTTGCGAGCGTCGTAATTAGAGACCGGTGAAGACCTTTTCCATAGCGGCAGCGGCCTCGCCCAAGATCGGCGCGGCGTCCTGCGGACTGCCGTTTGAACAAATGTCCCTGGCTTCGTTCACCTTTTTCATGGCGTCCTGCATCGGTTTGCCGGCGGCGTCGCCAGTGATTTCCTTGTAGTATTGCTTGGTCTGCTTGATGGCGGACAGGCAGCCTTCCTTGTTGCCCTCGGCGGCGGCGGCTTGGGCTTCTTTGGTGGTCTGGATAGTCTTGCTAAAGAACTCCTTCACACCAGCGGCGGTTTCGGCGGCAATGGCGCTACCCGACGTAGCCAATACACCGGTCAACAACGAAGCGCCCAGGACAAAGGTTTTGCTGATTTTCATTCTCTTGCGTTCTCCTCTGGCCATTCCTCTGGAACAACCAATCAAATGTCACACTTGCTTATTGGGTGCTGACGCATACGCCGCCATGGCTACGCCGCGTTTTTCGGGTAACACCCGGTCGCGCGCTTCTACGATGGCGTCGCTCTAGGACGCGCTCGAGAGCCGTCCATGCAGTCAACGGGCGTCAATAGTAAAAGACTTTCCGGATATTGTCATGCTTTCGTCACGGCAAATTTTTCAGCTGGGTCGTCGCTCGCCGGTTTTGGCTAGCAGATAATCCAGCCACATCGCCGATAGCTTCTCCTGTACGGAGTTTTGACGCAGGCGTGCGTACAAATTGGGGAAATCCACCCGGTCGAGGTCCTGATCCTGGTTGTAGCAGGAGTACACGAAATACGGCTTGCCGCTGTCCGGTTCCACGTGCTTGCACAGGCATTGTGCACAAACGCCCTTCATCATGCATTGCATCGGCGAATTGATGGAGCCTATGGCGGAGTGATGAGGTTTCAGATACGGCTTGAGAACGCCGTAACGGGCCTCCTTGACCGCCGCCATCATCCGGTCGGACCCGATCACGATCATGTGATCGACGTCGTCCATGTGGATAGGCGTCGGACCCAGTTCGCCTTTGGCATAAGCCACCATCGCTTCGACGATATTGCCGACGAAGGTCTTGTCCTGAGGACGTAGCGGCGGAATGGGTTCTGCCCCCGGAAGATTGTCGACCGACCAGACCACCACGTCCGAAGCCGCCTCGATTTCTCGGACCTTGAACACGTCTTCGCGTTTTCGATAACCGGCGAAATAAATGACCTGGCTACCCGCGGCGCGCAGCGCTTTACCGATGGAGAACAGTACCGCATTGCCGAGTCCCCCGCCGGCGAGCAGCACCGTCTGCCCGGCGTGAAGCTCGGTGGGGGCGCCGGTGACACCCATCACCACGATGGGATCGCCCGGTTTCCACTGCGCGCAGAGCTTGGAGGACGACCCCATCTCCAATGCGATCAGAGAAATGAGTCCTTGTTCCTTGTCGACCCAGGCGCCGGTCAGAGCCAGTCCTTCTGCGGCCAACACGGTGTCGTCCAGCACGGGCGCGAACGTTTCGAAATTCTGAACGCGGTAGAACTGTCCGGGACAGAAGTGTTTCGCGGCCAGTGGAGCCCTGACGATGACTTCGACGATAGTCGGCGTGAGCCGATTGATTTCCACGATATGCGCCCGCAGCACGTCGTCCAGCTTGCGTTGGAATTCCTTAAGCTGGGCCTGGCGCTGAGGCTGTAGGGTGGGATCGAGTGCGGCAAGATCCTTTTGAAAGAGCTTGACAATGTAAGGATATCCGTTCTTGGCACTGGCCATGGCTTTGACGACGTTGCCGGCGTAAACCGGATGGTTGTCGCCGTAGAACGTGATGAATTTGCCGTGACGTCGGTACGAAGTGAACGGGGCTGGTTTGCCGATTTTCGGGATAGCGGTGTCATTGACCGGTTCGAGCTTCGGAATCTCGCTCAGCCAATTAGGTTCGTAGCGTTGGTAGAACTTCTGATCCATCTCAAACGTATCCGGATGTTCGGATTCGTAGATGGTGTTGGGCGAGGTGCCGGCGGCTATGAACAGACTGCGTAGCGGTACTTCGAGCGTGCCGACTTTCTGCCAGCGGCCATCCTGTTCCTCGAGTTTCTCGAAGCGCACCGCACGAAGATGCCCGTATTCGTCTTCCAGCGCCTCGAGCGGGTTCATGCCCTCGGCTAGCAGAATGCCTTCGTCCATGGCTTCTTTGATTTCCTCGTGATTCTGCCGGTACGCAGGGGAGTCCTTCATGCCCTTGCGATAGTACAGCGTGACGCCTCCCCAGGCGTTCAGCAAAGGCAGGAAATCGGGTTTTTCCCCGGCGGCTTGCGCGCGCTGTCGTTCTGCCTGGATGGCCTTGGCGTGCTCCAGGAACTCGTCGAGAATCGCCAATTCTTCCTCGTCGTAGCGGGAACGTACGGCGTCCTCGCCCCATTGGGCGCAGAGCTTCTCGTAGCGGTGCATGATCTTCTCGACCTGCACCGGGTAATAGGCCAGGAGCTCGGTGGCGGTGTCGATGGCGGTCAGTCCGCCGCCGATCACGCCGGCCGGAAGGCGCACTTGCAGATTGGCCAGCGACGATTCCTTGGCGGCGCCGGTCAATTGCAGCGCCATCAAGAAGTCCGACGCTTTGCGAATGCCCCGGATCAGGTTGTTCTTGATGTCGATGATGGTGGGTTTGCCAGCCCCGGCGGCGATGGCGATATGATCGAAGCCCAGGTCCCAAGCCTCATTGATCGTGAGTGTGCCGCCGAAGCGCACGCCGCCGTAGCAGCGGAAGCTGTGCCGCCGCAACAGGGTGAGATAAATGACTTTCAGGAAATTCTTGTCCCAGCGCACCGTGATGCCGTATTCGGCTACGCCGCCGAAACCCAGCATGATGCGTTTGTCCAGGTCTTCGTACAGCTCTCGGAAGTCTTGGATAGGACGGGGTGGATGGGTCTCGTCGCCGACGATGTCCTTGGGCAAGGGTTCGATCTTGAGGCCGTCGATGCCGACCACGCCGAAACCCTCGTTGATCAAATAATGCGCCAGCGTGTAACCGGCGGGTCCCATTCCGACCACCAGCACGTTCTTGCCGTTATACGGAAGCGGGTACGGCCGCTTGACATTGAGCGGGTTCCAGCGGGTCAAAACGCTGTAGATTTCGAAGCCCCAAGGCATGAACAGCACGTCGGTGAGAACATTAGTCTCGATCTGCGGGATATTGACCGGCTCGGTTTTCTGATAAATGCAGCCCTTCATGCAATCGTTGCAGATGCGATGGCCGGTGCCGGGGCAGAGCGGATTGTCAATAGTGATCAGCGCCAGCGCGCCGATGTTATCGCCTTGCCGCTTGAGGACATGCATCTCGGAAATCTTTTCTTCCAGCGGGCAGCCGGTGATGGTCACCCCAAGCGGGTTTGTTTTGTAAGTGCCGTCCTTTCTGTTCCGCATGCCCTTCGAGCACGAGTCAGTGTCCCGGTCGTGACAGTAGATGCAGTGGTCGACCTCGTACAGAACGCGCCGTCCGGGAAAACGCGGATCGGTGAGGCCGAACCCGTCGCGTCGCCGGTGGTGCTCCTCGGGCGCCGCCCATACGGTGTAACCTTCCGCCGGGCGCGTTTCGTGATGGACCAGATGATTGAAGTCGGTCTTGGCCGGGAATTTGAAGCTGACCCAGCCCTGGATCTGCGCTTTGAGTTCCGGGATTTTCTGGGCGGCATAAGTCCAGCGTTGGACGAGATCCAGCAGTCCCGTGACCAAACCTTCGTCGCTTTCGCCCAGCAGGTGCGCGAAGCGCGCTTCGGCATGGTGGTCGGCGGCAATGGCGCGGCGCAAGTCGGCGATTTCGGTGGTACCCGCCGCTCCGCCTTGATGCCAGCGGTACAGACGCGCACCCAAGGCAGCAACCGCTTTTTCACGGTCGACTTCGCTCAGCGCCGGTTCGGCGACCTTGAGCAAGGTCTCGAAATCCGCCCGGATGCCGGCGATGTCCCAGCTTTCTGGCGCTTGATTCTTGAACAGGCCCGCCACCTTGGCGACGATCTCATTACGGTATACGAAGATGTTGTCGAACTCGTCGCGGATCGTTCGTATTTGGGCGTCCCGTTCGGACGACACGCCGAAGAGCCGGGCTACGAACGTGCCGACATACGGCGCCATCTTGACCAGAATGTCGGAAATCTGCTCCGCCGGCATGCCTTCGCCTTGGCACGCGCGATAACGTTCGAATTCGGCGAATAGCGCGGGATCGTGATCTCGGACCGTTGCGTCGAAGACATCCGACAAGTCCTTGAGACGTTCCGGTTCGTACAAATCGGCATAGCTGAAGCCGGGTATCCCTAGGGTCAAAGTAGAGCTGGCGGTCGGGCGCGTATCGGAGCGAACGGAGTGATAGGTCATGAGTGTCGAAGTTGCGTAGGTTGAAGAGAATTTCTTTATGTCGGAGTTTCCGAATAACGAAGCGATTTTTTTCGAAAAATACTTCAAATTTTACGCCGAATCGACGATCGAGTCGACCGCGGGCACTGCCGGACGTGTTACGCGGTCTTTGTAGATGTGGGCGCCGCTTCCCGTTTCCTTCCCGGTTGAAGCGGACGCCGGTAAAGTGTAGGTTAGCGCCGAATTCATCATACCCAGGTCCTCGCTCCATGAATGCCCTATACAAGACACTTCTTCAATCCGATGCCAAGGAGCCGCCGGCCGTCCGTTTCGCCACCCCTGGCGCGACCGGCGAGGGCGTCATCGACGTTTCGACGTTTCAGGCTATCGAAGTCGATAGGCTGTTCGATGCCATCAACCATGCCGCTACGCTCACCGGTCAGGCGACTCTTTATCGCTCGCTGGTGCAGCCTTTGGCGTCGGCGAACCTCGTTCGGGCCAAGCAAGATGCGGTTCGCGAGATCGAATCCAATAAAGCGCTTCGAGAATCGCTGGAGACCCTGACCAAGCAGGCCAAGTCGCTGGAAGATGACTTTTACGGATTGTTGTTCGGCACGTTCTTGGGCCTTCTGAGCTCTCCTGCGCACAAGCTGGAGATCGAAGGCTACGGTTATGAGACCTATAAGAAAGGTACTCGGTTCATGCTCAATTTGGTGGACGCGGCCAACCGCGTGCCGAAGCCGAACAGCGAATATTTGCGCGCATTGATCGACGACTTGCGAAATTTCGCCAACTCGCGCGCCTATGCGCTGATGAAGGGGCCGGTATACCGAACCGAAAAAGACGTTCGACCTAAGGCGGAGAAGCCGTGGTATATGCCGGCGATCCGCTTTCGACCTTCGCTGTTCAAACCGGTCGGCTTGACCATCGCGGCTGTGCTCCTGCTTCTTGCCCTCCAGTTCGTGCCATTGCTGCTCGATATGGCGATGTCGATTGCGCCGGTATTCTGGTTGTTCCTGCTGCCCATCAGTTTCGTTTATATCCCCTTGGTCGGCGGATTCGACCGCGACGGCTGCATCTACCCGTTGCGCGACATCTTCAAGCGCTCCGAAGACGTGCAAAACACGTTGGACTCCTTGGGCAAGCTGGACGAGCTTCTGAGCTTCGTCCGCTTCAAGGAAGCTTTCGGCCATCCCGTTGTCCTGCCTAAGATCATCGAAGCCGAGCGCCATTCCATGACGTTCAAGAACGTGCGCAATCCGGTGCTCGGCAAGGATAATCCGGGCTATGTGCCCAACGATATCGGCCTCAAAAACACGCGGCTCACCTTCATTACGGGCCCGAACAGCGGCGGCAAGACGGCGTTCTGCAAGACCTTGGCGCAGAGCCAGTTGCTCGCGCAAATCGGCTGCTACGTGCCCGCTCAGGAAGCGGAATTGACCGTCGCGGACCGCATTTTTTACCAGGTCCCCGAAATCAGCCATCTCGCCGATGGAGAAGGGCGCTTCGGCACCGAACTCAAGCGCACCAAGAATATTTTTCTCGCGACCACATCGAAAAGTCTGGTGATCATGGACGAACTCTCGGAAGGCACGACCCACGAGGAAAAGATCGAGATTTCCATGAATATCCTGGACGGGTTCTATCAGAAAGGCGGCAACACGGTCTTGATCACCCACAACCACGAACTGGTCGACGCTTTTCAGAAAAAAGGCATCGGCCTCGCAAAGCAGGTCGAATTCAAGAACGAGCAGCCGACCTACCGAGTGGTGGAAGGCATTTCCAGAGTCAGTCATGCGGACCGGGTGGCTCGGAAAATCGGCTTTTCAAAAGAAGATATTGCCCGGTATTTGTCCGGTGGCAAATGAGAGAGCACCATGTTGGAAGTCCTCCAAATTCCCGCACTCAAAGACAATTACATTTATCTGATCCACGACGATCAATCCGGAGAGACGGCGGCGGTTGACCCGGCAGAAGCCGGTCCGGTTCTGCAGGCGCTGGCAGCCAACGGATGGGAGCTGACTTATGTCCTGAACACCCATCATCATGGCGATCACGTGGGCGGCAACCTGGAACTTAAGCGGCGGACGGGTTGCCGGATCGTAGGTTCGGAACGAGACCGCGAGCGCATTCCGGGTATCGACATCGCCGTGGGCGAGGCAGCAACGCTGAAACTTGGAAGCTTTGAGGGTCGTGTATTCGATGTTCCGGGCCATACACGGGCGCATATCGCCTTCTGGTTTGCCGCGGCCGATGCGTTGTTCTGCGGCGATACGCTGTTTGCCCTAGGGTGCGGCCGGCCCTTCGAGGGGACGCCGGAAGAGCTGTGGCAATCGCTCGAGAAACTGCGCGCCCTGCCTCCCGAGGCCAAGGTTTACTGCGCTCATGAATACACCGAGTCGAATGGCCGCTTTGCTTTGACGGTCGAGCCCGAAAATACGGCGTTGAAGGCAAGAATGGCCGAAGTTCTGGCGCTGCGCCAGCAAAATCGGCCGACGGTGCCTTCGATGCTTAAGGACGAATTGGCGACTAATCCGTTCCTGCGACCCGAAAGCGAGGAAATTCGGCGCAATCTGGGAATGACGAATGCCGATCCGGTAGATGTGTTTGCGGAGCTTCGGCGGCGGAAGAATGCGTTTTAGAAGCCCCTTGGACAAGCGGATTCCGTTTCAGGACCCGCCTGTCAAAAGATTGGGGCAGAGCTTCCTTGGTCTTGGTCGGCAAGGGATTGCCTCCTAGTGAGGACGGAGTTGCCCGTTAGGTCGGGAATCCGTTCCCGACATTTCGGGCCGTAACTGACCACGGATTATTGTCCGTTATTTGTTTCGTCCTTTTTGGCGGTAGTTTGCAGAAAGCACGATTCCTGAGCATTCTTCGTCACTTCCTTGTACTTTTCGCGCAATTTTTCGGATTGGGGCGGGTCGCGGAATTCCGCGCCGCGTTCGCCGACTACGTTGAAGCCAAGAGTGAAGGTCTGTGCCTGGACGAATTCGTCGTGGCTCATCCGGCTCGCGATCTTGTCGATGGCACAGGTGCAGTGATAGAGGTTGTTATAGTTTTGCCCCCCTTGCTCCTCCATGCACTGGAGGACGTATTCCACCCTGGCCAGGGTGGGAAAATCATTCGTTTCCTTTGCTTCCGCTTGAGGCTCGGGAGGTGTAGGTTGGCAGCCGGCCGCCAGAACCACAACAGCGATCGTTGCGGCCCAACGGGGTTTCAAAGAGAAATTGGATATTTTCATGCTGATTCGTTCTCGTAAACCTGTCGCAAAATTGCTAGATGATAGTGTAGCGAGAGCGGAAGGTCCATTTCATGACGTTCAGTCTTCGACCGCGAAGTCTACGATTTGTTTGAGTTTTTCGTTCATTTTCCGGGCAAACTCGTTCATTCTCGGATTGGGCGAACGGGTCGGCAGCAGATGCGTGGTCACGATGACTTTGCCGTTTTGAGAACGGACCGCCACATTGCAGGGCATGTGGATGACCGATTCCGGCGAAATTTCCAGCATCTCGCGCGCTAACGTCAGATTGCAGAACTGGATCGTGTCGTAATCGGGGAAGCTGATGTTCTCGCGGTCCCGGATCACGCTGCCGATCTTGTTATGGCCGGTGATGCGGAAATTCTGTTCGGTGATGGCGAGCTCCAGCTCTGCGAGAACGTCCTCGTATGGTTTAGTCGTCTCGGCTTGATAATAAAGTGACTCGGGTTCTTTCTGCGCAGCGCACCCCGATAGGATAAACAGAAGCACCGCGAAGATCGAACCTAAATATTGATGCATACGCTTATAAGCGACAAGGTGTCGAAACTCGATTTCCGCACGCTCCGGATAGGTCTTTTACCTTCGGGAAAATAGGTAGGGTGCGGCGCGACCTGGTAAGCGGCCAGGCCCAGCATCGGGCGCGCCGGAGTTGTAAGCCAAGCGGAACGCCATGGCGCGGCGTAGCCGACCGGCACGCGCGGGGAATGTTCGGTGCGGTCGGGATGGGTGGGAGCTTGCCGTATCAGTGGCTCGCACAGGCTGCTTTTCCGAGTTCGAGGTTTGATCGGAATTTTCTTTAGATTATCACTATGATTTTAGAGCGCGCAAAAATAACCGGCGTGCTCCTGGCCGGTGGTCGCGGACGACGGATGGGCGGCAACGACAAAGGGCTGATCCTTTTCAAAGGCAGACCGCTTTCGAGCTATGCCCTGGAGGCTCTGGACTCGGTCGCGGGGCATATTTTGATCAATGCCAACCGGAACCTGGAAGCGTATGCGCGTTTCGGCTATCCCGTCATATCCGATCGAACCGATAGCTTCGACGGACCTCTGGCTGGCCTGCTCAGCGCCATGCGTGCGGCGGAGACGCCTTATGTACTCACTGTACCCTGCGATTCGCCGTTGGTAACCGGGCAGCTTCTGGAGAGGCTGTGCCGCACGTTCCAGGAGACCGGAGCCGAGCTTTGCGCCGCCCACGACGGCGAGCGTTTGCACCCAGTTTTTCTCCTGGTCGAAAGGCGCTTGGCGGACAGCCTGGAGCGATACCTCGCCAGCGGCCAGCGGAAATGCGAACACTGGCTCGAGCAGCACAGACTGGCCTTGGCCGATTTCAGCGATCATCCAGAATTGTTCGCCAATATCAATACGCCGGAGGAGCTGGTGGCACTGGAGAGCGCAGTGTCGATGGGTGCGGCAGTTCCGATTCGGTACAGTTCGGCTGGGAAACCGAAGCCGTCGCCGTGACCCCCCGGCCGGCCGGGTATGCTTGCCTCAAAAGGCGCAGCTGCCGTACGGGTCACACCGGCTGCGGCAAGGCGCGGTTTCCGGCCGACTGGTGGACCCGCGGAGAACTGTGTACTCGAGGTGACGGTTCGCCGATCGGCGATCCACCGCGTTTTCGATACACTTCGTGAATGCAACGAGTCGGTGCAGGGCTGTGCGCTTTATCAGCAGGGCGGACTACGAAGTCGTCCCCAATCGGCCCCCAACCCTTCGACAGATGCTAAGCTCCGGTGTGAAAATGCGCTTATTTGACGATGAGTAACCCATGCCAGCCGAAATCAGTGAAATCCCGGATGTACATGTTTTGCGAAGCCGGGGCGAGATCATCGAAAAACTCAAGCTGATGCAGACCAAAAAGTGTCTGTTGAGCGCGCAGCCGGACGGAAGAAACCTGGGTTACATGACGACGGTCGTGCAGGTGATGCCGGAAAAGGGTTTGGTGGTCATGGATTTGAGCGAGAATCCAGGCATCAATCAGACCGTGCTGGCGGCGCAGAAGGTCGCATTCCGCGGCCAAGTCGACGGTATCCCGAGCCGGTTTGTCTTGACCGGGCTTGTCGAAGCGACTCTGAACGGACAGACCGTATTGGTAGCTGCTATTCCTGACTCTTTGTACTGGCGGCAACGTCGGAAGTTTTACCGTGTGGCGATTCCGATCGCCATTCCAGCCAAATGCGTGCTTAGTGTGGACGGCAAGCGCGAGGAATTCGCCGTTGCCGATATCAGCCTTTCGGGGCTGGCTCTAATCGACAAAGCGCATCGGCTCGGCGACCCTTTCGCCGCGGGACATCTTCTTGAGAATTGCAGACTGGTCCTGCCCCAACATGGCGAGCTGCCGCTCAGTCTCGAGATACGCAACAAGGCGCCACTGACCAGCGCCAATTCGCCGGCCGGCCAGCGGGTGGGGTGTGCTTTCCGCTGCACCGGCCGAAACTTCGAAGTCATTCTCCAGAAATTCATCTACGAGGTCGAACTGCATAAAAAGCGCCAAGACGACCTATCGCGTAGAGACCGCTAAGGATTTGACCGAATCTTACCGGATGCAAGTCGGGACCTTTTCCCGACTTTTATTGCGGCAATAATCCAGCAAGTGGATTTGTCGGCAAAGAATCGCCGACCTACCGCTCCCGAGATCGCAAGCTACATCTTTGCCATCGAATCCTAAGATGCCGAGCCGAGATAAGCCCGCAGTTGCGGCGGGATGGTTCGTTGTGTCAGCCGGTTCTTGAATTCCCACTCTCGGTGTTTCTCCACCGAAACCAGGAACTGCGTTTCCTTACCGATGTACAGGGCGGTCGGGATGCCGCCCCGGAATAGCACGCGGTTGCCGGGGAGGGCGGGGATTTTGGCGCCGGGTGTGACGATGCCGACGAGGTTTAGCGGGTCGACGGCGCTGAGCGTGACTAGGGTTTCCCTATCCTGCTCTTTGCGCACCGCGCGCAGGATCTCCACCGCTTCGGGCAAGGCGAACTGTTCGCCGAAATGTCCGGCCACGAAGCGTCCGCCGCGTATCTCGCCGCGGGCTTCTAGACGCCGATAGATACGAAGGAGGTCATGCCAGGCCGGCACAATGGTCTCGCGCGCCAACAACGCCCGAAACACAACGCCATAACGCTTGAGCAGAGTCCCGGCGACATGCTCGGCGGCTTCTTGATTGACCGCCTCGGACGGGCTTTCGTCAATCCGCGGCGGCGGCTGAACCAGTGTCCAGCGTCCGGCTTCCGCCATTCCGAAGGAAAGTCCCCGATAGCGTTGCTTTTTTTGCTCCGGCATCAGTAGAGCACGTAATCCCATGAAACTGTCCGAGGCGACTCGCCCGCGCGCCACCAGTTCCGCCAGCGCATTTTCCAGCTGAGTCGGCAGGAGTCCTGCCCACTGGGCCAGTTCTTCGAAGAACAATGCGCCGCGGGTGCTCAAGATATCGGCTACACGCTGTGCGGAGGGTGACAAGTCGGTCGAGTCGCACGCGGCTGCGAACTGTTGCCAGTAGGCGAGATGACGCCGACTGACGAGCGCCATGGGTGAGGATTTGACCGGTCCTTGCCCGCTTTTGCTGGCGGACAACCGGGTCCAGACGATCTTGCCCGAAAGGCATAAGGCGTCGAGCCAGGCCGGATCGTAGTCAGCGATTCGTGCCGGCAGCAGATCGCCTTCCCAGGCGACCGCGGCTGCCTCGAAGCCTTCCAGTTGGGCCACGATTGCCGCGAGCGCCTGTGCGCCCTGCATGCGATTTTCGGGATGCACGTGCTGCCAGCGGAACAGAAAACGCATGAAATCCGCACCGGAAACCGGTTCGATTTCCTGGCGCAAACGGTTGATGGTGTAGCGATGGATGCGCGCCAGCAAGCGTCTTTCGCACCATTCTTCGGTGTTGCTTCCGGGGGTGTACGATCCGCGCAGGACGAAGCCTTCGGTTTGCAGTGCCGAGAGAGCGGCCTCGATGCGCGTGACCGGAAGGCCCAAGGCTTCCGCCAGTTCCGCCGCCCTGACCGGCCCGGTACAATCGATGCGTGCGCGAACGATTTCTTTCAGCGCGTCTTCCGGTGTCCAGTTTTGTGCCCGGTACTCCGGCGGCAGTTGTGCGGCATAAACGATGCGAGCGGACGAAGAGCCGTCTGCTTGGGCATATACTGCGCGGAATTGCGGCAAGCGCTCGGCTGCGATCCAGAGCTGGTTGCCGGTCGGGCCGACTAATTCCGTTACTCGGCCTTGCAGTTTCAATTCGCGAAAGAATCCTTCCCAACCGATTTCTGCCTCGGATTGCCGAAGAAAGCCCAGCATCTGCAAGGCATCGTGCAATTCGTCGGCGTTGGCGGCTTCGGGCCAGGCTTCCTGCCGTACCCGGTCGATGGCTGCCTGATCGAGACGGCCGAGGTCTGAAGCTTCCGAAGGATCGAGCCAGCGGCGGCTCGCTACCGCGCGGGTCCGGCGCTCTTCCAGAGGCGCGTCGTCGAGGAAGCTGTAAATCTTGGAGTTGACGATTTCGGCGGCGAGCGGCGAAGGTTCGGTGAGATCACGACAGACCACGCGGATCGTGCCGTTTTCGATTCCGCCGATTACCTCAATCAGCCGGTCAATGTCCATCGCTTCGGTCAGGCAATCATGCACGGTCTGGTTGACCAGCGGGTGATCGGGCACCTCCCGATCTCCGACGATGTTCTCGAAGCATGCGAGCTGGTCGGGGAACACCGCGGTGACGAGGTCTTCCGCCTGCATGCGGAGGAGATAAGGGGGCGTCTTGCGGCCTCCCTGGAAGCGCTTGAGCGCCAGCGAACAGACCGCGTTCCAGCGCCAGCGCACGGTGAACATAGGGGCTGCGAGCAGCGCTTGCACCAGGGTGTCGCGCACGGTACGGGTATTCAAGAAACGAGTGACGTCTTCCAGCGCGAAGCTTTGCGAAGTGCCTAAGGAGAGAATGATGGCGTTCTCGGTGGCGGCGGCTTGAAGTTCGAAATTGAAGGTGCGGCAGAAGCGCTTGCGTAAAGCGAGGCCCCAGGCGCGATTGACCCGGCTGCCATAGGGCGCGTGAATGATGAACTGCATCCCGCCCGATTCGTCGAAGAAGCGCTCGAACACCAAGGTGTCCAGGGTTGGGAGCGTACCCAAGGCGAGTTTGGCCGCGGCGAGATAATTGACGGCCTGCGATGCGGCCAGCGGCGAAATGCTGACCTCGTTTTCGAGAAAGGCTCTGGCGGCGGAAAGGTTGAGGTTTCGATCACAAGCGTTGTCCTCTAAACGATCCTCGATTTCCCGCCGTAGCCGCGCCACCGCATAGGACAGCTCGTGCGTCCGCCCCGGGGCTTCGCCGAACCAGAACGGGATGCTGGGCGGCTGATTACGGGCGTCCTCGACGCGCAGGGTGCCGGCTTCTAAGCGCAAGACTCGCCAGCTCGCGTTGCCGAGTTGGAAAATGTCACCGGCCAGACTTTCGATAGCGAAATCTTCGTCGACGGTGCCTATGAATTCCCCCGAAGGTTCCAGGATCACGCGGTATTCGGAATTGTCCGGGATCGCCCCGCCGCAGGTCACGGCGGTGAGTCTCGCGCCGCGACGGGCGCGCAGGCGCTTGTGGATACCGTCCCGGTGCACGTAGGCACCGCGCGTGCCGCGCCGGCTGCTGAAGCCTTCCGCCAGCATCTTCACAACGTCGTCGAATTCCTTCCGGCTCAGATCCCGGTAGGGATATGCCCGGCAGACGGTGCGATAGAGCTCGTCCTCGGACCAATCCTCCGCGGCCACCATCGCCACGATCTGTTGGGCCAGGACGTCCATCGGTTTCTGTGGCATGACCAAACGGTCCAGTTCGCCCCGCCGCACCGCGTCTAGCAGGGCGATGCACTCGATGAGATCGTCCCGGCTGGCCGGGAACAGCCGGCCCTTGGGCAAACCGCCGGCGAAATGACCGGAACGGCCCACCCGCTGCAGAAAGGTGGAGATCGAGCCGGTGGTACCCAGTTGGCAAACCAGGTCCACGTCGCCCACGTCGATGCCGAGTTCCAAAGAGGCAGTGGCGACCAATGCTTTCAGCTTGCCGGTTTTCAAGCGGTGTTCGGCGGACAGGCGCTGTTCCCGCGACAGGCTGCCGTGGTGCGAGGTGACGTGCTCTTCGCCCAGCCGTTCGCTCAGGGCGCGGGCCACCCGTTCCGCCAGGCGGCGCGTGTTGACGAAGATCAGCGTGGTCTTGTGCGCCTCGATCAGCGCCGTCATGCGGTCGTAGATTTCCTTGGCCGCCTGCTGGGACAACACCGCTTCGAGCGGCGAATCGGGCAATTCGATGGCAAGGTCGAGCCGGCGCCGGTGTCCGGTGTCGATGATGCGGCAATCGGCCCCGCCGGTCAGAAAGCGGGCGACCGACTCGATAGGATTCTGGGTCGCGGAGAGGCCGATGCGGGTAAGGCGGTGCTCGACCAGGCGTTCTAGACGTTCGAGCGACAAGGCCAGGTGCGACCCGCGCTTGCTACCCACCACCGCGTGGATTTCGTCGACGATCACCGTGCGCACGGTTTTCAGCATGCGCCGGCCGCCCTCGCTGGTGAGCAGGATATAAACCGACTCGGGCGTGGTCACCAGGATATGGGGCGGATGCTTGCTCATGGCCGCCCGCGCCAGCGCCGGGGTGTCGCCGGTTCGGACCTGCGAGCGGATTGCCACGTCGGTCGAGCCGAGCTCGAACAGTTTTGCGTTGATGCCGTCCAGCGGCGCTTCGAGGTTCTTGTGGATGTCGTTGCTCAGCGCTTTGAGCGGCGAGATGTAGAGTACGCGGGTTTCTTCCGGCAAGCCGAAGACTTCGCCTTCCCGAACCAGGTCGTCAATGGCGGCCAAGAACGCCGCGAGGGTTTTGCCGGAGCCGGTGGGCGCGGCAATCAGCGTATGCCGGCCGGATTTGATGGCGTCCCAGGCTTCGGTCTGGCATTCGGTGGGCGCGGGAAAGGCGTCGCGGAACCAGGCCGAGACGGCGGGATGAAAGCGGTCGAGGATCATTGGACTACGTTACCCCAAAGCGAACGGCAATCTCAATCCGGCTAATCGTCGCGGAAGATTAGCTATCGCTCGGAGCCGAAATCCCTTTGAGTCGAGGTCCCGGCGGCAACGCCGTTCAGGCCGATGTATCAGTTTTGTCATGGCGATTTTGTTCGAGGTGTCGTATTTTCCGCAACAGATATTGGCGCTTCGGTATTATCCGGACAGATTCTGATCGATAAAGGCGGTTTCCTTGCACAGACTTCCCATCAAACGAGTTTTGACGAACGGTTATGTCGTAGCGGTAATCGCGACTGCAATCGTAGCGATTATCCAGTATCTTCTGCTGCCGCTTTTTACCGGATCGCCGCCTTTGCTTCTTTTCCTGCTCGGTGTGGCGCTCGCGGCCTGGCAGGGCGGCTTCGGCGCGGGGTTCCTCGCCACGGTTTTGAGTACCCTGTCAGCCATTTTCTATTTGATCGAACCTTACCAGTCCTGGCAGATCTTCGAAGAGAAGGAGTGGCTCAGAGCCATGCTGCTACTGATCGTGGGTGGCGTGCTGGGCCTCATGATTTCGCTTCTGCGCAGCGGAGAGCGAAAGGCGCTCCTCGAGGTGCTGCGGCAGAAGGAGCGGCTCGAGCGGGAAATCGTCGAGCGCCAAAAGGCCGAACAGGCGCTAAATGCGGCGCATGCCGAGGTTGTGAATGAGCGGAACCGGCTCGAAGCCATCATGGAAACCCTGCCCGTGGGCGTCGCCATCCTGGACGCCCAAGGCGGCATCATCGGCGCCAATCGGGCCGTCGATCAGGTCTGGGACGCACCTTGTCCGCCTGTGCGATCGGTAGACGACTATACCGTCTTTAAAGCGTGGTGGGCGGATACCGGCAAGCCGGTCCAGCCGGATGAATGGGCACCGGCCCAGGTGTTGAAAAAAGGAGAGCCGGTCGTCGGGCAGCTGGTGGAAATTCTGAGGTTCGACGGGGTTAGGGCAAGCATTCACAACAGCGCCGCACCTATCCGTGACGCGTCCGGTCGCATTGCGGGCGCCGCGGTGGTGGTCATGGACATCAGCGAAAGCGTCAAGCGGGAGCAGGCATTGAGAGAAAGCGAAGAGCGGTACCGATTGGCGATCGATGCCGCCCAGATGGGGACCTGGGATTGGGACCTCGAGAGCCACAAAGTCGTGGGGAATGCTCGTCACGCCGCGCTTTTTGGCTATCCACCCAAGGAAACCGTGATGGACGAACACATGATTTCCGATCGAATACATCCGGAGGATTTGCCGCTTGTCTCGGCCGCCGTAGACGAAGCGAGGGACCATCAATTCCGCTACGACTGCGATTTCCGCATCGTCTGGCCGGACGGTTCGGTTCGCTGGGTTTCGTCGATCGGAGAGTTCCACTATAACGCGCAGGGTACGCCCGTGCGCATGATCGGGGTGTTACGGGACATCACCGACCGCAAGCGGGCCGAGGAAGCGCTACGCGAGGCCGATCGGCAAAAGAACGAATTCATTGCCATGCTCGGTCACGAGCTCCGAAATCCGCTGGCGCCTATCCGAAATGCGGTTCAGGTCATGCGCAAGCTGGATACCCACGATCCCAAGCTGCAATGGGCGCGCGATGTCGTGGACCGGCAGCTCGATCACCTGGTGCGATTGGTCAACGATCTATTGGATGTCTCGCGTATCGTACAGGGCAAGCTCACGCTTCAAACGACCCTGGTCGATCTCGCAAAGGTCGTCACGCAAGCTGTTGAAACCAGCCAGCCGCTGATCGATTCGAGACACCACACGCTGTCGGTCACGATGCCGGAAGAGCCGATTTATCTCGAAGGAGACGAAGTGCGCTTGGTTCAGGTCATCTCGAATCTCCTCGACAACGCCGCCAAATACACGATGGAAGGCGGCCACATCTGGCTTACCGCAGTCGCCGAAAACGGGAAAGCGATCATTTCCATTCGCGATACCGGGGAAGGTATCTCGAGCGCTTTGATGCCTCATTTATTTGATGCATTCACCCAAGCCACTCGTACGCTGGATCGCAGACAAGGCGGCCTCGGACTAGGTTTGATGATCGTTCAGAAGATCGTTGAGATGCATGGCGGTCAGGTCGAAGTCAAGAGTGAAGGACTTGGCAAAGGCAGCGAATTCGTGATTCGATTGCCGCTCTGTGAGCAGGTGTGTGTGGTTCCTAAGGCCTAGGGCGGCGACAACCAAGGACAGCGCTCTCGAGTGGGCTCTTTCCCATGCCAACCTTTCCGTTTGGCCTGAGCCACCGATTTCCTTCGTCATGTCGTGAATAACCAACGATTTTGGGCGTTGGGCCCGGTGTCGACGTAAAGTTACTTGGGGATTCTAAAAAGGAAAAAAACTTATGGGCCGAGCGCTGCGCCTTTGGTGGTCCATCTTTCGTTTTTTCATTTTGACTGGGTTAATTTCATCGATTCTTTCCGGGTGCGACCAGGGGCGGGAATCCGTGAGCCCGACGGTCTACCTTCTCAATCATCGGCACTGGACTTCGATGCTGGTGCTCAACTTCCCCCACGAAGTCGCGCCCTTGGATGCGGTGGGCCAAACACCTGATCCTTCGCCCCAGCTGGAACCGCACTTGGATGGCGTCTGGCGATGGGAGGATCCGTCCCGCCTGGTTTTCCTGCCAGCCAATAGGACCTTCGAGCCCGATACCTCGCTGACGATCACGCTGCAGGGCGTGAGCCTGCGGCAAGGCTATCGTCTCGACACGCTCCGCTTGACCTACCGTACGCCCCCGCTGAAGGCGACGCTCGAGACCTGCGTCTGGAACGACATTCGCGAAGCTCCCTTTAGGCGGGAGTTAGTGGCGTTACTGCATTTCAACTACCCGGTAGACAACCCCGTGTTCGTCGCGACCCTGGGCGAAAACCATCCGGTGCCTTTGAAATCTGGGCATGGTGCTCGGATCGTGGTCCGTTCCGATGCCTTGGTGCGGCCGGCGCAAGACGGCAAGCTCCGGTTTGAACTCAAACCCGGCGTCGTCCGTTTGCGCGATCGGGACGGCGCCGGCGCCTCGGCTAACATGGAGAAAGGCGTTGAGTGCGAGCTTCCGGTGCTGCGCGCGGACTGGGATAAGTGTCAAGTCCCGCAAGATCGTAAACCTTCTTTCGAAAAAGATGAGGATGGGACAGTTGCCAGTTTTTGAGAGCCTGGATCGGGGTGAGATGGCCTAAGGCCTTTTGGGGAATGTGATGATTGTACAGCTCGACATAGCGGTGCAGGGTGGTGTCCAGATCGGCGGTTGAATCGAAGTGATGGGTTTGCAACACCTCCTCGATGCGGCCATTGAAGCGTTCCACCAGGCCATTCGTTTGGGGCCGTCCCGGCGGAATCAGGCGATGTTCGATGCCTTGTTCAGTACAGAGGCGGTCAAACTCATGCGTCCCCGAGGGCTGCCGAGTTCGGGTCAGGAAACGGTCGGTAAACTCCGAGCCGTTGTCGGTCAGGCATTTCTGGATGCGGAAAGGCGCGGCCTGAATCACCGCTTTGAGGAAGTCCTTTGCGCTTAAGGCGGAGCGGTTGGGCTTGAGGGCGACATAGACCCAGCGGGTGGCGCGGTCGATGGCGACGAACAGGTATCGGCGGGGTTCGCCGTCGATGGCGGGCAAGTACTTAACATCCAGGTGAAGGAAGCCGGGCTCATAGGCCTTGAAGGGTTTGACCTTCGCCTTCTCTGTAGGCGGAAGCAGGGTCTTGAGGGACGCCACCCCGTGGCGGCGCAGGCAGCGGTCTAGCCCGGAACGGGACACGGCGGGATTGAGAAATTCCCGGGTCACGGCCAGGAGATCATCCAAGGGGAGGAGCAGAGCTTGGCGGAGGTAGACCACGATGGCTTCCTGGGCGGGCGTGAGCGTGGTTCTGAGGGTGTGGGGCCGGTGTGAGGCATCTTCGACCGAGGAGCGGTGTTTCCACTTGCGGACGGTCGTTCGGCTAATGCCATGCTTTTGGGCCAAGGCGCGCTCGCTCAACGTGGACGCTTGAATGGCCTGCCGAACGGCCGGGGTGGTACGGGCGTTCTTATGAAGACGAATCTGCATGGAGAGAAACCTCACTTGGACGAACCGAATATCTCCTGGAGAAGGCTCCGGGCTTCGAACAGAGCATAACTCCTTCTCGGTAAATAATCACACGAGACGCGACACAGGTCAGAACCCACCAGATCCTGGACATGATTCTGCCGGACTATGCCTTAGTGCAGAAGATTTCCGCACCCGGGGGCGACGGCGATGCGGAAACCTTCGGCAAGTACAAGAATCCCTTCGCCCGCAAGCGCAAGCCGCCGCTGGCGGTCTGGTCGGGCATCATCGATGCCGCGCCGGGAGAGCATGTCTGGTCGGTGCCGGTTCCCGAGTATTTCAACGGCAGTGTTCGGGTGCTGGCCGTCGCGGTGAACGCCGGCAAGATCGGAGCGTCTGCCGTACGCACCGTCGCCCACAACCCATACGTGATCCAGCCTCAGCAGCCTTACGTGGTAGCGCCCGGCGATGAATTCGACTTGGGCGTGCTGGTGGCCGACACCACGGGCAAGCCGGGAGACAAGTCTCTGGAAGTGTCTGTCAGCGCCGGCGACGCCCTGGAGCTGCTGTCGCCCAACCCGCAGACCTTAAAACTGTCGCCCGGGCGGGACGGCACCGTGCGCTTCCGCGCCAAAGCCAAGGAAAAGCTGGGACCGATCGAAGTCCGCTATCGCGTCGCGGGCGGCGGTGAGGAGGCCGGCTACAGCGAGGAGATGAGCATCAGACCCTCGCAACCCCTGCTCACCACCCTGCAAATGGGCGTGCTGCGCATGGACGAGCAAAAGGCCGGCAAAACCCGTTCGCTGGATCTGACACGCGAGCTTTACGATGCGGAGCGCCACGCCGAACTGGCAGTCTCGGTCACGCCAGGCGCCTATCTGCGCGGCATCGTCGAATTTTTGAAACATTACCCGTACGGCTGCACTGAGCAAGTGGTCAGTCAGGCCTTTCCTGCCGTCGTGCTGGGCGCTAATCCGGAGCTGGGTCTGTCGCCCGACGATCCGGAAAGACTGCTGGAGCGCAGCTTGCGTATCCTGCAAACTCGGCAGAAATACGACGGCAGTTTCGGCTTTTGGTCGGCTGCCGATGGCGGTGACCCGTTCTACTCCTTGTACGCTGCCCATCTGATGCTGGAAGCGCGGGATCGGGGTTACGAGGTCGCGGACTCGATGTTCGAGCGGGCGATGTCCTTTGCCGATCAATACGCCCAGACACCGCGTTACCGCCCGGAGGAGCACGAGGCGCAGAGCTACGCTCTGTATCTGCTGGCGCGCTCCGGACGGAACGTGGCCGAGCGCCTGCGTTCCTTCGATGCCGATATGCAGAGGCAGTGGGAGCAGGGCGGGGAACCCGTCAACCGGGTTCGGTTCTTCCTCGGCGCCGCCTACAAGCTGCATCATCTGGACTCCGAGGCCGACCGCTATTTCGGCGAGGTACGGCGAGCCTGGAAAAAGACCGGGTCGCTGCCCTGGGGAATCCAGAAGGATCCGGACGCGCTCAGCCTTTATCTTTATCTGGTCAACAAGCACGCGCCGGAGTCGCTCGACTCGCAAGACCCGCAGTTCGGGCGCTATCTGGTGGATCTCTCCCAGGATCTGGTCAAGCAGCGTGTCAGTTCGTTCCGAGGCTCATGGGCGCTGTTGGGCCTCGGCAGTCTTTGGTCCCGTTTTGCTCAGGCCGATGGCAAGGCGTTGCAGGTGTCGGCAGGACGACCGCCGGCTCCGCTGGCCCTGCAAGGCAGCACCGTCAAGCGTGCCGTACTGGAACCCACCACCCGCCCCCTCGAAATCAAAGGCGACGCGAGCTGGAACCTCTACTATCAGCTCACTGAACGGGGCTACGACAAAACCCCGCCGGCGAAGCCTATCTCTCAAGGCGTCACCATTAACCGCCAGTTGCTCGACGCCAAGGGCGAAAAGATCCGGGAACTCAGCTTGCAGGACAAGCTCCACATTCGTCTTGCACTACATCCGGACCGGCCTATGAAGAATCTGGCGGTGGTCATGCTGATTCCGGGGGGCTTCGAAATTGACCTCAGCGAGGACGGTTTGGCTTCGCGCAAATCCCTGCCGATCGAAAAAAAGCCGCTGTGGGAACCCGATTATATCGACGTGCAGGAAGACCGGGTGGTGTTTTTCGGCGCCCTGGATGGCGGCGAGAAATACTTCGAGTTTCGCCTGAAACCCCTCAACATCGGCACCTACGCCGTGCCGCCGGTGTTCGCCGAGGGGATGTACGACACCGAGATTCAGTACCGGGGACTGGCGGGCACGATAAGGGTCACGGAATGAGCGTGCGCGGAAAGGGCGAATGACGCGGGTGGGCCGATTCATCCGCGATGGCCGTGCCGAAGGCGTTCTTCATTGGGTTCTGCCGCCGTAAAGTCCTGGAGGGCTTCATCCTCTCGGTCGTGGTCTCGGGTGTTTCCGTTTGGGTGGTCCTGGGCTTGGTCCCGCCGCCCTTGCTGGTTAACCAGGCCGACAGTTCGTACGCCGTTACCGACCGGGAAGGTCGGTTACTGCGGTTGAGCCTGAGTTCGGACGAGAAATATCGTTTATGGACGCCCTTGGCGGAACTGCCCGAGGCGCTCCGGCAGGCCACGCTGCAATACGAGGACCGCTGGTTTTTTTTCCACCCTGGCGTCAACCCAGTTGCCCTGGCTCGCGCGACCTGGCACAGCTTCATCGTCCGCGACCGCTGGCTGGGGGCTTCGACCCTAAGCATGCAACTCGCTCGCCAACGCTGGCGGCTGAAGACCAACACCCTGGAAGGAAAGCTCCGGCAGATCGCCTACGCGCTCTGGCTGGAACGGCATTTTTCCAAGGCGGTGCTGCTCGAGGCATACCTGAATCTGGCGCCATACGGCGCCAATATCGAGGGTGCGGGCGCCGCGGCCTGGGTTTATTTCCGCAAACCTGCAAGCCGGCTGAGTGAGGACGAGGCGCGGGCTTTGGCGCTGATTCCCCAGAACCCCGCGCAGCGGGCGCCCCTGGGCAAGAGAGGCCGATCGGCGCTGGAGCAGGCCTGGCGGACAGTCTACGGCGACGACCCTGGTTTCGGGCGGCTATGGTTTCGGCGGCGGGAGGACCTGCCTCTGCGTGCGCCGCATTTCTCCGAACGCCTGCACGAGCTGTTCGGTAACGGCACGTTTCATTCCACGCTAGATTCCAAGGTTCAAGGGCTGGCGGAAGAGTTGTTGACCAGCTTCATCCGCCAGCATCGCGCGCAGGGTATCGTTAACGCCAGCGCCATGGTGGTTCACGCCCCTACCATGGAGGTGTTGGCTTATGTCGGGTCGGCCGATTATCTCGACCGCCGTATCCAGGGCTTTGTCAACGGCTTGAAAGCCCGCCGTTCGCCCGGATCCACACTCAAGCCTTTCATTTATGCCTTGGGCTTGGACCAGGGGCTGATCACGCCGGACACGCTGCTCAAGGACACGCCGCTACGGGTAGGGGAATACCAGCCGGAAAACTTCGAGCGGGATTTTTACGGCCCCTTGTCCGCCACCGAGGCTTTGGTGCGCAGCCGTAACGTTCCGGCTGTTGCCTTGCTCGAGCGCTTGAGCAAGCCGACCTTGTTTCAGTTCCTGCGACAGGCCGGATTGCGTTTTTCCAGGGAGGAAGCGTACTACGGGCTGGCACTGGCCATGGGCGGAGCGGAGTTGTCCATGGAAGACTTGTTGAGACTGTACGCCTTGCTCGCCAACGGAGGCGAGTGGCGGGAATTGCGCTGGTTGAGCGGCGGGCGGCCCGGGAACCCCGTTCCTGCGACACGCCGTTTGCTCTCTCCGGAAGCCGCCTTTCTCGTGCGGCAAATGCTCGAGGCTAATCCGCGCCCGCAACGAAGTTTCGGCGCTCGGGCCTATTCCAGCGCCCTTCCGGTCGCCTGGAAGACCGGCACCTCCTCCGGTTTCAGGGATGCTTGGGCGGTGGGCTTGGCGGGCGATCTGCTGGCCGGAGTGTGGCTGGGCAATTTCGACGGTACGCCTAATCGTTGGTTGGTGGGCCGCGAGCTGGCCGGTCCGCTCCTCTTCGCCATACTCGAGGCCGTTGCTCTGGAACGTCCGGAGGCGGGCACCCGACCCGTTCCGCCTCCTGGGCTCAAGAGCGTCGAGATTTGCCCGGTCTCCGGCGCCCTACGCTCGCCCTGGTGTCCGCATGGGAAAAAGGGATGGATCATTCGCGGCGTTTCGCCTATTCGCCAATGCACGGTTCACCGGCTGATTTATGTGGATCCCGCCAGCGGTCTGCGCCTGTGCCGGGGCGACGAAGCCCGCGGCCGGCCGCAGGTGGCGGAATTTTGGGATAGCGATGAACTGGATTTGTTCCGCCTCGCGGGCGTGCGCCGCGACGTTCCGCCACCTTTCGAAAAACCCTGCGAGGATCTCGCCGGCGGCGATGCCGGGTCAGGGGCGCCCCGCATCCTCTCGCCTCAGCCGGACGCGAATTACCCGATCCGCGCTGGCGAGGCGAACCCCATCGAGTTCTCGGCGGTCGCCTCAGGCGGCCGGCACCGTCTGTTCTGGTTCGTGGACGATGCCTATGTGGGGGAGGGAGCCACCATCAGCTGGTCCGGAAAGCCGGGTCGGCACACCGTCCGTGTCGTGGACGATCAGGGGCTTTCGGCCACGACCACTCTGATCGGGACGCCATCGGAATGATGCGAGCGCTCGGCTCTTGGCTCGGTTCGAAGACGCTCAGTGCAGCTTGATCTTCGGCTGCAATCTCCGCCGGAAGAAGCCGGCGACCATCAGCATGCCGACACGGAAAGGTCCGAACAGCGCAAGTTGGTGCATCTTGTAGAGGGAAAGGTAAACCAGCCTGGCGATCAGGCCCTCGATCATCACGGTGCCCAGAAGATTGCCCATGAGGTTGCCGACAGTGCTGTATTTGCCGAGCGACACCAGAGAGCCATAGTCCTTGTAGCGAAAGTTGAGCAGAGGCTTACCCTCCAGTTTTCGCTGGATGTTCTTCAACACGAGGCTGGCTTGCTGATGCGCGGACTGGGCGCGCGGCGGAACTGTGGCGTTCTTTTCCGGCCATGGGCAGGCGGCACAGTCGCCGATGGCGAAGATATCGTCGTCGACCGTCGTTTGGAGCGTTTGGCGCACAACGATTTGGTTGAGCTGGTTGGTTTCGAGATCCTTAATGGACTTCAGAAAATCGGGCGCTTTGACGCCGGCCGCCCACACCTTCAGCGCCGCGGGGATGAAATGGCCGCTCTGGGTCTTCATGCCCTCCTGGGTAACTTCCACGATGCGTTCACCCAGATGGACCTGAATGCCGAGGCTTTCCAGTTGCTTGAGAGAGGATTTTGACAGGCGCTCCGGCAGCCCGGGGAGCAATCGGTCGGCAGCCTCGATGATGTGAATTTGGATATCTGACGGTTTCACGTTGTCGAGGCCATAGGCGCTCAGGAGCCGCGTCGCCTGGTGCAGCTGGGCGGATAACTCGATGCCGGTGGCGCCACCGCCGACGATGGCGATGTCCAACTGGCCGATCTCCTTGACGCCGCCGGTGGCGTGGGCGTGGAAATAGGCTTCCAGCAACCGGTTTTGGAACTGTTCCGCCTGCTCGGTGGTGTCCAGGAACAAGCAGTGTTCGGTTACGCCGGGGATACCGAAATCGTTGCAGATGCTGCCTACCGCGATGACCAGGATATCGTAAGGGTGTGTACGCGGCGGCATGATCTCTTCGCCTTTTTCGTTCACCATCGCCGCCAGATGGACTTGTTTGTTGGCGCGGTCGAGGCCGTCCATGCGTCCCAGCACGTATCGGAAACCGTTGCTGCTCGCATGGGCGAGATACTCCAGCTCGTCGTCATGGGAATCCAGGGTGCCTGCGGCCACTTCGTGCAGCAAAGGTTTCCAGAGATGGGTACGGCTGCAATCAATCAGCGTAATCTCGGCCTTCTTGCCCAGGCGTTTGCCGAGCCGTGTGACCAGCTCTAGACCCCCGGCGCCGCCGCCGACGACCACGATTCTGTGCCGGCCCGGGCCGGCTTTGGTTTCGCTCATCTCTCCCCCTCTTATTATTAAGTGTTGATGAATATGGCTAAACCGCGACGTACATCGCGTTTTTTGACGATAGCGAACAAATGCCGGCAACGGAATGATTATCGCGATCTATATTGTTTTTCAGCGGCGTGCTCGGTGCAAACGTAAGACAGACCCGACATGAATGGGAAGGCGGTGAGGATCCGCCGAACGGAAGCCAAGCTCTCCGCGCTCGAGTGAGGGGAGCGAGCAGAGACGCCGAAAACGGCCGATTGGGACCGTCGGCCGCTCGAAATCTGGGTAAGAGCGGCTCGGGGTGCCCGGTATTTGCTGCCTTGAGCTTGCCGATTCGCCGACGACACGGAACAAATCGCGTCGCCGAATGACTTATCTAGCGACGAGTCGGCTGCCGACGATTCGCCACAGCAGACGGTCCAATGTTTTAGAGTCCGGAACGAGTTCGGGCCCGCGGTGGATGTTCATCTTAGCCCTTGCTAATATCCGAGTAACGGAATGGCTAGTGCTTAGCGGAACGACTAGCGACTGGTCGGCTTGCTTACCGGACAATTTTAGATACACGCCCCACAGGATTTCGTGTTGAATCCCGAGTTTCCGAACCCCATACCTGATTGGAACGACCAGATTCCGGTTCCCGTTCTCACGGTTCGATGTGCCGACCAAAAGCTGTTGTTTCTCAATCGTGCGGCTCGCGAACTGTTCGGCGATGCCGCCAAACCTGGACTCGACGGGGCGGCGCTGTTCCCCGACCAGAAGGTTCTGCAGCGTCTACTCGATTCGATGCAGCAGGGTAATGAAACGGCCCATGCGGAGGTAGTCCTTAAGAATGCCTCGAAAACATGCCGCTATTCGATCACCGCCAATGCGGCCGAGGACACGAGTGGCACGCGCATCGCCGTGCTGGCTTTGAGCGAAATGGTTGCGGAAGTTTCCAAGCCGGAAAAAGCCAAGTTTCGTTCCGATATCACGATGTGTTGGGGGATATTCGACCAGGCGGCCGTCGGAATTGCCTTATTCGACAGGAATTTGGACTTTCTGGACGTGAATCGGTGCTGGCTGGACATGTTCGGGTACACGGCCGAGGAAATGAGCGCCTTGTGTCCGAACGACCTCACCCTCCCGGAAGAGGATTTCCTAACGTATGAACGAGCCGAAATGCTGTTGGAGGGTAAACTCGATCAGTACCGGGGGGAAAAGCGTTTGGTCCGCAAGGACGGCAGTCTATTTTGCGGCGATTTGTCCGCCAGTCTATTGCGGGATGGAAAAGGTACCCAGTCCGTGATTCTGTGTTTTCTGATCGATATCACTGATCGCAAGCTGGTGGAGGACAAATTACAGGCCAGCAACGAGCAGCTTGAAGCCCAATTGGCCCAAAACCGGCTATTGCAGGAAAGACTGAGAGACCTGGCGGTACGCGATCCGTTGACGTCGTTGTTCAACCGGCGCTACATGGAGGAGACGCTGCGTCGCGAGCTGCTACGTGCGGCTCGGGAGGACCGGCCCCTCAGCTTGGTGATGATCGACATCGATCGTTTCAAGCCACTCAACGACACCTACGGCCATCCGGCGGGCGATTTGGTATTGAAGGAGTTGGCGGCATTATTGCTGCGCCATCTGCGCAGTGAGGATATTGTTTGCCGCTTCGGCGGCGATGAATTCGTGGCAATTCTGCCTGGTGCGCCGCTGATGACTGCGGCTCAGCGCGCCGAGTCCTGTCGCTTGGCGTTCCAGGATTTGCGGATCGTTTACGAGGACCAAGTATTGACCAGCGCGCTCTCGATAGGAGTATCGGAGTACCCCCGCCACGGTGCGACTGGCGAAGACCTTCTGTTCCAGGCCGACAGCGCGATGTACATGGCTAAGCGCGCGGGAGGCAATCGCGTCATGGTCTGGGGTTGAGTGTCGTTCGGCGCTGGTGCGCCGTTTGCATATGTTTTTGCTCGACCCGTGCAATCATTTCCGAATTTCATGAAACATTCGCTTTACCGCTTGGATAGCCCTTTCCACTCCATCGATGACTTCGAATTTCGGCTGACGGAGGGTGTCAATGGAGCCGAGCGTGATGGGATCATCGCGGCTTTGCGTCTCGCCCTAAAAGCGAAGGAGCAGGACACGATCGTTAGGCCGCGCGGTATCGACGTCGCGGAAATTCTCTTGGGGCTAAGGGCCGACGCGCTTACGCTGCAAGTCGCGCTGCTGAGCGATCCCTATCTCCGCGATACGCTCGAGGAGGCCGAAATCAAGGCCCGATTCGGGGAGACCGTCGCCGACTTGGTGCAGAAGGTCAATTGGCTCAACACCTTCGACGAATACCGCCCGACCGAAGTCAAGGAACCGCAGCAGGCGGAGCTGTTGCGTCGCATGCTCCTGGCGGTGGTCAACGACGTGCGCGCGGTTCTGGTCAAGCTGGCTTATCGCTTGCAGCGCCTGCGGTTACTCAAGAGCCAGGAAGGCGAGTTGCGCGAACGAATCGCCATGGAAACCCTGGATATTTTTGCGCCGTTGGCGAACCGGCTGGGTTTAGGGCAACTTAAATGGGAGCTGGAGGATCTCGCCTTCCGCTATCTCAATCCCGACAAATACCGTGAAATCGCCAACCGATTGGCGATCAACCGCGCCTCGCGGGAAGCTTTCGTCGATCGGTTCATCGAGATGCTGCGGCAAGAGTTGGAGGCGCATCACATCCATGCCAAGGTTTACGGCCGGCCCAAGCACATTTACAGCATCTATAAAAAAATGCAGCGCAAGCAGCTGGACCTGGAGGAACTGTACGACCTGCACGCCGTGAGGGTCATCGTCGACGATGTTGCGACCTGCTATGCGGTGCTCGGCTTAGTGCACGGACGCTGGCTGCATATTCCCAAGGAATTCGACGACTACATCGCCAACCCTAAAGAGAACGGCTATCAGTCATTGCATACCGTCGTGATCGGACCCGAGGGGCGGCCGGTTGAAGTCCAGATTCGCACCCAGGCCATGCACGATTTCGCCGAATACGGTGTCGCGGCCCACTGGCGTTACAAGGAAGGCGGCAAGCAAGACGCGGTTCTCGATCGCAGCATAAACGCCCTGCGTCGGCTGCTGGAGGACAAGGGTGACGACCAGGCGATGCTGGAAGATTTTCGCGCCGAGCTGTTCGAGGATCAAATCTTCGTGCTGACGCCGAAAGGACAGGTGGTCCGGCTGAGCAAAGGAGCGACGCCGCTGGATTTCGCCTATCACATCCACACCGAAGTCGGGCATCGCTGCCGTGGGGCGAAGGTCAACGGACGCATCGTGCCCTTGACCTATTCTCTCAAGTCCGGTGAAAAGGTGGAAATTCTGACCGCCAAACACGGTGGCCCCAGCCTCGGTTGGCTTGATCCGCATCTGGGCTATGTGAAGACGGGCCACGCCCGAAGCAAGATTCGGCAATGGTTCAAGCAGCAGGACCATGAAAAGCATCTTCGCGCCGGCAAAGCTATCCTGGATCGCGAACGGCAGAAGCTAGGCATCAAAGAGGTGGATCTCGAGGAATTGGCGCGGCACTTCCACCTGCCGCGCGGCGACGATTTGCTGCTGGCCGTCGGCCGCGCCGATATCGCGCCCGGGCAGTTGGTCAATGCGTTAAAGCTCCCGGAATGGCAGCCTAAGACCGCGGCGGTTCCGCCGCCGAAAAAGCCTTTGCCGCCCGCCACGGGAAGAGCGTCAGAGGACGTGACCATTCAGGGTGTCCGTAATCTTCTCACTTATTTTGCCCATTGCTGCGATCCCAAGCCCGGCGATCCGATCATCGGCTATGTAACGGTGGGCAAGGGCGTCGCCATCCATCGTGAGGATTGCGACAACATCGTCCAGCTGCCGCCCCATAGACAAGGTCGCCTGATCGACGTGGCCTGGGGTGCCGAGCCGGAAGTCTTTCCGGTGGAACTTGAAGTCAAGGCGCTGGACCGAAAGGGGCTGCTGAAAGACATCACCCAGATCCTGGCGCAGGAGCATATCAATATCGTGCGTACCCACAGCGAGACCAATGGGGACGATCAGACCGTGGTCATGCGGATCACGGCCGAGGTATCGGATTGGGGACAGCTCAGCTCGGTGCTGGACAAGATCAGCCAGGTGCATAACGTGTTCAGCGCCAGGCGCGTGCAGCATGGGTGAAGAAGGCGCGAATGATACCCGCTGTGAGCTTGTCGAAAGGCGGTTGCCGCATCCTTTATAGCTTTCCGTTTAGAAGAACCATTGGACTTTGTAGGATGTGGTGAACGCAGTGAACCGCCCTTCGCTATGCTCAGGACAGGCCCTTCGACTTCGCTCAGGACAGGCATCGTTCGCGAGAATGGGTTTAAACGGCGAATCTAATGCCCCCATCGGTCGATCATTGCTCCGAGCCTGCCTCTGGAGTAAGCCAACCCGTGATAGATTGCCAACGCCAGACGCGCCCAGCGGATATAAAGCCCCGGCCTGCGTATCAAACGGGCGAACAGGAATACGCGATGGCTCCATGCCGTGATTAGGGCGCGCGAGCGGTAGATCAACTTGCGCCGGATGGGTAATCCTTGGGAATTCGGCAGTACACGTTTTCGCGGCTTTAAGCCGGGGCGCGGCCAGCATAGCCGATAAGCGAGCCCTTCTCGACGCTGACGGAAGCCGGCGGCCTGGGTCCGTTCGACGAATCGGGCGTCTACCGGCTTCAGGCGCAACCGGCCTTGTTCGATTCCGGTCTTCATGAGCCGTTCCATTTCCGGCGAGCGGACAATGACAACGTTCGTGCCGCGGCCATCGGACGAATAAGGTTCCACCCAGGCGTCGCCGAATGCGATATCGGCGGTTTCCGCGACGACATCGTCGCAGAAATTGCAGGCCGGGTTCTGAAAGAAGCCGGCGCCCCAGTCACCGTCCGCCAGATGCCACCAATCCTTCCGTACCGTTTGCCCGCTTCGGAGCGTCAATTGAGCCGTGTACCAGTTCGCCGGACGATCGGGGGCCTTGAGGCGAAATTCCACGCTTTGAATCTCGCTTTCCGTGACACCCATCTGCCAGGCGAGACTTTCCACGAAGCGCGCGCTTTTCATATGGCCGCAGAAAAGTCCCAAGGTGTAGCAAATGCGCTCGCGCAGTACTGGGTCCTCCGTGCGGAGCAGTTGCACCGCCTTGATGAAACAAGGGACTCCGACTACGGCATAGCGGCCCGGCTTCGAGCGGATGTTCATGAGTGCTTCCGACAGCTCCACCGGGTAATAGCGCGACTTCGCGCCGGCCCGGATTTCGTTTTCGGTGCGCGAGATCCGGTAACGAAAGAACCGTCTTTCCCGCTGCGGGTCAGTGGCGGCGGCAACATGGACCGCGGCGTCGATCCGGCCGGTGCGTAGGAGTTCGCTCAAGACCCAGCTGACCATGCCCCCTGAACTTCCCCGTTCGCGGAAATCTTTTTCCGCGACATGGCCGACGTAAGCGGAGCGAAAGCTTCCCACGGCAGCATCGCGTTCGCCGGCCCCGGGAAAAAGCCACTCGGCGAGTTCGTCTTCATTTCTCGCGTAAGGTGAAAACGGGCAGATCCGCGCGAATTCCGGAGAGCCGCGGCGCAGCCATTCAGGCGAACCCGTCGGCTGATATTGCCCGTATCGATCCAGCTCCATCCGCGAGGCGACGGAATTCGCCCGTGACACGCACGCGCCGCAACCGATGCACAGCCCGGAGCGGACGATGTCCCGCGGAGCTAAGGCTGGTAGACCAACCGCAGACGGCATGGCGTCAACCCAGCGCACGAGCGAGATAATGGTCCGACTTTCGACGGAAATGCTCGATCCGTTCGAGCATCGAGGACGCCAAAGGCTCGCTCAAGGCTGCGCCGAAATCGTTCGCCGTCGCGTGTTCCGATAACAAGTGTTTCTCGCCGCCGATCATCGTCATCAGGTTTTCGATTTTGGTGGACCGGTACGGTGAGCGTTCGCAGGCGAAAGGTTTTGCATGGCGCAGCGCGAAAACGCAGCCGTGGAAGAAATTGGTCGCCACCGCTTCGGCACGGGCCATGGCGTGGGCGAAATCCTGCGGCCCGGCCGTGATCCGTTGCCGATCGGCCCAGTCGTTTCGATAGCCCAGGCTGACCAGAGGATAGCCGCGCGACTGGGCCCAGCGGCGGGTTTCACGAGCGAACGCTTCCGAGAAGTTATGCCCGTAAACCGCCACGAAAGGCCGGTTCGGCTCGTGCCAGGCGGCCTCGGCTTCCGGCATGAATTGAAGACAGGGATCGAGCACCAGTTCCGGTTCGAAGCCGAGAGCGCTTTCGACAATCGCCCGGGAGTTCTCGTCACGAACCGAGATCGCGTCAAACCGGCGCAACCGGTCCGCCCAAACCAGCTCGAGTCCTTTCGACCCGTCGTAATTTCCGAAGCTCGCGGCATACGAGACCAGCCGTCGCGTGCGGATACCCTCTCCAAAGAAGAAGGAACACCCGCCGTACCACGGATGGGTCAAATTCCAGACCTCGTCGCTGCCGACGATCACGTAGTCGAAGTACTCGTCGGTATTTCCGCTTTCGGGATCGAAGGGCGGCGAACGCGGCAACGCGGATATGGCCCGCACGAATTTGAACAGCTTTAGACCGTAGAGCGGATAGTCCGAGACCGGAACCGGGGTCGGCAGGACCGGCCGGAGCGCGCACGCCCATTCGGCGCGTTTGATCCGCCAGGCATCGTGATCCAGGATGACGGCCTCATGCCCGCGCGAGCGCAGAGCCTCCACCAGGCAGCGCGCCTGCCAATAGCTGCCGTAATTGATGCAGCGATGGAAGGTCAAGATGCCCGTCCTTGGTCTTCGGTTCTCCATGCCGTTTCCGAATTCCCTGTCTTAAGCATTAGATGACGCGCGAAAAGCGATGTGCCTCAGGGGTCCAAGAAATATGATCGTCTACGGTGATCCGTGTTACGAGATTCAGGCCGCTGCCTTGCTGGACCGAGTTCGGCAATGGGCCGGGCGCGCGAGCGGCCATGTGCAGGATGGGACGGATTCGTCAGCAAGGGATGGACAAGCGGATGCAGCTCCGCAGTGTGGCTCGGCCGACGAATGGGACGTCCGACGCAGGCTGCTGATCGAAGCCGGACAACTGGAGCAGGCCCTAGCCGACAGGCTGGGAAACGACCCGCTCGTGCAGCGCGTCATGACGGTCACCGATCTCGCCGCCGATGCGTTTCTCGGTTACGCCGATCCCGGGCCAACTCAAAAAGCGCTGGCCGAGATTGAACTACCGCCGGATCTGACGGTGCGCGTTAAAGTGCCGGAAGGGTTCGCGTTCTATGCGCTCTATCCCGAGCAATACGCCGAAGCCGCGAGGCGATGGAGTCGCGAGCATGCGGATTCGGACTCAAAGCGCGCGGCAGTGGTCGGCATCCGCAGCATAGGCACGAGTCTCTCGGCCGTGGTGGCGCGGGTGCTGGTCAAGGCCGGATGGAGCGTGCGGCGGCTTACGATTCGGCCCACGGGGCATCCGTATGCCCGGCGCACGGAAATTTCGAGCGAGGCCGTTCGGGGAGCGGGTTTCGGACTCGTGGTGGACGAAGGCCCGGGACTGTCCGGTTCGTCGATGGCGGCTGCGGCACAAGCGTTGGTCGAGGCCGGTATCGACCGATCCAAAATCTTCTTTTTTCCGGGACACCGCAGCGGACCCGGACACGCCGGAAACGAGGACGTGCGGCGATGGTGGGCCGACGCACCGTGTTACGTCGTCGGTTTGAACGAAATGACTCGGAATGGCCGATCGCTAATGGAAGAGCTGGCGTATCGCAGCGGCCCGTTCGTTCGGGTGGACGATTTGAGCGGTGGGATGTGGCGGCGTGCGGTCTATGCGAGCGAAGACGAGTGGCCAGCGGCATTCGCGGCGTTCGAACGGAACAAATACCGGGTGGTACGGTGTGACGGTTCCTCCGTGCTGTGGAAATTCGAGGGCCTGACCGGCGGAGCCGAGGCCGCCCGCGATCGCATGGCATGGCTCGCAAAACGCGGCTGGATGGCCGTTCCTCTCGATGTTGCCTACGGTTTCGTCGCGCGGCCGTGGATTGAAGGAAAACCCCTTAGCCGGGAATCGTGCGACTCTGCCATCCTTGCGGGTATAGGCTGCTATATCGCAGAAGCGGCTATGCCCCCTGTCGCAAAGTCCGAACACGAGGGAGCGATAAAACGGCTCAGGGAGATGGTCTATTGGAATATTCGGGAAAGTCTGGGCGAGACGGCGGCCGAAAGTATGCGCGAGTGGATGGGCGAAGTCGTAGTGCCGTCGGGCCCGAGTTACGGCGACGGCAGGCTGGCACCGGAAGAATGGCTGCGCGGTCCCGGCGAGCGCCTGATCAAAGTGGATTGCAGTGGGCATCAGGCCGACCATACCCTGGTGGGAGTGCAACCGGTAGCCTGGGATTTGGCCGGAGCGATCGTGGAATGGGGACTCGAGGGCGAAGCGGCGCGGTGTCTGCTAAGCGCGTTCTCCGCCGCAGGAGGGAAGCCGCCGCCGGTTCCGGCGTTGAGGTTTTATTGCTTGGCTTACGCGGCGTTCAGGCTCGGACAGTGTGCGATCTGCTCGACACGGGCCGATCCAGAAGAAAGGCGAAGGCTAGAGCGTGCAGCCCGCTTCTATCGTGTGCGGTTGCTGCGGGAATCGACACGGCTCGACCTTGGCTATTCCGATTGAATGGTAACGTGAACGGATGATTTGGCAGCTGATGATCATTCGGTGTCGAATTCGTCAGTAGCCCCACCAATCCTGAGTCGCTTCAGATTTGGCCGTTTCCGGTGTCAGCCAGTCCGCAAGCGACGGTGTTGCTCCCGAATTCGACAGACTTCTTCGAGACTTCGATGGTGCTGGGGAGGGCTTGACTGAATTGGACAGCAGTTCTTTTTCATTGCGCTGCACAATCCCGTACTGAATCAAGCGGGCGCGAACCACGTGGCGGCTGAGGCCGAGCAATCGAGCGGTCGCCAACTGGTTGCCGTTGCAATGCCGGTAAGCCGCTCTAAAGAGCGCATGTTCGATCCGAGCATAGAGATCCGGGCCGCCTTTTTCGCACAGTGATTCCAGCACACGGTCCAAGTCTTCCGGGGCGGTACCCGCAGGCGTTTGACGCTCGCGCAACGGCAGGGTCGAAAGGTTCAGCTCGGTCGGAGTGATCGTCCGATTGCGAGCGATCAACAGCGCATGATGAATGACATTCTCCAACTCCCGGATGTTGCCCGGCCAGGAATGTTGCAGCAGTGCCTGTTCGGCATCCGGGGAAAGGGCAGTTTCCGGGCAGCCCAGGCGCTGTCCGTAAAATCTCAGAAAATGGCGCGCCAAGGGCATGATGTCGCCGGGCCTCTGACGCAACGGCAACAAATTCAGCGCCGCGACATTGAGGCGATAGTAGAGGTCTTCGCGGAAGCGCCCGGCTAAAACGGCCTCTTCCAACTTGACATTGGTCGCGGCAATCAGCCGCACGTCGATCGGAATAGGTGTGTGAGAGCCCACTCGAACGACCTCGCGTTCTTGTAGAACCCGCAGCAATTTCACCTGCATGGCTTGCGGCAAGTCGCCGATTTCGTCGAGGAAGAGGGTGCCGCCGGAAGCGGCCTCGAACCATCCCCGCTTGGTGGTGATGGCCCCGGTGAACGCGCCTTTTTCGTGGCCGAACAGCTCACTTTCGATCAGCGTTTCAGACAACGCGCCGCAGTTGACGGCCAGAAAAGGGCCGTGTCTTCTGGCGCTCAAGGCATGGATATGGCGTGCGACGAGTTCTTTTCCGGTTCCGGTCTCGCCGATAATCAGTACATTCACATCGCTCGGAGCGAGCAGCCGGATTCTGGTTAGTAGTTTCTTGGAATTGGGATCTTCGAAGACCAACGCCGACGCTCTGATCGAGAGCGCCATGGCGGACGGGTCGGGGAATGAGAGTAAAGACATGTTAGGACACGAGCTTAGCTGACGAAAGCCGCGTCATACTAACATGCACACAAATTCGAAACAGTAATAAAAAATGATTTTGTTATGCAAAATATAAATAAGAGGCAGGCTAGAAACCCGCTGGTCCGATCGCCCCCCGATATTCGCCCCGTAAGGCCGGACAGCGGGATGAGGAAACGGAGCCCACCAGAAAGGCGCTGGCTATGTTGGCCACGTGAGGAGGATGTCCTACGGACTCTGCATTTTCGCGCGTGACGCTGAACCGCTCATTCCGCCGACAAGGGGACGTTCGCGCCGTTGTGTGCGTTCAGGGGCCAGCCGTCCAAGTTCAGCCAATGTCCCAGCTTTTCCGACTTGGTCCGAAGGTAGACCAGGTTCTCCCGATTGGGTGCTGCCTCCAAAGGCACCCGTCCCACGATCTTGAGGCCATAGTCTTCAAGCTGGGCAAATTTGACCGGGTTATTGCTCATCAGGCGCAAGGTATTTACCCCCAGATCGGCGAGAATCTGGGCGCCCACATCATAACGGCGGGAATCGACCGGCAACCCGAGGTCCAGATTGGCTTCCACTGTATCTCGTCCCTGATCCTGCAGGCCATAGGCCCGAAGTTTGTGGGCCAGACCGATCCCCCGGCCTTCGTGTCCGCGCAGGTAGACCAGCACGCCGCTCCCGGCCCGCTCGATCTGGGTCAGAGCCATTTTCAGCTGGTTGCCGCAGTCGCAGCGCAGCGAGCCGAATACATCCCCAGTCAGGCATTCGGAATGGATTCGCACGAGAACATTGTCCTCACCCCGTACTTGTCCTTTAACGAGAGCCAAATGTTCCGATCCGTCGAGGAGCGAGCGGTAGACATGCGCCGTGAACGAGCCGGCAGATGTCGGCAGGCGCGCTTCGGCGATATGTTCTATGGATCGTTCGGTGCGTCGGCGATAGGCGAGGAGGTCGGCGACGCTCACGATGGGCAACCAGTGTTCTTGCGCGAAGGCTAGGAGCGCCGAACCGCACACCGGGCTACCGTCGTCGGCGGCGATCGTGCTCAGTGCCGCGGCGGGATAAAGGCCGGCGAGCCGAGCCAGATCCACAGCGGCCTCGGCCTGACCGGGATGTTCCAGCACGCCGTGCCGCCTCGCTCGTACCGGAAACACATGGCCCGGGCGGGTAAAACGTTCAGGCCCTATTGTGGGGTCGGCCAAGGCGCGCACGGTGGCACTGCGGTCGGCTGCGGAGAGGCCGAGGTCGACGGCCGTGTTGAAATCGACCGATACGGCGCTCGCGGCGTGCCGCGCCTCACCGTGGATTCCGCTCGTCTTCGGGAGCTGCAGAGCGTCTAAGCGTTCGTCGGTCAAAGCAGTGTAGATGATCCCGCGGGTGTGGCGAAGCAGAAAGGCCATGGTCTTGGTCGTGATCTTTTCGGCACCGATCACGAGAAAGCCTGTATTCTCGCGGGAAGCGTCGTCCATGACGACGACGAAGGCTCCGCTACGGATCGCTTCCAGGGCGGTTTCGATGGAATCGTAGGGCATCTCGAACTCCTCACGAATAAAAGCTCGGTACGGGCGGACGTTCGTTCAGAACCCATTCCCCGAGATCGAGTAGTTTGTAATCGACCGGATCGTGGAGAGAATGTGTGCGGAGGTTCCTCCAAAACCGGTCGAAACCCGCCGCCGAGGTGGTAGCCCGTGCGCCGGTCACCTCGAACAGGCGCTGGGTCACGTCCAGTCCCGCACGAGTGGCGAGCACTTTGGCGGTAGCCGTGGCCAAGGCGGTTTCGGCGCGCTCCTCGGCGGTCAGCTCGTCTTCCTTCTGCCAGGCGGCATCCAGCAAGTGGGCGGCATGGTCGGTCGCGAGCGACGCGGCATTCAGTTCCACCCAGAATTCGCCATATTTCTGCAGCACGTAAGGGTCTTTGGTAGGGCTCTCTACGCCGGAAAGAAACCAGGCACGGGACTGGCTGCGAGTGTAAGCCCTGGCTTCCGTCAGTGCGCCTTCGGCGATGCCGAGATAAATATTGGTCAGGACCAGTTGCGCGATTAGCGAACGCAAACTCGCATACAGGCTGCCTAAAGGCCCTGGATTCCTGAGGATCTCGTGGTCGTAGATGCGAACCTCGTGGAATTCCACGGTGCCGCTGTCGGTTTGGCGCTGTCCCATGTTGTCCCAGTCGGAATTGATCCGGATTCCTTCCCGGTCGGACGGGATGACCGCAACTATCAGCTTACCGTCCTGATCGGAGATTCCCGACACGACCAGCTGATCCGAATCCATGGCGCCCGAGCAGAAGCTCTTGATGCCGTGCAGCAGCCAGTGGCGGCCGTCGGCGACAATGCGGGCGCGGGTGTCCAGAGGATTCAGGGCATTGCCCCAGAACCAGCGGCCCCGGACCGTCTCCCGGTAATAATGCGGCCACTGGTCGCCGAATAGCCGCACCGTAGCCAGCAACAGGTGCTGAAAACCGAACAGATGGCCCAGCGAGCTGTCGGCCGCCGAGATGATGCGGACGATGCGCAAGGTGTCGTACCAATCGAGACCATAGCCCCCGTATTCGGTCGGGATGATCAGGTTCAACAGGCCGCTCTCGCGTAGCCGGTCGCGCTCGGCTTTGGCGGTTCCTCCGGCTTTGTCCCGTTCGACCGCGGTTTCGGCGAAAGCCGCCGCCAGTCGCTCGGCCTTGCCGAACAATTCTTGAATCGGTACGGGCTCGTGCATGGTGCTACCAGCGGCCGGCATCAGGCGACAGCTCTGTCTAGTGTTCCGGCTTCCAGTTGCCGTACCAAGGGTATTACCCGTTTGCCGAAATACTCGACTTCTTCCTGGAAGTGGAGGAAACCCGTCAAGACCAGATCGACCCCGACCGACTTCAAAGCCACGATCCGTTCGGCGATCTGCTCCGGCGTTCCGATGAGACCGGTCTTGAAACCGTCGTTGTACTGGACGAGATCCTCGAAGGTGGAATGAGCCCAATTGCCTTCGCCTTCCGGTGAAGCCTTGCCGGCCTGCTGGACTTCGTGGCCGAAAGCCTTGACCGCTTCCGGATCGGCCTTGGCGATGATCTCATCCAGCACCTCGCGGGCCTCCGCTTCGGTGTCGCGGGCGATGACGAACGCGTTGACGCCAATCTTGACGGTGCGGCCGTGCTGAGCCGCTTTGTCGCGGATGTCGTCCACCTGGGCCTTGATGCCTTCGACCGTGTTTCCGTTGGTGAAATACCAGTCCGACACCCTTGCCGCCATATCACGCGCCGCCCGGGAACTGCCGCCCTGAAAGATTTCCGGATGCGGCGATTGCAAGGGTTTGGGCTTCAGCGAATAGTCGTGAAAGCGGTAGAAATCTCCGAGGAAGGTGAAATTGTCCTGGGTCCAGATACCGCGGATCGCGCGGATGAACTCCTCGGAACGGCGATAGCGCTCGTCGTGTTCCAACCAGGGTTCGCCGATCGCGTGAAATTCGCTTTTGAACCAGCCGCTGACGATATTGACGGCGATACGACCTTCCGTCAGCTGGTCGATGGTGGCGATCTGTTTGGCGAGCACGGCAGGATGCCAGGGTCCCGGCAGAACCGCGGCGATCACCCGCAGGCGTTCGGTAGCGGCCAGCAGGGCGTGGGAGAAGGCCACCGACTCGTGTTGATACTCGGCGCCGTAGCCCGCGGTGAAGCGGATCTGGCTCAGCGCGTACTCGAAGCCGTTCTGTTCGGCTATTTGCGCCAGCTTACGGTTGTAGTCGATGTCCCAGCGGGTGCGCTGTTCGATCTTGCTGATGACCAGGCCGCCGCTGACGTTGGGGACCCAGTAGGCGAATTTGACGGGAGTATCGGATGTGGCGACGGTAAATGCTTGGCTCATGATCTTGTTCTCCTAAACGGCATGATTGACCGGCGTATTCAGTAATGTGCCGTTGACGGTGACGGTACCGGCGACTTCGACGGGACGGATCAAGGTGTCCAATACCGGGCAGTGCGCTTCCACGCGTGCGACCAGATCCCGTATCGTCGCCAAATCCGCGGGGCTCTTGATAACCGTTTCGAAACTGACTTTTCGATAGCCGGCCGGCACGGACTCGTCGAGGCCGAACAGCCCACGGACGTCGAGTTCCCCTTTGACGTTGACTTCCACGGCTTCCAGGGGAATGCCCAACACCGCGGCGTAAGCGGCGTACATGATTTCCTGGCAGGTCGCGAGGGCGACCAAGACGAGTTCCACGGGATTGGGGCCGGCGTTGCTTCCGCCGAGCTCAGCGGGTTCGTCGACGACGATGGGTGGAAAGTCCCGTACTTCGGCGGAGCAACGTACCCCGTCGAGCAGCCGGCTCCTTGTCCGAAACAGCAAGCGGGCCTTCGCCGGATCGTTGCTCACGACGCCGATCGTTCTTTCCAACGCCTGTTTCAATGCATTCTGTGACATGTCGATCTCCGGAATGTCTTGGATCGGGGGGCAAAAAAGCGGCTGCCCGGTCATGGTGAACCGGGCCGCCGTGCCAGGCTCACTCGCCGCCTTGCTCGAACAACTCGAGAGGCAGTCCGACTAGGGATTTGCCGATCCATTCACGGGCGATGTTGTTGGAAGGCCCCATGCCGATGCCGGCACGGGCATCCCGGAATATGCGTTCCAGAGGACCTTTCTTGTAGCCGTAGCCACCGCTGACATCGAGCGCGTTACGGGCCGAGATGTTGGCGACTTCCGACGCATGCACCTTGAATTCGGTCAAGGGAAGTAGGATCTTGCCTTGCGGTTCTCCGGCCGCCTGGAGCTGGTCCAGCTGCCTCGCCAACTCGAACTGCCAGGGTCTTAGGCTTTCCACCAAGACCTTGGCTTCCGCGAGCTGCTGACGCAGCACCTGGTAGTCCGACAATTTGCGATTGAAGTCCCGGTGGATCGTGTTGGTCAGGTGTTCCGTCGCCTTTTCCAGGGCGGCGCGGGCGACGCCATGCCAGACCGCGCCTAGACCGATCAGATAGACCGGCGAGACGCCGTGGTAAACGATGTCTTTACCCTGGCCTTCTTCGCCCAGGCGGTCGCGCTTGTGGACGCGTACGTTGTCGTAACGCAGCGGTCCGCTGTGATTGCCTCGTACCCCGAGGGCTTCCCAGCGCCCGGCCTGAATGCCTTCGAGCTTGGAGTCGACAATGAAGAAGGTGATGTCGGTAGCGCTTTTGGCTCCGGGCGAGCGGGTCTGGAACACGTAGTAATCGGCCTGGCCCGCGCTGGTGGTAAAGGATTTCTCGGCATTGAGCCGGTAATACTCGTCACCGTCGCGCGCGGCCTCGCTCAGATTGAACCACCAATGGCCGCCTGTGGCTTTTTCGCTGGTGGAATAGGTCCCGATCAGACCTTCGCGCGCCGGTTTCAGCCAGCGTAGTTTCTGATCGTGATTACCGAAGAGATTGATGGTCTGAGCGGCGCCCGTGTGCATCACGTAGACCAGCCCGGTCGAGGCGCAGGCCCGGCCGATTTCCTCGGCAACGATGGAGAACGCCACATGGTCCAAGCCGAGGCCGCCATACTCTTCCGGAATCAGAACGCCGTTCCAGCCGGCTCTGGCGAGCGCATTGAGGTTCTCTCTCGGAAACAAACCCTGCTCGTCGACCTTTTCCGCGTTGGAGCGGATGACTTCGTCGACCAGCTTGCGGATATCGGCTCGGATCTTTTCGTAATCGGGTGTGGACATCGGTTTTCCTCCCTTCACGCAGCCCTGGCTTGCCGTTGCCTTGCGGCGAGAGCCTGCGCGGCATGCACGGCTTGACGCGCGGCCGTTTCGATGCGTTCCAGCACGATAGGATCTGAGAAGCGGGTACCATCGAAATCCCGCTCCGTGGCGTAAATGCCCGAGGGAACGGTATACGCCCCGAAGAAGCCGAACAGAGGCCGCAACTGATGCTCGATGATGAGCGCATGTTTTTCGCCGCCGCCGGTCGCAGCGAGGATCACCGGGGTCTCGTTGAGCGCTTTGGGATCGAGGAAGTCGAACAAATGCTTGAACAGCCCGGTGTAAGACCCTTTGTAGACAGGGGTGGCCGCGACCAGGATGTTGGCCGTTTCGATGGCGCGTAGTGCGGTTTTTCCGGCCTCGCCCAATTCACCGGGGTGCCGGGCCGGACCGATCGCCGGCGCCAGTTCCGCCAGTTGGTGGATGTTGGTTTCTATCGGCGTCAGCCGGCCGATGGCGTCTACGATCTGTTCGGCCAGGGCGAGGGTTTTTGATGGGGATCCCAGATTGCCCGAGACCACGACGAGGTTTAGTTTGCCCATGTATTTGTCACCTTGTTTTGTTTAAGAAGAAAAGGACCTTAGAACTTGAAATTGGCGCCCAGTCCTAACGCCCATTCGGCGGCCTCGGCCCGGTAATGTCCCAATGCAAGCGTGTCGCGGCTTGCGGATTCTTCGAAGGCGTAGGCGGCGAAAGCGTCCACTCTGAACTTTGGCGTGAAGGCGTAACCTACGCCCGCGGTCAGAGTGTGTTGCCAGATCACGGGGCCGAGGGTGGTCTGTACGACCTTGATGACATCGTTTCTGTCGAGCACGCCGGGCACGGCGGTATCCAACGGCACCGTGCCGACGCCTTTGAATCCGCCTACCGTACCGTGCGGCTCGTCGCGAAGTATCGGGGTGGCGTAGCTGTACCCGGCCCGGAATTGCCAGTCGCCCACGGTGTATTGCCCGCCGAAAAGAGCCAGAAACTGGTCCTGCCAGACATCTTGGTACAGCGACGAATTCGACCAGTTTTTCCAGAGCGCGTCCGCTTCCACCAGGAGCTGAGGCGTGATGTTGGCTGCTATGCCCCAGGCCACTTCCAGGGGCTGTTCGACCCTGACGGATTGGTAGTCCTGGCTTCCGCCCACCGTGGTCGCCAGTACATTGTGATAGTTGTACCGAAGTGGGCTTTTGAACGAGGCGCCGATCGTCACGTTAGGCGTAAGCCGGTAGGTGGCGCCGACGGAGCCGCGCAGCGAAATGTTGTGCACGCTGGACGTGGTCCCCCCGAAATCGCCGGTCAAGCTGGCGAGACCGGAAGTGGTTCCGCTGGTGCCGAACTGGGCGAAACCGACGCCTACGGTTAACGCCGCACCAACCGACAGATCCGGTGTTACTTCGTAGGCGGCTCCCACGTTGGCGCTGAACGAGATCAATTCCACGAGCAGCGGGAGTGTCGCAGCTCCGCCGGCGCCGTTTCCGCCGAGTCCGAGACCGGCACCTGCGTTGATCGGGTGAGTGCGATAATCCGCCCCGAGCCCGGAATCGACCGCAATTCCCGCTCCGAGCACGAATCCCGGAAGAACTTCTCCACCCAAGGCGGCGTCCGGCACCACATAGTTCCGGGCGAGGCTGTACGAGTGGTTGGTGAAACCGTTCTTGCTCTGAAAGTTGTCGACCTCGGGTTCCAAGAGCGCGGCGCCCAGTCCGACGTTGAACCCCTTGAATTGAGTCAGAGTGGCGGGATTGCCGAAAAGCGCCGCCGACACTTCTTGCGGTCGGACGTAGGCAGCGCCCGCCATACCCCCGGCGATCGGCTTCAGGCTCAAATTCAGGTCGGTACCGGTATTGAGCGCAAAAGCTGTGGGAGAAAGGGCGCAGCCGAGCGCGATTAACCAGGTTCTCGGATCCGGTCGGTTCGTCTGGGAGGAGGAAACTGGACTGGTGTACATACCGCCTTCTCGTGGTCTTACGTTAGGTTCTTATGATCGATGCTCGAATCGCTAAGAGGCTTGCTCACCCTTTAGCGAGCGTCGTGCCATTTGATAAGTTTTTGAAGTAAAAAGGCTTTATTTGATAATGCCCGGAACGGTTGCCGCTGTGACGGCAGTGAACTAGCAGAGCTGCCGCTCTGGCGGCAGACGGAAGGAAATGGTTTGACCTATGGCAGGAATAAAGCCTGATCAGGTTCTCGGATTCGGGAATAAGGCGTGTGGTTGGCGATCCGATAAGAGATAGAGGAGGGGATTCCGGACGATGGCAGTCGGATGGCTCAGAGGTTTTCTGGGATAAACAAATCGTCTCCCTGATTGTTTATGCCAAGTACCCAGGGACCCTGCTCGTCGATGGAGACGATGCTGACCGAAGCAAGGCCAATTTCGATGCGGGTGAAGAGGTCCAAGGGGACGCCTAAGAAATAGGCGACGGCGGCCTTGATGACGTCGCCGTGGCTGACCAGAGCGATGCAGCCTTTGCCATGTTGCTCGCGAAGCCGCAGCATGTCGGCCACGATCCTCGTTTGGGTTTCGATCATGACCTCGCCCCCCGGAATTCGCGTGCCGCTGCGAAAACAATTCCAGAACCGGAAACGTGCGTTCCTGCGAAGCTCTTCCAAGGGCTGTCCGGTCCAGTCCCCGAAATCGATTTCATAGAGACTTTCGAGCACCTGGACCGGAAGCTCGATGCGGTCGGAAAGGTACTGGGCCGTTTCCAGGGTGCGCTCTGCCGGACTGGAGTAGATCGCATGTACGGGCAGCTTCGCTACGCGTTCCGCCATGTGCCGTGCTTGTTCGTGACCTAGAGGGCTGAGCCGGACACCCGGCGCCCTGCCGGCGATGATGTCTCCCCCGAGGCAATGCGCGCCGTGGCGGATCAAGAGAAAGGTGGTCATCTTGCGTAACGCCGGGTCATCTCCACGCAGAACTCTGCGAACTCCTCCACGCGCTGCGGCGGGCTGGTGTGGTGGGGATTGATGCCGCGGTGCTCGGGGGTGAAGCAATAGGTTACGGTGACTCGGAAGGGTTCGAGCGCCCGCATCTGCCGGTCGAACCAGTCGAGTGCGTTCGGCCGGAATCGGTCGGCCCAGCTCAGGCCGGTACGTAGATAGGTGACGCCCAGATCTTTCATGATCCGAACCGCGTCGTCGAGCCGGTGATCCTCGAAATGAAACCACTGGCACAATCCCATATCTGGTGTGTACTCGTAGAAATGCCGGAAAGCCGGTTTGGGCGTGCCGTCTTCCCGCAGCAGGCCCATGTAAAAGTGGCGGTAATAGGCCGAACCTTCGGCCTCGCGGTGGCGGGTGGTGGCGGGCCAGGCCCTGGGTAGATCGTAGAGGCTGTACCAGTGAATCCGGGGCGTCTGTCCGAGCAGGAGTTCCGCGCTTCGCTTGAGGCCGAATTCCTGCACTTCCTCGGCGCCGAAGCTGGAGACGCCGACTTCGGAAATCCAGATCGGCTTGTCGTCGACGACGCCGCGAATCTCGTTCAGCTTGTCGGGCCACTCGTGAATCTGCCAGTGGTTCCAGTCCAGCGGAAACCCATGGACGGCGACCGCGTCCATGCGACGGATGACGTCGTAAGCCTTCATCCGTTCCATGAACAAAGGGTCGATGGGGGAAATGCCGCCGAGGACGATGACAAGATTCGGATGCTCGGCGTGCAAGGCGTCGGCCGCGAGATTCACCATTTCGGCGAAAAGACGCCAGTCCCGGTCGATCTCGAAATCCCAGTGGGATTTGTTGTTGGGTTCGTTCCAAAGCATCACTGCTTCGATCATGTTTCCTCCGCAAAGACCGTTAAGGAGGCTGCCTTTGGCAGCCAGTGAATTGGAAGCGGGTCTCGCCCCGCGGGCGAGTTACTTTTCTTTGCTTGCCCAAAGAAAAGTAACCAAAAGAAAGGGCCCCCGGATGGCGCGCTGATCCTGCGCATCGCCGGCTGGAACCGGGGGCGACAGAAGGCCCGTCCATGTGCCTCTGTCGCCGCACGCGATCCCTCGCGTGCCCCTTCGGGCAATTCCGGCTCCAGCCGGCGATGCTCGGGCGCGCCATACGGGACGATTCAGAACCGCCGCACAGCAGATTAGAAAACGCTTCAGGGATTCCCGCCACGACTGGGATAAACCGCCCGATGATCCCAATCTTCCAAGTTCAGCTCGATCCTGCGGCAGACATAAACCTCCTCCTCGGGACGGGCGAGAATCTCGAATCCGGCGCTGCGCAGCATCGCCTCTGTGCAGGCTCGGTTGGGAATCCACCAGTTGGTGGGGTCGCCGGCATAGCGATGCTCGATGAAATGCATCCTGGGAAAACCGGGCCGGTCGAAGATTTCCCATTCCTCGAAGCGGTAGTCGCGTCCCACCGCCTCGATTTCCGGGCTGCCGCGCTGCATGGACTGGAACAGCAAAAGGTCTCGGGCGGCGTGTCGATGGATCAGGTCCAGCGCCAGCAAAGGATGGCGCAGGTGATAGAACACGCCCATGAAGATCACCAGGTCGAAGGTTTCGCCGAGAGCGGCGACGTCGTACACGGACAGACGGCGAAATTCGATGTCCAGCCCTTTGACCTCGGCCGCGAAGCGGGCCTGGGCCAGATAAGCCTCGTCGGAGTCGATGCCGACGACCCGGTAGGCACCGCGCTTTTTCATCTCGATGGCGTAGAAACCGGCGTTGCAGCCGATGTCGAGCACCGACCGCCCGCTCAGATCGGCGGGAAGGGCGTCCGCGAACTGCCGCCATTTGACGGCGGGATAATCGCCGAGGAAATGGTCCGGAGCAGTGTGTACGCCGCCGAGGTCGAGGTTGTGGAACCATTCGCCCAACTCGCGGACCCGTCGCTCGATCAGTTCGCGTGTCCAGATGGTACCGGATGGGTGACTCGAGTTAGTGGATGGTTTCTTGGTCATCGAATCGGTAAGGTCACGTTAGCTGCAGTGAGCTTGTTTAGCGCCTCAATCGCGTGCGATGTCTGTCCTGAGCTTGCGTAGTGCGGTTCCGTCGTGACCGCATCTTACGGTTTGTCCCGTCAATGAGGCATCTCACCGCGTATGAAAGCCTCCGTGCGGACACGGGCTTCGGCATCGGTGAACTGCTCCGGCGGCGATTTCATGAACCAGGCGGACGGTCCGATCAGTGCGCCACCGATCCCCCGATCGAGCGCCAGCTTGACGCAGCGCACCGCGTCGATCACGACGCCGGCGGAATTGGGCGAATCCCAGACTTCCAGCTTGAGTTCGCCGTGCAGCGGCACATTGCCGAAGGTCGTGCCTTCCAGCCGGATGTAGCAGAACTTGCGGTCGGTGAGCCAGGGCACGTAGTCGCTGGGGCCGACGTGCGCTTCGGCGTCGGACAGGGCATGGTCGAGCTGGCTGGTCACGGCGCGGGTCTTGGAGAGCTTCTTCGATTCCAGCCGTTCCCGTTCGAGCATGTTGAGAAAATCGGAATTGCCGCCGAAATTGAGCTGATAGGTGCGGTCCAGCCGGACGCCGCGCTCGCGGAAAAGATTCGCCAGCACCCGGTGGACGATGGTTGCCCCTACCTGCGATTTGACGTCGTCGCCGATGAGGGGGAGGTTTTTTTCCTCGAAGCGCTTGCGCCAGCGGGGGGCGGAGGCGATGAAGACGGGAATGCAGTTGACCATGCCGCAGCCCGCTTCGAGAGCCTGCTCGGCATAGAATTCGGTAGCCTTTCGAGCCCCGACGGGCAGATAGGAGACGAGCACGTCGGTTTCGGTGTCGCGGAGGACCTGGGCGATATCCGCGGGCGGCTCGGGCGATTCCTCGATGATTTCCCTGAGATACTTGCCCAGACCGTCGAGCGTGACGCCGCGGCGGACTTCGACGCCGATTTCGGGAACTTCGCAGAACCGGTAGGTGTTGTTCGGCTCCGCGAAAATGGCTTCGGACAGGTCCTTGCCGACCTTGCTCACATTGATGTCGAAGGCGGCGGAAAACTCGATATCGGAAATGTGATAGCCGCCGAGGTTGACGTGCATTAGACCGGGGACGGCATCGCCATCCTTAACCTTGCGGTAGAACTCGACACCCTGGACCAGCGAGGATGCGCAATTGCCTACGCCGACGACGGCGGTTCGTACCTTCTTGCGATGCATACTCTCTCCTTGAGCATGTCTGGCGGACCGCGAACGGCCAAGGAATCGCCCGGTCACGGCCGCGGTTTCCTCTCCAAAATAGGCGCAATGCCCATTGCCTACTGGGAGCGCCGGAGGAAAGTAGATCTCGGTTGGAATATCTTTTTCGAGATTATTTTTGGCAAGAAGTTCGCGGCAGACGGCGGGTTACGCTACGCTCGTTCGCCCGACCACGGTTTTGTCGGCAAAGGACTGCCGTAGAAGGAATCCACGCGCGAATAGCCGCAACGTCGGTATGAAAATGCTCTAGCCCGTCTCCGTTACCGAAGCTGCCGATGCCGCCGGCAATGGCGCATCAAGGCAGGCTGGACCCACCTGTAGCCGTCGGGCCAAGGGGTTCGGCGGCAAAGGATTGCCGACCTACGACCATACCGCCCCGTAGATACTGTTATCCGGGTCAAGTGCCATGGAGTGCTGGATCGAAGGGTTTTCCGGACTTGAGGACGCCGAAAGCGACCTGGAGGAGCTTGCGCATCATGGCACCGATGATGAGCTTGGCGGGCTTGCCCGAGAGCGCGAGCCGGTTCTTGAAGGGCTGGCCCCAAGCGGTCTTATACAGGATCACCATAGCCGGCATGTAGAGGGCTTTGCGCAAGAAGGCATGGCCGACTTTGGACAGCCGCGGCTTGGTTTTCACGCTCGTTCCGGACTCCTGCCGGCGCGGGTCGAGCCCGGCGAAGGCGACGGCTTGTCGGCTATTGGCGAAGCGGCTGGGCTCGGCATAGAAGGCGAGCAGAATGGCGATGGTGCGTTCCCCGATACCGGGGATGCTCTCGAGTAATTCGCGCTTTCCCTTCAGATCGGGGTTAGAGTCGATGTGCTCATTGATGGTTTTGATCAGGCTCTTGATCTGCTGATCGAGCCAATTCAGGTGTTCTTGAATGTTGGTGCGCACCGCGTCCCGGGCGACCTCCAGGCGGTTACTTTCCTGGGTCCGCAGGGCTTGCAACGCATCCAGACGCAACACGAGCGCGCGCAAGGCGATTTCGGCTTCGCTTCTCGCCTGCCAGGGAGGCGGATGGCGTTCGGCGCAAAATTCGGCGATGAGGCGCGCATCGACGGCATCGGTTTTGGTCCGGGTTAAGCGGGAAGCGGCATAGGCTTTGATTTGGGCGGGGTTGATGACGCTGACAGTGAACCCTTGGGTAGCCAAGCACTGGGCGACGTCTTCCCAATACACCCCAGTGGCTTCCATACACACGTGAACATTCCGTGCCTCTGGGCCGGTGAGCCAAGTGACGAGGGTGGCGAACCCGTCTTGGGAGTTGGCGATGACTTTGGTTCGGAACTTCCCGTTGGGGAGGCGTAACGCGCAGTCCAGTTTGGCTTTGGCGACATCAATTCCGAGATAAAACGTGGGCATCATGAACCTCAAATGATCTACCTTGTGAATGCGGGCTGCCGGCAAGCCGGGCCGAAGATACTGTTCGATCGCTCGATGAGGGTGAGCGACTGCTGCATCGATCTACGCAACGGGCTTGGTGTCCCAAGGGCGGGAACGGCATCCAGTCGCTCAAACCTGGAGCGCCCTCCAGGCCTGGGGTGACCGGTCGGGAGTCTTCTCCAACCCCTTCCGAACCACACGGAATTCATAATACAAGGTCGGGAATTCGTTCCCGACGAAGCTTGTAGGGCAGGTTAGCCTCTCGGCTCCGCTCGGGACAGGCTCTTCGACAGGACTGTCCTGAGCATTGTCGAAGGGCTCAGGGCAGGCTCCGCGTAACCCGCCTTTTCGCGGCATGCGGCGGGTTACGGCCTGCCTGCCTAACCCGCCCTATCTAGCCAACCGGTCACGCGATCACGATCGACCTGGCTCGGCAATTTTCGGACTCGGGTATTCGGGGAGGAATGGCAGTTCCGGGCGCTTGTAGCCTTGCCGCGTCTTTTTCTATCACCATTGAAAGTGGGGGAAATGTGTCTATTCTTTCCAAAATTCGCATCAAGAAGAAAAGCAAGGACACATGGCTGAAACATGGACCCAACCCCATTTTTCGATTGTCGAGAGGCCCGTAATGGCGGCAGACCACGCCCGCGAGGTCTACCAGAACCCGGATTCGGCCAATCTGGCCTGGTTCTTCCAACTCAACGGGATCGCGGAGGACACTGTCCTCATACCGGGAACCATGCTGGTTGTACCGACCGACCAGGTCTGCACGGCCGCCGAGGTCCAGCTTGCCGCCAACCTGCGCGAACCTCGGTTCTGGCCACGCGGCATCCGCGGACCGATCGAACACCCGGAGATCACCAACCGGCTTTACGAACTGCTGGAGTATACGCAGACGCTGCAGACGCCCGGCGGGCTCGGAGCTTATGCTTACACCTGGCAGCGTCACATCGAAGATATCACCGAGATTCTCAACGAACTTCAGAAACTCTACCAGGACACCTATTCGTCCTCGAGCAAGTTGAGCGGAGCAGTCTTCCAGCGCCGCCGCCGGGAACTGCTGAACCGGCTCGACGGTTCGCTGCGCGGCTGGCTGCGCCGCGGCCTGGTCGGTCCCGACGAACCGCTCATCCGCCGCAGGCTGGGTCTCTCCAGCAAGCGCATCGTTCACCGCTGGCGGCAAGCGGGCTCCGCTGCCGGCGGGATACCGGAGCTGCGTCAACGGGTCGCCGGACTGAACCGGGCAGCCGGACAGGCCAAGGCGCTCGGCCATATCGGCATCGCCCTGGATACCGCCTGGTCGGCGGCCGAGATCAAGCGCCACATCGAGGAAAACCGCCCGGACCGAAACCGGCGCATAGTCAGCGAAACCGGGCGACTGGGTGGCAGTCTCTTGGGCGGCCTAGCAGGCGGTGCCACCGGATACGGAGCTTGCAGTCTTGCCCTGGTTGTACCTACGGGTGGGTCCAGCCTGCTCTGGTGCGCCATTGTCGGCGGCATAGGCAGCTTCGGTGGAGGATATGCGGGCAGCATGGGTGGTCCTATACTTGGTGAGTTAATCTACGACGTAACGGAAAGGGTGGCCGGCTGGTGAGCACCGGGGAAGTGATTCTTGCAATAGTAGCCATGATTTGGGGCGTAAGTTGCCTGGTCGGAATTGTTGGTGTCTTCTTTATCGAGTGGGTTCTCATGCCTTGGCATCGCCGCCGGACCGGGCGCGAGCTGATCAAGCCGACCCCGCCCTTGCCCGGGGTGGCGGCCTTGACCCTCGGCCATTGCTTGGTATCACCTTGGTTCCAAAAAAGAACCGGTCATGTGGTTACGATCGACCTGGCGCCGCGCTGGTGGCGCTGGATTGTCCTTGCGACCACCTGGGCCGAATTTAGCTTCGTTGTGAGCTTTGTTGTAGCCGTGCTCCTGAAGCCGGATATCCTCTTCTGAAAGAGCCTGTTTGTGGACGGTTTCGCCGGCAACCGGATCTGTAGCCCCGTCCTCGGGCTCCCCCTCGGATAGAACCTGCCTGCCTTGGCGCGCCATTGTCGGGGGCATCGGCAGACGCTCGGTCGGAGCGTGAACGTCGGGAAGGGATTCCCGACCTTGTATTATGAATTCCGTGTGGTTCGGAAGGGGTTGGAGAAGACTCCCGACCGGTCACCCCAGGCCTGGAGGGCGCTCCAGGTTTGAGCGACTGGATGCCGTTCCCGCCCTTGGGACACCAAGCCCGTTGCGTAGATCGATGCAGCAGTCGCTCACCCTCATCGAGCGATCGAACAGTATCTTCGGCCCGGCTTGCCGGCAGCCCGCATTCACAAGGTAGATCATTTGAGGTTCATGATGCCCACGTTTTATCTCGGAATTGATGTCGCCAAAGCCAAACTGGACTGCGCGTTACGCCTCCCCAACGGGAAGTTCCGAACCAAAGTCATCGCCAACTCCCAAGACGGGTTCGCCACCCTCGTCACTTGGCTCACCGGCCCAGAGGCACGGAATGTTCACGTGTGTATGGAAGCCACTGGGGTGTATTGGGAAGACGTCGCCCAGTGCTTGGCTACCCAAGGGTTCACTGTCAGCGTCATCAACCCCGCCCAAATCAAAGCCTATGCCGCTTCCCGCTTAACCCGGACCAAAACCGATGCCGTCGATGCGCGCCTCATCGCCGAATTTTGCGCCGAACGCCATCCGCCTCCCTGGCAGGCGAGAAGCGAAGCCGAAATCGCCTTGCGCGCGCTCGTGTTGCGTCTGGATGCGTTGCAAGCCCTGCGGACCCAGGAAAGTAACCGCCTGGAGGTCGCCCGGGACGCGGTGCGCACCAACATTCAAGAACACCTGAATTGGCTCGATCAGCAGATCAAGAGCCTGATCAAAACCATCAATGAGCACATCGACTCTAACCCCGATCTGAAGGGAAAGCGCGAATTACTCGAGAGCATCCCCGGTATCGGGGAACGCACCATCGCCATTCTGCTCGCCTTCTATGCCGAGCCCAGCCGCTTCGCCAATAGCCGACAAGCCGTCGCCTTCGCCGGGCTCGACCCGCGCCGGCAGGAGTCCGGAACGAGCGTGAAAACCAAGCCGCGGCTGTCCAAAGTCGGCCATGCCTTCTTGCGCAAAGCCCTCTACATGCCGGCTATGGTGATCCTGTATAAGACCGCTTGGGGCCAGCCCTTCAAGAACCGGCTCGCGCTCTCGGGCAAGCCCGCCAAGCTCATCATCGGTGCCATGATGCGCAAGCTCCTCCAGGTCGCTTTCGGCGTCCTCAAGTCCGGAAAACCCTTCGATCCAGCACTCCATGGCACTTGACCCGGATAACAGTATCTATTCAAGGTTCGGAACGAAACCGTGCCTCAGCGTGTTCTCACTCACGACACGCGTCCATAGGAACTGCTTGAGATAGTCGGGGCCGCCGGCCTGTATGCCGGTGCCGGAAAGCCGAGTACCGCCGAAGGGCTGCACGCCGACCCGGGCGCCGGTGGTACGTCGGTTGAGATACAGATTGCCGACGCGGTAGCGGTCTCGCGCGAGATCGAGATGGTCGGGCAGGCGCGAGAAGACCCCCCCGGTGAGCGCGTAATCCGACTCCAGCGCCAACGTAAGCGCGGCTTCGAACGTAGGGGCGCGCATCACCGCCAACACGGGCCCGAAGATTTCCTCCCGCGCCAAACGGTGACGGGGCTCGATGCCGGTGAACAGGGCGGGCGGACAATAGAAGCCATCCGCGGGCACACGCCCGAGGTAATGCAGCCGGCCTTCGCTCCGGCCCAGCTCGATGTAGCTTTGGGCTTTCCGCTGCGCGTCGCGGGTAATCATCGGCCCGAACAGAAATGCCGGATCTTCCGGCGGGCCGTAGTCGTAGCTGTCGAGGGCCTCCGCCAGCCGCTTGACCAGTCGGTCGTGAACCCGGCCCACGGCGATGAGCCGCGAACAGGCCGAGCATTTCTGGCCCTGATAGCCGAACGCGGAATACAGGGTTTGCGCGACCGCTTCGTCCAGGTCCGCGTCCTCGTCGACGATGATCGCGTTCTTGCCGCCCATCTCGCAGACCACCTGCTTGATATGCCGCTGCTCGGGGGCGAGCGTGTGGGCCTCCTGAAGGATCTCGAGACCTACCGCCTTGGAGCCGGTAAACGCGATGACATGAACGTCCCGATGCTTGACCAGGTATCGCCCGACGGTGGCGCCGTTTCCGGGTAGGAGTTGGCACACGCCGGGCGGAAAGCCGGCCTCGTCGAGGACGGACTTGAAGCCATGGGCGACGAGGTTGGCCGGCGTCGCCGGCTTGACGATGGCGGTATTGCCGGCGACCAGCGCCGCCGCTGTCATGCCGGTCAGAATCGCCAGAGGAAAATTCCAGGGCGGAATCACCACGGCGACGCCGCGCGGTTCGTAGCGAAGATGGTTCGGCTCGCCGGGAAAGCAGCGGGTGGGCTGCCAGCCGGCCAGTTGCTCCATCCGGTAGGGGTAATAGCGCAAGTAGTCGACGGCCTCCGCCACGTCCGCGTCGGCTTCGCGCCAATTCTTTCCCGTTTCCAGAACCTGCCAGGCGGCCAGTTCGCCGCGGCGAGCGTCCATGATGTCCGCCGCCCGGCGGCACAGCGCGACGCGAGCCGATACCGGCATGTCGCGCCAGCCGGGGAATGCGCGATTGGCGTTGCGCACCGCGCGCTCGGCGTGATCGACGTCGGCGACCGCCACCTGGCCCAGAATCTCGGATGGCCGGGCCGGATTTCGCGACGCTTCCAGCGCCGCACCCTGCGGCGGAACGCCGGCGATGTCAAGGAGGTAAGTCGCACCCAGCCTGCTGCGCACCGCCGCCAGCGACCGGCGAAACTCTTCGCGAACCCGCTCGTGGCTGAAATCCTTCAATGGCGCGTTGACGAAAGCGGGAGGAGGCGTCTCGGTTCGGGGTTCGGACCCTTCCGGCTTGGCCAAGAGATCGTCCAAATCGGCGCCTTCGACGTAGGTCTGCCGCAGTATGGAGGTATTGGCGGTGTTTTCCATCAGGCGGCGGATCAGATAGGCGATGCCCGGTATCAGCTCTCCCGTGGGGAGATAAATCCGAAGCGCGACATCCGATGCGGTCACGGCGTGGCGCAAGGGCTCGGCCATGCCGTAGAGCATCTGGATCTCCCAGTCGGTCTTGGAAAGGCCGTATCGGGACGCCGACGCGATGGCGTAGGCGAGACTCCGAAAATTGTGGCTGCCCACGGCGGGATAGACCGCATCTTTATGCCGGAACAAGAGATCGACCAGGGATTCGAACTGGGCGTCGGTGGCCGGCTTGTCGAGAAACACGGCGATAGGCCAATTGCGCTGTTCGGCCAGGGCAACCTCGGTGTCCCAGTAGGCCCCCTTGACGAGTCGCACGGAGACGCGGCGTTGTGCGCGCTTCGCCCAGTCGATGAGCTCGCGAAGATCGTCGGCCGTTTCCGGGAGATAGGCTTGCAGGGCGATTCCGGGATACCAGCCGTCATGTCCCTCGCTTTCCACTAGGTCACGGAACAGGCGCAGGGTCAGGGACTTGAGTTCGTAATGCTCCATGTCCACGGTCATGCCGGCCCGAAGTTCGCGGAGCCTGGCCAGCAAAGGCTGCAGCCGATCGAACACGCGGCGGCGCACGCCGGCGTAGTCCAGCGGATCGAAATGGGCAGTCAGGGCCGAAAGCTTGACCGAGATGTGGATGGGCGGGTTTCCGTTCAACGAGCCGTTCGCTGCCAGTAGATCGAGTAGCGAGAGGTACCGGCCTAAATAAACATCGCATTCCCGCTCGCTCAAGGCCGCTTCGCCGACGGCGTCGACCGTGACCGCCGCCGGTATGCGGGAGATGGCGTCCAGCGCCCGGTTCAGGCGATCGCTCTGCTCTTCCACGACGAATTGGCGCGCGAGACGCGATACTGCGCGGCGCAACGCGAAACCGCTGAAGGAGTGACCGCCCAGTTTGAACAAGCGCCCCAAGAGTCCCCGGAGCCGGTCGGCATGAGGCGCCAGATAGTTCCGAAAATGGCGGGCGAGCTCTTGATCGGTCTCCAGCACCGGCAATACGTCGACGAATTGGAACAGCGCGGTGCGCAGGGCTTCGTCATGCATGGCCCGCATCAACACGCGCCCTCGTAGGCCCCGAGGGTCGAACAGGGAGGGCGGCGATTCTCCGGCGAGACGGTACAGGTTCTCCCCGATATCGCGCACTCTTCGCTCGAAAGCCGTGTCGTTCATGACCCCACCTCGGATGTGTTCAAACAATTCGGTCGGTGCTTGGATTATAGTGCCATGGCCCGGGTTTCAGTCAGGAACGGCGTGCGGGGAATTCGTTCTAAAGGCAGCGGGCCTATTAACCCGGCCTATAAATATCGGCCGGGTAAATCCGGGGCAGGGATGTCCCGGCGCGGCAACAAGCCGCGTGAGCCCAGGCCGGGCGTGTACCGGCCTGGGCGGTGGCCCGTAGATACCAGGAGGGTATTTACGGGCCTGAATAAATGAGCGTGATGCGGTGATAGACTGAACCTACTCTATGGGTTTCCGGAGCATCTCTCATGGCTGAACGTATTCTGAAATCGATACGCCTCATCGGAGTTGCCTTTGACCGGGACGCCGAGACCGGCCCGGAACGCCTGCGCGACTTGGGACTGGATCGGAGATTGACGAACCGGGGCGTTTCGGCCGCCTGGCAAGCGATCCTGCATCCGCAGCGGATACCGGAAAACCTGCCCAAGGTGGCGGAACTCTGTAAGCGGACGGCAGAGGAAACCGAGCGTGCCGTGCGAGCCGGCGAATTCTTCGCTGTCCTGGGGGACGACCATTCCTGCGCGGTGGGCACCTGGACCGGCGCGGCGGCGGCCTTGGCGGAGCGAGGTCCTTTGGGGCTGATTTGGATCGACGCCCACATGGACAGCCACATACCGGAGACCAGCCCCAGCGGCGCGCTGCACGGCATGCCGCTCGCATGCCTGTTCGGTTTCGGCGAACCGTCCTTGGTGAACCTGGACGGCTTTAGCCCAAAGCTGTCTCCCAAGCATGTCTGCCTGGTCGGCGTGCACAGTTTCGAGCCGCCTGAGCGCGCCCTGCTGGAATGGCTGGGCGTCCGCGTCTTTTATCTCGACGAAGTCTTGCGGCGCGGCCTGAACGAGGTCATGGCCGAAGCGCTGACGATCGTCCGATCCGGCACCGCCGGCTTCGGGGTCTCGCTCGATCTCGATGCTATCGATCCCAAGGAAGCACCGGGGGTGACGACGCCGGTGGCGGGCGGCATTTCCGGAGAGGAGATGAAGGGTGCCTTGGCCATGCTCCAGGGAAACCCGGATTTTCTCGGCATCGAGATCGTCGAATTCGATCCTCCGCGCGATAGGAACAACGCTACGCTTTATCTCGCCGGCGATCTCGTGCTGGCCGCTGCGGTTCCCGAACGACCCATCGGGGCGGCAGAGGTTCTAGGCCTTACCGAACGTTATGGCGCGCACAACTACGATACTTTGCCGGTGGTCTTAACCCAGGGCGAGGGCGCTTATCTGTGGGATGTCGAAGGGAAACGCTATGTCGACATGATGGGCGCTTATTCCGCCGCGAGCCACGGTCATGCCCATCCGCGCCTGGTCGGGGTCTTGACCGAGCAGGCCAAGCGGCTCTCCATCACCTCGCGGGCTTTTCACAGCGATCGGCTCGGGCCATTCCTCGAGCGGGCCTGCGAGTTGACTAGGCAGGACATGGCGCTGCCGATGAACACCGGCGCCGAAGGCGTGGAGACCGCGCTGAAAGCCGCCCGCAAATGGGCGTATCAAGTCAAGGGCGTGGCCCCGGACCGTGCCGAAATCATCGCCTGCAACGGCAATTTCCACGGGCGCACCATCGCGATCGTCGGTCTCTCGTCCGAGCCCAGCTACCGCGAAGGTTTCGGACCATTTCCGCCGGGTTTGAAACTGATTCCGTACGGCGATGCGGCAGCCCTGGCCGACGCGATCACCGAGAATACGGCGGCGTTTCTGGTCGAGCCGATCCAGGGCGAGGGCGGCATCGTCGTCCCGCCGCCGGGGTATCTCGCCGAATGCGCCCGGATTTGCCGGGAGCGGAATGTCTTGCTGTTGTGCGACGAGGTTCAGACCGGGCTGGGACGGACCGGAAAATTCCTGGCCTCTGAGCACGAGGGCGTGAAACCCGACGGCCTGATCCTCGGCAAGGCGCTGGGCGGCGGGCTGCTGCCGGTTTCGATGTTCCTGGCGAGCTGCGAGGTGATGGGCGTATTCGGCCCGGGCCATCACGGCAGCACCTTCGGCGGCAATCCGCTGGCCGCGGCGGTCGGACTGGAGGCGCTCGACGTGATCGTCGAGGAGGGGCTGGCCGAGCGCTCGGCCGAGCTAGGTGCCTATTTTCTGGAAGCGCTACGAAGTCTGAAGAGCCCTCTCATTCGAGAGGTACGCGGCAAAGGCTTGTTCATCGGTTTGGAACTGATTCCGGAGCTATCCGGCCGCGATTTCTGCATGAGGCTGATGGCCAACGGCATTCTCACCCGCGAGACCCATCAAACCGTCATCCGTTTCGCGCCGCCGCTCGTTATCGACCGTAAGGACATCGAGCGGGCGGTGGAACGGATTGCGGACGTGCTGCGAGGATTCGAGCGGACGCGCGGTAATGATTAGAGCAGTTCTCGGCTTGGTGGAGCGGTTGCTGTCGTTGGTTCCGGCGCTAACCGGAGAGCGCCAGTGCCGACAAGCTCGAAAACGCCTGCAAGCGTTCTCCTGATTAGGCAGAAATTTCGGCCACAATCGTCATGCCAGCAGGCAGGTAGGTTGCGGCGAGGCACAAACCGCATCGTTCAAGGTAAACGCCTTTTCCCGATACTGGTTGGCCAAACGCACGTTTGGCTGCTTGGGCTTTATGTGTTGGTCTAAGCAAAGTGTATGGACGGCGATTTGTGGCGCCACGCTCGAGCTGATGTGTCGCCGACTTGATTCCGGACAGTCTTCACACACACCGTGTCGGCCTACGGGTCATTTTTGCTAAGCAGAAAATCGATGCGCCGCAAGAACGAGTCTGCGGTATGGTGCCAATCATGCGGATCCACATCGTTTTCGTACATCTGCTTGAAAGCGGATTCGACATCGGCTTGTTGAAGAAACCGAGCAATATCGACACGTAAGGCGCAGATATCATCAGGTGAACTGCTACGCGCGAAGTCAGCGACTAAATCCTCCATGTTGTCCGCAATGAGATCGAAATCTTGACCGAAATAGATATGAATAAAAGGCGTCGAGATGTGGAAAGCTCGACATCATTAATCCTCTTTATTACGGGATAGGAAATGCAGTCGTAGGGCGGGTTAGGCCGCTAGGCCGTAACCCGCCGTATGCCGCGAAATGGCGGGACATACGGAATGATCGACCCTACCACAGCCTTTGTGGGGGCGCACCGAAAGGTTCGACCCTCGACATTCGGACGCCGCATGATCGCTCGGGCCTTCCCGATTATTCTGAAGCTATCCATTACGAGTAAATGATTTTCGCAACGCCGGTCGTGTCCGGAAAGCAAAGTGAAAACGCTCTAACGTGCCCTAAGATCCATCGGGTGCCACACCGTCATTCCTTCACGCTTCCGAGTGTCAGACCTTCGATGTAGTACTTCTGCAAGACGAGAAACAGAACGACGACCGGCAGCACGGTAAGCACCGACCCGGCCATCATCAGTTCGGTGTCCTGTACGTGTTCGCCGAGCAGGTTGGCGAGCGCGACCGGAAGCGTATAGAGATCGTTGTCGGCGAGAATGATAAGCGGCCATAGAAAATCGTTCCAGGCGCCCAAGAAGGTGAAAATGGCGAGGGTGACCAGGATCGGCTTGCAGAGGGGCAGAACCAGCGTTCGATAGATGCGGAATTCGCCGGCGCCGTCGATGCGGGCGGCGTCCAGTAGGCTGTCGGGAATCGAGAGTGCATACTGCCGTATCAGAAAGATGCCGAAAATGCTCGCCATGCCGGGCACGATCACCCCACCGTAGGTGTTCACCAGTCCCATTTCTTTTAGCATCAGAAACAAAGGCAACATGGCGACTTGCGCCGGAATCACCATGGACGCTAAGAGTAGACGGAACAAGCGGTCGCGCCCTGTGAACCTAAGCTTCGCGAAAGCATAGCCGGCCAAGGAATTGATCAGCAGGGACGATGCCGTGACGACTGTAGCGATCAGCGTGCTATTCAGAAGATACCTGGCGAGATTCAGGCGGGAGAACAGGATTCGATAATGTTCGAACGTGGGTGATTCCGGCACGAGTGGGGGAGGGAATCGGTTCGCTTCGGTTGAAGGCATCAGGGACACGGATACCATCCAGAGCAGCGGGAATAGGGTTATGAGCACTGCCAAGATCAGCGCCAGGTGAATTAGCAGTGCTTTGATGCGATTTCCCGAAAAGACCGCCACGCTCAGACTTCCTTTCGTCTCAGCTTCAACTGCAACAAAGTTCCTGCCAGAACGATCAGAAACAGCGTAAACGCTATGGCGGCGGCGTAGCCGAGATTCCACCAGCGAAAACCTTCCTGGAACATCAGAAGCGCGACGCTCAGGGTACTGTTCGCCGGGCCCCCCCGGGTCATCACGTAAGGTTCGGCGAAAAGCTGGAAATATCCGATCATCGTGATGACGGTAACGAAAACGAAAGTTGGCCCCAGCATGGGCAAGGTGATGTGGCGGAATTGATGCCAGGTGTTCGCGCCGTCGATGACAGCGGCTTCGTACAGGCGGGCGGGAATGCTTTGCAGCCCGGCGATGAAGATGATCATGTTGAAGCCGAAGTTTTTCCAGGTCGCCATCAGGATGATCGCCGGCATGGCCCAGTCGGGATCGCCCAGCCAATCGATAGGCCCGACTCCGAGCAGTCCCAGGACATAATTCGGGAAGCCGTAGCGGGGATGGTAGAGGTAGCGCCAGACCACGGCTATCGCCACCAGGGTGGTGACCACCGGCAGGAACAGCAGTGAGCGGAACAACCCTTTGAACCGGACCAGGCGGTGATTGACCAGAAGCGCCGCGCCGAGTGATACCGCCACCGACAACGGGCCGCCGACGAGCACGAAATAGAGAGTGTTCTTGAGCGCGTTCCAGAACAAGGGATCGCGGAGCAAACGGAGATAGTTGTCGAGTGCCACGAAGCGCAGCCGTTCGCGATCGCCAAGAGCGTAAATGTCGAAATCGGTGAAGCTGAGAAGCAGCGAGGCCGCGACAGGCAGAAAAAAGAAGACAGCAATCAGCGTCAAAGCTGGCGAGAGAAACCAGAAAGCGGGATTCACCTGCGAGAGAGCGATTTTCATGGTGCTCGTTTCCGCAACAGCCAGCGGCGTTTTTCGAGAATCCGGTTAACGTCTTCGTCCAGGGCCGCCAGAGCTCGTTCTTCGGTCAATTCACCTCGCACCGCTTTCTCTGCGTAATGGGCGATCTTGCTCGCGATGCGTTCCCATTCCGGTATTTTCGGCGTAGACACCACCCGTTCCAACTGAGTTTTGAACGCTTGTGTGCGAACGGCCGTCGCGAGATCGGGATGCCGCCAAGCAGAGCGGCGGGGAGGGAGATCGCCGGTCAGACGGTAGAACGCGAGCTGTTGTTCGGGCTGGGACAGAAATTCGATTAACTTCCAGGCTTGATCTTTGTGGTCGGAGCTTCGCGCGATGGCGAGACTGGCACCGCCCGCTAGAGACGGTCCAGGATAATTTTCGTCGGGAGCCGGCATCGGGGCCGTGGCCCACTTATCTTGCAGCGCTTTCGGAAGCCGTCGCTCGAACTCGCCGATGTTCCAGGGGCCGGTGACGTACATCACGAAATAGCCAGTCGCGAATTCCTGGTAGAGATTCGCGACCTGAGCTTCGGACACGGCGGGCGCATACCCTTGACGGAAGATGTCGAGATAAAACCGGAAGGCGCGGCGGAAAGCGTCGCTCTGAAAATTGCCGAACCGGGCTTCGTCTTGAAGCAGTTCCGCCCCGAACTGGAGGCCCAGGATTACCGGCACCTGCCATTCGTTCATGGGCAAGAGCACAGCATAGCGCTCTCCGCCGGACAGCGCTTTTACCCTCGCCATCATGACGAGCCATTCGTTCCAGGTCTTAGGGGGAGCGGTAAAGCCGGCTTCGGCCAGGATATCGGTTCGGTAAAAGAGGAGGCGCGTATCGACATACCACGGCAGGCCGTACAGCTTCCCGTCGATTTCGTTGGTTTCGAGAATGCCCTGGAAATAGTCCTCGCGCTGTTCAGCCGTCAGCCGATCGTCCAGACTGTCCACAGCGTTTAGAACCACGAATTCCGGTATCCAGGTATTGCCCAATTGGAAAACATCGGGCATCGCATCGCCCGCATAAGCGGTGAGCAGTTTCTCGTGAGCGGCGCTCCAGGGAATTTGCTGTACCTTGACCCGAATCGCAGGATGGCGCCGCTCGAATTCCGACATCAAAGACTGAACCGCCTCGCCTTCCCGCCCCATAGCCCAGAATTCGAGGACGGTTTTCTCCCCGTTTCGATTGCAGGCGCCAATCAGGACGAGGAGCAGCGATAAAAGGATCAGACGCACGTCGTGTTTTCCGGCGGTGGATGGTGCACGGCGATCGTCGATTCTATCCTTGGAATGCTACAGAACGATGCGCTTCGTTCCTCAGCGCATCCTAGTTGTCAAGTCCCGCAAGATCGTAAACCTTCTTTCGAAAAAGATGAGGATGGGACAGTTGCCAGTTTTTGAGAGCCTGGATCGGGGTGAGATGGCGTAAGTGTCAAGTCCCGCAAGATCGTAAACCTTCTTTCGAAAAAGATGAGGATGGGACAGTTGCCAGTTTTTGAGAGCCTGGATCGGGGTGAGATGGCGTAAGGCCTTTTGGGGAATGTGATGATTGTACAGCTCGACATAGCGGTGCAGGGTGGTGTCCAGATCGGCGGTTGAATCGAAGTGATGGGTTTGCAACACCTCCTCGATGCGGCCATTGAAGCGTTCCACCAGGCCATTCGTTTGGGGCCGGCCCGGCGGAATCAGGCGATGTTCGATGCCTTGTTCAGTACAGAGGCGGTCAAACTCATGCGTCCCCGAGGGCTGCCGAGTTCGGGTCAGGAAACGGTCGGTAAACTCCGAGCCGTTGTCGGTCAGGCATTTCTGGATGCGGAAAGGCGCGGCCTGAATCACCGCTTTGAGGAAGTCCTTTGCGCTTAAGGCGGTGCGGTTGGGCTTGAGGGCGACATAGACCCAGCGGGTGGCGCGGTCGATGGCGACGAACAGGTATCGGCGGGGTTCGCCGTCGATGGCGGGCAAGTACTTAACATCCAGGTGAAGGAAGCCGGGCTCATAGGCCTTGAAGGGTTTGACCTTCGCCTTCTCTGTAGGCGGAAGCAGGGTCTTGAGGGACGCCACCCCGTGGCGGCGCAGGCAGCGGTCTAGCCCGGAACGGGACACGGCGGGATTGAGAAATTCCCGGGTCACGGCCAGGAGATCATCCAAGGGGAGGAGCAGAGCTTGGCGGAGGTAGACCACGATGGCTTCCTGGGCGGGCGTGAGCGTGGTTCTGAGGGTGTGGGGCCGGTGTGAGGCATCTTCGACCGAGGAGCGGTGTTTCCACTTGCGGACGGTCGTTCGGCTAATGCCATGCTTTTGGGCCAAGGCGCGCTCGCTCAACGTGGACGCTTGAATGGCCTGCCGAACGGCCGGGGTGGTACGGGCGTTCTTATGAAGACGAATCTGCATGGAGAGAAACCTCACTTGGACGAACCGAATATCTCCTGGAGAAGGCTCCGGGCTTCGAACAGAGCATAACTCCTTCTCGGTAAATAATCACACGAGACGCGACAAGGCGAACGGAGCCTCGCTGTTGGGCCGGTAGTGGACACCGAAGCACAGGCCCGCTTCAAGTCGGAAAAAGCGGATTTTGATGTCATCAAAAGCTGACAAAAGAGTGGAACCCGTCTCAGCTCAGCGACATTGAAATCGGGTACCAAAGGGCGGCGAGAAAGCGCTCGGGCGACATTGGCGGACGATGAGGTGCACGCTGGCTCGGTCCGGAGTCAATTGTCCTGGAAAATTGAGCGTCAGAACTTCCGCTGGTGTCGATTCACGAGTCCGTTCTACTTCGACACAGACACAGGTAACGGCATGATTCCAATGACCGCGAATTGAGATGCCCGCCGCCATCTTCTATCCTTAGCCGCTTCGATGGCTTTAGGCCGGTCCGCGCCGCTTCGGGAGGGCGGGCCAGCGTGTTGACAGTGAACCCTATAACACAACTGTTATTGACAGTCAGCTTGGGTATGATGGCTTTTTCGGTCCAGGGAAGTGACCTGGCCTCAAGCGACGATCCGATAGCGAAAGAGCTTTCTCTGGCGGATTTCGACGGCAAGGCGGAGGAACCCGCCTCCCTGAGCGGTTGGTCGGTTCTTGCCGAGCGCCAGCCGGGGGCGGTGGTGCTTCGCCTTGACCCAAGCAGGACGAACGTGCGGCCCGGCGGATCTCTCCATGTGCGCTATGCCTTACCGCCGTCGGGCGATTCGGTGGATCTCCCGGAAACCAGCGGTGAGTTCAGTGCCTCGTTGGACTTGAAAGGTCTGAATGCTGCGGATTTCGATCATCTGAGCTTTTGGGTCAAGGGTGATCCGGCCGAGGGCTTCAATCCCGAGTTCGAGGTGCAGTTTCGCCGTCCGGAGGCGACCGGAAGCGGGATGCCGGAAGTCGGCAGTTTTATGGTCAGCGGCATAACCGATCAGTGGAGACAGGTCGTCGTACCCTTGAATTACATGATCGGCATCAAGGATTGGCAGGAATTGTCGGCTTTCGTAATCAGTTTCCCGCCGCACGAGATGCGCGTCCGCAAGGGAGCTTATTGGGTCGACGATATCGCCCTGATCAAGACCGGCAAGCCTGGGCCTAGCACCGGCGATTTGGTCATTGCCGAAAAGAAGAAGACCTGGGAGGACGCTTTGGGTGGCGAAGCGGCGGCACGCCCTAAGTTGCGGGAGCGACTCGCCGGTTGGCCTGTTACGCTCCTGGTCGATGGCAAGACTCTACCTTCCGACGAGCGCGAGTTCCTTTATCGAATCGCTCGCGACACTTGGCGCGGCCTCGATGCCCTGACCGACAGGCTGCATGGTCTGCCGCTGGATCGCGTTCAGTTTGGCAACGGCTCGGTCAATCTCTCCGATTCAAAAATCGGCGATTACGCCAGTGTTACCGATATCGGTTTTTACTTTATTGCAGTGACGGCCGCTCATGAACTCGGTTTCATCACACGGCATGAAGCGCTGGAACGGCTCGCGGCGACGCTCACTTCCTTGGAGGCGCTGGAAAGCTACCGAGGCTTCTATTTCAATTACTACAACACGACGACGCTGGAACGGACCAGCAATTTTGTCTCTTTCGTCAATTCGTCCTGGCTGACGGCAGGGCTGATGGTCGTGCGGCAGACCTTTCCGGAGTTCGCCACCCGTTGCACGCGGCTGATCGAGAACGGCAACTACCGCTTTTTCTATGATGCCGACCATAAGCTCATGTCCCATGGATACTACGTGAACATGGCGCTGCGTTCGACTTTCCATTACGGGGTGTTGTATGCCGAATCTCGTATCGGAAGTCTGATCGCCATCGGCAAGGGCGATGTTCCGGAAGAGCACTGGTTCCGCATGGCGCGCACTCTGCCGGCGGAATTCGAATGGCAATCGCTTCCGCCTCTGGACCGCACGGAGAAAAGCGCGAACGGCTTTCGCTGGATCGGGGGTTTTTACCAGTGGCAGGGTTACCGCTATGTGCCCTCCTGGGGTGGCAGTATGTTCGAGGCGCTGATGCCGACCCTGGTGCTGGACGAAGCTCAGTATGCGCCGGACAGCCTTGGCTACAACGGAAAAATCCATACGGACATACATAGGATATATGTCCTGGAGTCGCTCGGTTATCCGGTGTGGGGCATGTCGCCGAGCTCGACGCCGGGCGCGGACCGCTATTCGGAATACGGCGTGAAAGTTCTGGGTGCGACGGGCTACCCCGAGGGGGTGGTAACACCTCATGCTGCGGCCCTAGCCCTGCTTACAGAACCTTCGGAAGCAGTGGCCAATCTACGGAAGCTGGTGGAGCTTTATCCCATTTACGGCGATTTCGGGTTCTACGACGCCGTGAGTCCCGCAACGGGTGAAGTGGCGTATAACTATTTGTGTTTGAATCAGGCGATGATTCTCGTGGCGCTGGCGAACCATCTCGCCGATCATGCGGTGCAGAAACGTTTTGCGGCCGATCCGATCATACAGCGGGTTTTGCCTCTGATCGGTTTCGAGAAGTTCGTCGATCGGGAGCCATAGAGCCGTGAAGCCCGTGACGTTGCCTAACCCGCACTTTCGATGGCAGGACCGGGAGCATTGCACGTAACACTTGTCCCCCACATTAAGCGGACCGAGGATGGCCAGCGTCGAGTTCGAGCACGTCGATAAGATTTATCCTAACGGCCATCGGGCCATTTCCGACCTGAGTCTTCGCATCGAAGACGGCGAACTGATGGTTTTCGTCGGCCCCTCGGGCTGTGGCAAATCCACCTTGCTGAGACTCCTTGCGGGGCTCGAGGAGGTTACGGCCGGGATCATCCGGATCGGAGACCGCGTTGCGAACGAGTTAAGCCCCCAGCAGCGGAATATCGCCATGGTGTTCCAGGACTATGCCTTGTATCCGACCATGACGGTGCGGGGCAATCTCGAATTTCCCTTGAAGATGCGGAAACTCCCCAAAGACGAAATCCGCCGTAGGGTAAGTTGGGCCGCAGATATGCTCGGATTGGGAGAAGTCATGGATCGCTTGCCGAAACAGCTTTCGGGCGGGCAGCGTCAGCGCGTCGCCATGGGTCGGGCGCTGGTGCGGGAGCCGACGGTATTTCTGCTCGACGAGCCGCTGTCCAACCTGGATGCGAAGCTGCGTACTCAGGTACGGGCAGAAATCGCCGATCTGCAGCGGCGCACGGGTGCGACCATGATCTACGTCACTCACGATCAGGTGGAGGCCATGACCTTGGGGCAGCGTATCGCCGTGTTGGACCGGGGGCGCGTTCAGCAGGTGGCCGATCCTAAGGAGCTTTACGAACACCCGGCGAATGCTTTCGTCGCGGGATTTATCGGCAGTCCACCGATGAATTTGTTTACCGCGGAGTTGCAGAAAGACCTCGACGGTCGCTTGCAACTCATCGTCAATGGACAGGCTCTTCTGGTATTACCTGACAAATGCACGGCAGGGCTTCGCGAAGGTAGCCTGGCGGTTACCGCAGGTTTTCGCCCGGAAGCCGTGCGCCTGGCGGAGGAAGGGAGAGAGGGTTTTCCGGCCGTCGTGGTCGGCACGGAATACTTGGGGCACGAGACTCTGCTTCACTTTCGGACCGGACGCGCCGGTGACCGTTTGTCGGAAGCTCCGGTCTGGACAGCAAGATTGCCCGGATTGCATCTGTTCTCCAAAGACCAAGCCGTTCGTCTGACAGTCGCTTCGGATCGGATTTACCTCTTCGACTAGCTGAACAAAGTGTGGCCCTGTCTGTTGGTGTGTTATTCGCCATCGGCTTTGTTCATAAAGCTATCAAGCTTCAGCCGGGGAGCCGTGATCGACGGGAGCAATCGGCATTTTTCCTCGAATTGCCGGTTATTCTGACCAGTTCACTGGTTAGCGTCGTCGTTTTTCGCCGTTTCCGCATGTCAGACATTCACGTCGCTTACCGGGGCTCAACTGGGCTTCACGAAAATCCGCGCCTTAGGCAATGCACTGCCGATTATCTTCGAGAGATTGTAATGCCCTGCAAAGATAGAGGATCCGTTAACGATTATTGGCAATGCCGTGCGGCACATGACCCGTAGCCACGTGGAGGCTGGCGGATTCGCAATGGCCTTTCTGGTCATCGAAAAAAATATCCGCGCCGAATGCCCGTAGAAATGGCCCCTTATCCATGCCGCCTAGAAACAGCGCTTCGTCGATACGAATGTTCCACGCACGCAGGGTGCGCACTACACGTTCATGGGCGGGAGCCGCACGGGCCGTAACGAGAGCGGTCCGGATAGGTGACTGGTCCGGACCGAAAAGGGTTTGAATTTGATGGAGCGCGGCCAGAAACCCTTTGAACGGTCCGCCGGAGAGGGGGGTGCGTGCTGCAGTGATTTCGTTTTCGGTGAATGCTTGCAAGCCGTCGGACTGATAGATGCGCTCTGATTCGTCGGAAAACAGCACGGCATCGCCGTCGAAGGCGATTCTCAGTTGTTCGGACTCGTTAGCCGACTTGCTGGCCGGCATGATCGTCGCAGCAGCGTAGCCGGCATCCAAGGCCTTCGCCACATCCTCCGCGTTCGCGGAGAGAAACAGGTGTGCGCCAAAGGCCGCGATGTAATTGAACGGTGATTGGCCGCTGGTGAATGCCGCGCGGCAGATATCAAGCTGGTGGTGGCGGATCGAGTTGAAAACCCTAAGGCCTGTATCGGCGCTGTTGCGCGAAAGCAGGATGACCTCCACCATTGGGGCGGGCAACACTCGATTTAGCGCGAGTAGCTTTTTGACCAGCGGAAATGCGACGCCCGGCGACAATATGCTGTCTTCATGCTCGACCTGGTACCGGCAGAAAGCTTCTTTGCCTTGCTGCTCAAAAATGGCATGGGATTCGTCGAGGTCGAACAGTGCTCTCGACGAGATCGCTACGACCAGTTTCTTGTCTTGTTTGGTGGGCTTCGCTGTCAAATCCGGAAGGTTGGTCACTCTGTCAAATATCCATCGAGAAACAATTCCTGACCGTCTCGGGCACTAATGGCCATCTGACGGGTCTTAGCAGCAGTTTTGCGGTCGACTGTTTCGCCGGGCTGCTGGAAACCTGAATTACAGTTCGCTTAAGCGATCAATATATACATTTCTTTTCCGCTGCCGCAAAATCTGTCCTCCTTTGGAACGTGCCAAGGTGGTCTAATCGCCAACTCACCTCAGACTATAAATAAAGCATAAGCCATGAAAGACTTATTATTGCGCAGCAAATATTCCATTCTTTTCCTGATTCTCTTCATCATCCTGCTGTACGTCATTCTGGAAAAAGCCGTAGTCCCCTTTGTGATGGACGTGGCTGATTCGGGGTTGTTCTATGAAAATGAAGCGGAAGAAGAGCAGTTGGGAAGTATCAGGAACGAACGTACCGATTTCGCGTTGATGCACTGCAAAAACTCGATAAAAGAGGAAGGCATGCTGCCCGATAATGCCGATTTCCTTGACAGTAAATACGACGCCTGGGCCTTAGGTAATCGAACCTATATCGTCCGCTCGGGCGTCAGGGTCTTGGATGCCGAGAAAGGGCAAGTGGATAGGAAGTTTGCCTGCAAAATCCGTCTAGTCGAGAATGATCCGAGCGATTTCAAGAATTGGTCGATTCTCGGCATCGATTTCCACCCGGAAGGCGAGGACGAATAGATATCCGCAGGTGTATCCGGTACAGTCGTCGGCGCGGATTTATCACCCGGCCAATAATAACTAAAGACCGGGTCAATTCAGTGTGGAGGCGCGCCGCCCAAACCAAGGTCGAGCCGTGGAGCGGCCTTGGTACAGGCTCGAAAAGCAAGGCGGGTATCTGGCCCTGATCGATGAAGAACCCGCGGACGCATGCGAAGTCTTTGATCCGGATTCGGGCAGTCCGCGGGCGCAGCCATCAGCCCGGCGGCCAACTCATCGGTCGTCCGCCAAGGACATGGAGGTGGAGGTGATAAACCTCCTGGCCGGAATTGCCCCGGCAATTGATCACCGTACGATAGCCCGTTTCCGCGATGCCTTCGGAGCGGGCCACCTTTCTAACCGCTTGCAATAACTCGGAGCTCAACGCCGATTCTTCCTCAGGTAGATCGTCCAGCGTTGGGATATGCCGCTTCGGTATGACCAGCACATGAACCGGCGCCTGCGGCCGAATATCCCGGAATGCGAGTACGTGATCGTTTTCGTACACCACCGCGGGCTTAATTTCGCCGGCGACCATCTTGCAAAAGAGGCAATCCGTCATCGTTTTTCCTCCGTTGGATTTAACTTGGAGACGCCAATACTAAGGCCGCACGTTCCGAATCCATAGGTTTTTTGCGCGTTACACTCGCGCTGTCGACCGCCGCGTTGCCCGGTTCAGAACTCTTTGCGGCCGTTGAATGCGTGCGCCAGCGTGGCGCCGTCGACATATTCCAGTTCACCGCCGAAAGGAACGCCATAGGCTATGCGGGTCGTGCGGACGCCATTTTGTTTCGCCATCTCCCCGATGTAATGGGCCGTGGCTTCGCCTTCCACCGTGGTATTGGTGGCCAGGATAATTTCCTTGATGTCGCCCGATTCCAGCCGTTGCTCCAAGAGATCGAGGCGCAATTCGTTCGGACCAATGCCGTCCAGCGGAGAAAGCCTTCCGTTGAGCACGAAGAAGAGACCCTTGAAGCCGGTTGCCTGGCTGATCGCATAAACCTCGGCGGGCGTTTCCACGATGCACAGCTGCGTTTTGTCGCGATCGGGGTTAGTGCAAATGTTACAAAGCTCGCCTTCGGTCAAGGTGCGGCATAGCGCACAATGGCCGACCTTTTCGAGGGCGGCGAGCAAGGATTCGGCGAGATTTCGCGCGCCTTGCCGGTCGCGTTGGAGCAGATGGAAGGTCATCCGCTGGGCCGACTTGGGGCCGACCCCTGGAAGGCAGCGTAGGGCTTGCATCAGTTGGGACAAAGCCCCGGTCTTAGGCATGGGCTACGATAGGGTTCGGTCTTGCAGCGAGCGTGTTTCAAAACGGCAATTTGAATCCGGCGGGTAGTTCGATACCGCCGGTCAAGGCCGCCATTTTTTCCTGCTTCAGGCGGTTGACTCGGTTTATGGCGTCATTTACGGCGGCGGCGACCAGGTCTTCTAGCATATCCCGATCTTCTTTTACTAGGCTTTCGTCAATGCTGACTTTTTTTACTTCTTTTTTGCCGTTCATGATGATCCGAACGAGTCCGCCGCCGGATTCGCCCTGAACTTCCAAAGCGGCCAATTCCTCCTGTGCTTTTTGTAGGTTCTCCTGCATCTTCTGTGCTTGCTGCATGAGATTGGCGAGCGGGTTTTTCATGGGATTCTCCATTAGTCTATGGGTTTGGTGGAACCAGGGACGATACGTGCGTCGAAACGCTCTTTCAGTGCTCTGACGTTCTCGTCTTGCTCTATTTCGATTTCCGCGTTCCGTTGGCGTTCCTCTTTTTCGCGCTGAATGAGCTTAGCGGGTGTTTCCTGTCCGGGCGCCTCGATCTTGATCGTCAATTTCAGAGGGCTTCGGAAATAATCCCTCAGTGCCTTTTCCAAGTTGGCTTCCACCCGGCTGACGCGGAGATGAGCATGTTGCGGGTCGAGCGCAAGAATGCAGCGTTTTTCATCCAGGTCCAGCAATACGCAATTGTTCGCCAGTTCGCGAGTCAAGCCGGTGATGCCCATCGCCCGGATCAGTTCGTGCCAATCATGGGGCGCTCCGGTCTGAGGTACTCCCCCGGTGTCGGTCTTGGTCTCGTTCTTGACCGGCACAGGGTCGGTCTGAACCGGCGCAGGCGTGGGACGAACATCGACCTTTCGGGTTGTTTTCGGCGATTCGTTTGTCTTAGGGGGCGTCGCATCGACGCCGCTCTGCATGTCCGCCGATGATGTCGCCGGACGAAATGCCAGCATGCGCAGCATCACCATTTCAAAGCCCGAGCGCGGGTCAGGGGCGAGTGGCAAATCCCGCTGACCGATCAAGCCGATCTGATAAAAAAGCTGTAAATCCTCTGCGCTGATCCGGCGGGCTAGATCGAGAATCCGATCGGCGTCATCCTCGCGCCTGATCGCCTCGGGTACCCACTGGGCTAGCGAGGCGTGATGCAGGACGATCAGGATTTGCTGCAGCACGTCGGCGAAGTTCGGCGTGTGTTCCGCCATCTGATCGATCTGCCGAAGCAGCGCCGCCGCGTCTCCCTCGGCGAGCGCCGACAGGAGCTCGAAAACCGGATGCCTCGCGACGGTACCTAGCATGAGGCTGACGTCGGTTTCCCGAAGGCGACCGCCGCCGTGGACGATCGCCTGATCAAGAAGGCTCAGTCCGTCACGCATGGAGCCTTCCGCTGCCCGGGCGAGCAGCTTTACGGCGTTGACTTCGTACTCGATGTTCTCACGCCTCAGAATCTCTTCCATTTGGCTTCGAATCTGGTCCGGAGTCAGCCGCTTCAAACTAAATTGAAGGCATCTGGACAGCACCGTGACCGGAATTTTTTGCGGATCGGTCGTGGCCAACAGGAATTTGATGTGGGGAGGCGGCTCTTCGAGCGTCTTGAGCAGAGCGTTGAAGCTGTGCCCCGACAGCATGTGCACTTCGTCGATCAAGTAAACCTTGTATCGCCCCTGGCTCGGCGCGTATTGAACGTTCTCGAGCAGATCGCGGGTATCTTCGACCTTGGTACGCGAGGCGGCGTCCACTTCGATCAAATCGACAAAGCGGCCTTCGTCCACTTCTCGGCAGATCACGCATTCGCCGCACGGATCGGATGTTTTTCGACCCTCGCAATTGAGCGCCTTGGCGAGAATTCGAGCAATAGTGGTCTTGCCCACGCCACGGGTACCGGTGAAGAGATAGGCATGATGCATGCGGTCGAACTCAATCGCATGGATCAACGCTCGAACGACATGCTCCTGGCCGACGATTTCGCTAAAAGTGCGAGGGCGCCATTTCCGGGCTAGAGCCTGATACGGCATTGCGGGTTTGTGCACGCGATCGACCGGACGAATGAATTAGGGCGGCAAGCCACGCCAGCCGCACCCCGGCACACGAATCCGATGCTACCGCTGCTCCCTTCCGGGCCTGACGGGGTTTACAGCGTATCGTTGCGAGGGGACCGACGCGACTCGCCATTGAACTCGGCGACCCAACCAGGATCGCGGTTGGGCTAAAGAATATGCATTATCGTCGATTAGTGCCCGGTCTTCAAGGTCAAACGATCTCGCCTATCGCGCGGTTATCCTGAGCAGCAGCTTTCACGTGTGACGAGGGACGACAGCAGAATGAATTCGATGCCAGTCAATCCGGCCCAGCGATTCATCGTCGCTTCACAGGTAAAAATTGGTCTGTTTGGCGAAGAACCTACCCCAGGAGGGGCTAACGCCTGTCAAAGGGCTCTGGGCGAACGCCTATTGCGATAGGGTTTAGAGCATTCTCCAATCAGCTTTATGGCGTTGCCGAATCGTCCTGTATGGCGCATTCGGGTATCACCGGCATGAGTCAGAACCGCCGAAGAGGGCACGCGAGGTTTCGCGTGCGGCGATAGAGTCACACGGGCAGGCCTTCTAAGCGCCCCAGCTCAAGCCGGTGACGCGCAGGACCAAATGAACCGCGAAAAATGCGGTTCACTTCGTCCACCACGTCCTACGAACTCCGCGCATACAAATTTGTTCTGGCCCCATTTGCCTTTGAGCACGCGAAGACAAACTCGCGAGGAGCGACTCCGACGGGAGCGACATGGGGCCGAACCACGTTAGCCCGAAGAGCAGATCCCTGAGATGGGGTTTGCAAATGTCACTCGCCCGCAGGGCGAGCCCCGCTTCAAACTCACTAAACTGCCAACGGCAGCTTCCCTCAAAAGCGATGAAAACGCTCTAGGCCGCCAATTGCTCCAGTAATTGATCGACGAAAACGACCTTGCTTTCGGGCGTGTCGAAACGGGCAAAAAATTTCAGCTTATCCGGACCGTCCAGCTTATAAGTCTGCGGTTGGGTTTGGATCAAACGGATGACTTGGGCCGGATCAATGGGCGGGTTCGGGTGGAATATCAGACGTCCGCCTCCCGAGCCTGCCTCGATCTTGTGAACGCCAAGGGCCTCGGCTCGCAGTTTGAGTTCGGTGATTGCAAACAAGTTTTTGGTCGGCGGGGGCAGAAGCCCGAAGCGGTCGATCATCTCCACTTGCAGCTGGCGTAGATCCTCTTCGTTCTTGGCATTGGCGATCCTTTTGTAGAGCACGAGACGGGTGTGAACGTCAGGCAGGTAGGTGTCGGGAATGAGGGCAGGGCATTGGAGGTCGATCTCGGGACCTGCTTCGTGGGGGAGCATATCGAGATCCAGAGATTTGCCCGACTTGAGCGCTGCCACGGCCCGCTCCAGCAGTTCGGTATATAGGCTTAGTCCGATCTCCTGAATCTGACCGCTCTGCTCCTCGCCCAACAATTCTCCGGCACCGCGGATTTCGAGGTCGTGAGATGACAGCATGAATCCCGAGCCGAGTTCACCCGTGGCTTCGATGGCCTCGAGACGCTTGACGGCGTCGGCGGTCATCAGAGACTTCGGCGGTACCAGCAGATAAGCGTAAGCGCGATGATGCGAGCGGCCGACCCTTCCCCTGATCTGGTGCAACTGGGCGAGCCCCAGCAAATCGGCGCGGTGGATGATGATGGTGTTCGCGGTCGGAATATCGATACCGCTTTCGATGATGGTGGTGCAAACCAGGACGTTGAAACGCTGATGGTAAAAATCCAGCATGATACGTTCCAATTCCCGCTCCGGCATCTGGCCGTGGGCAATACGAATGCGTGCAGTAGGTACCAGTTTTTCCAAGTCGCGTGCCGTTTTCTCCATGGTTTCGATCTTGTTGTGCAGGAAATAAACCTGCCCGCCGCGCTTGATTTCCCGGAGTATCGCTTCTTGGATCAAGGCATCGTCCCATTCGCTGATGAAGGTTTTGATGGCGTGGCGATTGGGAGGCGGGGTGGCGATGATGGAAATGTCCCGTAGCCCGGACATGGCCATATTGAGCGTGCGCGGAATCGGTGTGGCTGTTAGGGTGAGAAAGTCCAGTTCGCTGCGCAGTTTCTTGAAATGTTCTTTTTGCGCGACGCCGAACCGGTGTTCCTCGTCGACGATCACCAGTCCCAGATTCTTGAAGCGAACATCCTTTTGCAAAATCTTATGGGTACCGATGAGGATGTCGATCTTACCCTGAGCCAAATCCTCGAGAAGTTGCTCCTGCTGCTTCTTGCCGACGAAGCGTGAAACCACTTCGACCCGGATCGGCCAATCGGCGAATCGGTCCCGGAAGTTCCGATAATGCTGCTGAGCCAATAGTGTCGTGGGCACCAGAACCGCGACCTGTTTGCCGTTCAGTGCCGCGATGAAAGCGGCCCGCATCGCGACTTCGGTCTTGCCGAAACCGACGTCGCCGCAGATCACTCTGTCCATGGGGCGAGGGGACGCCATATCCCTGATGACGTCGTTGATGGCAGCTTCCTGGTCGGGTGTTTCTTCGAAGGGAAAACCGGCGGCGAAAGCGGCGTATTCTTCGGTGACGGTTTTATAGGCGTATCCTTCCTTGGCCGCTCGCTTGGCGTAAATGTTCAGCAGTTCGGCGGCAATATCCCGTACCCGCTCCAGCGCCTTGCGCTTGGCCTTTTGCCACTGTTCTCCGCCCAGCTTGTGCAGAGGCGCAGATTCCGGGCTGGCGCCGCTGTACCGGCTGATCAAATGCAGCGAGGACACCGGGACGTACAGCTTATCGTTGTTGGCATATTCGAGCGCGAGAAACTCGGTCTCGATACCGCCCACCGTGAGTTTGGTCAGGCCAAGATAGCGGCCGACGCCATGGTCCTGATGCACTACCGGCGCACCGATGTCCAGTTCTTCGAGGTTGCGGAGGATCTGTTCGAGATTGCGTTCGGCGGCCGACTTGCGCCGTCTGCGCTGTTGGACCTTTTCTCCGGAAAGCTGGGTTTCGGTAATGATGGCCAACGAGGGATCGGCCAGCCATAAGCCGTGATCCATGGGGGCAACGACCAAGCATGGCGTTTTCTCGGCGACGAGGAAAGCGGCCCAGTTTTCGACGACCTGCGGCTTTATGCCGTATTTGGCCAGGCTATCCAGTAGCGCTTCGCGATGCCCTGCCGTTTCCGCAACGAACAAAATCCTATCCGCCTCTTCACGGATGAACGACGAAAGCGCCGCGGCGGGCTCTTTCAGCTTCGGATCGACCGCGAGAGGCGGAAGCGGGCGGCAATTGTAGTCGACCGACTCGAAACTTTCCGCGGGCTGCTCGGACGACAGTGGAATTCGAATTCTGGGATAGAGGGCGAATTTCTCTGCCAGAGCGGCGGGTGTCAGATACAGCGATTCCGGTGGAAGCGGGGGGCGGTCGACATGCCCCGAGCGCTGGTCGTACCGTTTTTCGGCCTCCCGAAAAAACGCCTCGGCAGCGGCGTCAACAGCGTGGTGGAGCACGACTGTCGCTGTTTTCGGTAGATAGTGAAACAGGGTTTCGGTTTCTTCGACGAACAGCGGCAAATAATATTCGATGCCGCCGGGTGCGATACCTTTGCTAACTTCCTGGTACAACGGATTGTTGATGGATGCTTCCGAGAAATGCGTTCTAAAACTCCGTCGGAACCGTTTGATTGCTTCTTCGTCGAATGGAAACTCGCGAGCTGGAAACAAACTAATTTCTCTGACCTTGTCGACCGACCGTTGAGTTTCAGGGTCGAAAGTTCGGATCGATTCCACCTCGTCATCAAAAAGCTCGATACGATAGGGAACGGTGCTCCCCATAGGGAAAAGATCAATGATCGATCCGCGTACTGCAAATTCGCCGTGCTGTAGAACTTGCGACACGCACTCATAGCCGACGCTCTCCAGTCGTTGCCGAGTCTCTTCCAGATTAAGTTGGCCGCCTACTTTTAATATAAAGGTCTTGGCCAATACGTGGGAACGTGGTGCCAACCGTTGCATCAGCGTAGCGACCGGCGTGATCAGTATGCCGTGGTCGATGCGCGAGAGTTGGGCGAGCGTTTTCAGTCGCTCCGAGACGATTTCAGGAAGAGGCGAAAACACGTCGTAAGGTAAGGTTTCCCAGTCGGGAAAGTGGAGTACGGGTACATTTCCGCCAAGGAAAAACTCGATTTCATGTTCGAGTCTAAGAGCGGTATGAGTATCTTCCGTCACGATCAGATACAGCCGCTTATTCTGTCTTGCCGCTTCAGCCAAGGCCAGGGAATCGCCGCAGCCGTTCAAGCTTTGCCAGACCATGGTCGTTGCATTATGAATCGGTACTGCTGGCGTGAACGGCGAAAGAGTTCCCAAATGTTTTGCAGCTTGATTCATGGGGCGTGAGGTGATGAATGTCGAGTGATTAATTGGCAGACGGTGTCTCGGAAAATGGTTCTTGGTTCCGGTACGATGAAAGTTGCGGTATTCGAATGTTTACCTATATATGATTTATTTTTTGGATTTTTTTAATATACTAAATAGGACATCACAAGGTTAATGTAATCTTGTTTCGCGACTTTATAATCGAGGTAACTATGAAGACCGATTTCACGGAACTTTCCGAAGCCGAACTGACGAGCATGATCGAAAATGCTCAGAGGGCACTCAAAGAAAAGAAGGAAACCAAACGTAAGGAAGTCATAAGCAAGATAAAAGAGTTGGCGGCCTCAATCGGTGTTAATGTGGAAATCACTGAGGGCACGAAAGTCTCCGGAAGAAAGGGTAGTAAAGTCCCGATTAAGTATCAAAACCCGAATAATCTGTCTCAAAAATGGACCGGCCGCGGTATGAAACCGAAATGGCTACAAACTCTACTCGAGCAAGGACATCGATTGGAGGAATTCGAAGTAAAGTCTTGAACGAAAGCTGATAGGGTGCCCGGCAGGATCGCCGGGTTCCGACCAAAATCGGTTGCCGAACGCAAGGAATCGAAGGGATTTCGGCCAATATCGCGTTCTCGCACCGATTTTGGTGTCACTGTTCGCTAATCTAGGTAACGTTTGACCAAGCCTCCATATTCATCGATCCGTCGGTCGCGCAGATACGGCCAGATTCGACGGACGTCTTCCGACCGGCGGCGATTTATTTCAACCACCATAACCCGTTCTTCTTTCTCGTTGGCCTGACAAAGAATTTCTCCTTGCGGGCCAGCAACAAAGCTGTTTCCCCAGAACAAGATGCCTTTACTTTGGCCGCTGGGATCGGGTTCGTGTCCGATGCGATTGCAGGAGATGACCGGCAGACCGTTGGCAATGGCATGTGACCTTTGAATGGTTACCCATGCGTCCAATTGTCGCTGCTGTTCCTCTGCATCGTCATCGGGATTCCAGCCGATGGCCGTGGGATACAGCAGGAGATCAGCGCCTGCAAGCGCCATTAACCGGGCGGCTTCTGGGTACCATTGGTCCCAGCATACCAAGACCCCGAGTTTTCCTAATGAGGTCGTTACCGGTTTGAACCCTAAATCCCCCGGCGTGAAATAAAACTTTTCGTAATACCCTGGATCGTCGGGTATGTGCATTTTTCGGTACTTGCCTGCCAAACTGCCGTCTTTTTCCAGTACGACAGCCGTATTGTGATAGAGACCTGGAGCGCGCCGTTCGAACAATGAGCCCACAATAACTACGCCAAGCTCCTTGGCAAGCGCGGCCAGCGTTTCGGTGGTCGGCCCCGGTATCGATTCGGCAAGATCGAAGCGGCTGCAATCCTCAGTCTGGCAGAAATACGGGCCGAGATGCAGTTCTGGCAGCAATACCAGATTCGCACCTTGAGACGCGGCTTGTTTCATGCCTTCGATCGAGGCCCGCAAATTCACGTTTTTGTCTTCGGAACCGCAAGGTTGCTGTACCAAACCGACCTTGAACGTCTGCGTCATATCAGCTTACCCGAACTGTTTTTGGAAACTGCATAGTCATGCAGTGCAGGCTACCGTATTGCCGGATGAGAGATGTGCAGGGTATACCCACGATCTCGCGGTCCGGAAAAACGTCGCTCAAACGCGCCATAGCTTCGGAATCGGCCGGATCATCATATATCGGAACTAGAACGGCCCCGTTGACGATCAGAAAGTTGGCGTAAGTTGCTGGCAATCGGTCGCCTTCCTCGCTGTAAATAGGTTTTGGAATGTTTAAGGGTATCAGGCGATAAGGTTGACCCGAATATGTGACAAAGGTTCGCAGTTGATTTTCCATCGCCTTGAATTCGTCATACAGCGGATCGTCGGCCTGGCTGCAAGCGGTGTAGGCGATTGTATCGGGCGAACAGAAACGCGCCAGTGTGTCAATATGGGCGTCCGTATCGTCGCCCTCGGCATAACCATGATCAAGCCAAAGAATACGCCTGGCGCCGAGGCTGGTTTTTAGCCGATCCTCGATTTCGTCTCGCGTGAATTCCGGGTTGCGGTTCGGATTGAGCAGACAGCGACTGGTTGTGAGAATCGTGCCTTTACCGTCCGATTCCACACTCCCGCCTTCAAGGGTAAACTCAACCCTGTCCATAGGGGTATCGCCGAGCACGCCATTGGCATGCAGGCGTTGAGCCAATCGCGCATCGTTCTCGTGCGGGTATTTTCCGCCCCATCCATTAAAGCGAAAGTCGATGAGTTTCGCGCCTTGTGCGGTTGTAAGTGTCAATGGCGCGGTATCCCGTACCCAGACGTCGTCATAAGGCAAATGAACGAAACGAACCCGATCGAGATCGGCGCCCTTAGATGTCAACCGTTGGTGTATATGTCTTTGGTGGGCGTTATCTTGGCAGATGAGAATGACCGTTTCCCGCCGCGCAATTTCGAGCGCGATCCGATCATAAGTTTCTTCAACGGCATTTAGCCATCGCTCGAAATCGCCATGACAATACGGCCAGGCAATCAAAACCGCTGATTGCTCTGCCCATTCGGGCGCCAATATGGATAAATGGGATGATGTCACAGTCAGAATATCGGTCCTGAAAAAACGGGTTATTCTACCGTAAAAATGTCCGCGGTTGCGGCTACTCGGTGTTTGGTATGGGTCAGGAGGAGGTGTGATTCTTATAAATATAAAGAGATCGGTGGATTCCTTCGGTGCCCGGCTAATCGTGTGGCGATGAAAGGGTATCGGATTGCAACAAGATTTTTTACTTCGAGAACGCTATGACATCGACGATTAATCATGAACCGAAAATCATTCGCCTATCCGTCTCCGGCATGCGTTGCGCCGGATGTGTCGAGGCCGTGGAGAAGGCGTTACGCAGTGTGCCGAATGTGTTTTCGGCCGATGTCAATTTTGCCGATCATTCCGCTCTGGTGCGCGGGGACGTGGAACCGGAGGTCTTGCGTAAGGCAGTGCAGGATGCGGGATACGATGCGGCTGTGATGGAAGGTCTGGAGGACCCCGCCGAGCAAGAGGCATTGGAGGCTGCCCGTTACCAGGAACTGCTCAACAAGGCTGTCGTTGCAGGCTCGGTCGGTGGGCCGTTGATGCTGGTAGAGCACCTCGGATTGTTTCCGATGTTGGGAGAGCCGACGGCCGCGGGCATCTGGTTGATCGTTTCCCTAGTGACGTTGTGGGTACTTTATTACTCAGGCGGTCACTTCTTCAAAGGGGCGGTCAAGAGCCTGCAGCATCGCCAGGCCAATATGGATACCCTGATCGCGCTTGGCACCGGCGCTGCCTGGTTCTACTCCACCATGGCCATTTTCTTTTCCGACAGTTTGCCGACGCTGGCGCGGCACGCCTATTTCGAAGCTGCAAGCATTATCCTTGCGTTCATCAATTTAGGTAGCGCCCTGGAAATGCGCGCCCGTGGCAAGACATCGTCGGCAATTCGGCAGTTGATCGGTTTGCAGCCGAGGACGGCGCGCGTGCTAAGGAATGGTCAGGAGGTCGATGTTCCCATCGCCGAGGTGGGCCTGGACGAAACCGTGCGGGTAAGGCCGGGCGAAAAAATCCCGGTGGACGGGGTGGTCATCGAGGGGCATTCCAGTGTGGACGAGTCGATGCTCACCGGCGAACCGATGCCGGTCGAAAAAGACGTGGGCGACGAAATCGTCGCCGGCACGCTTAACCAGTCGGGAACGCTGCTGTTTAAGGCAACCCGCATCGGCCGCGACACAGTGTTGGCGCAAATCATTGCTAGCGTCCGCAGGGCACAGGCGAGCAAGCCAGAAATCGCCCGGCTCGTGGACCGCGTTTCATCGGTGTTCGTTCCGGCGGTGGTGGCGGTTTCTCTGCTGACTTTCCTGATCTGGTGGGCGGTTGGTCCCGAGCCTGCCCTCGGTTATGCCTTCGTCACTGCCATGACGGTGCTGGTCATCGCTTGTCCCTGCGCCTTGGGATTGGCCACGCCGATCTCCATTATGGTCGCGGTCGGAAAGGCGGCGCAAAAAGGTATTCTCATCCGCAATGGCGACGCTTTGCAAACCGCTGGGAGGCTGACTTGCGTCGTGCTCGACAAGACCGGAACGGTAACGGAAGGCAAGCCGCGGCTGATCAAGATCGAGAGCGGTCCGAACTGGACCGAGGAGCAGGTCTTGCAATGGGCGGCCAGCCTCGAAACCGGTTCCGAACATCCCTTGGCGGCGGCGATTTTGACGGCGGCCGCAGAAAAGAACTGCACACTCTTGCCCGTGACGGGATTCGCGGCGGTCGCGGGACATGGCGTCTCGGGGCTCATCGAGAATCGGGCCGTGTTGCTGGGTAACTTGGCCTTGATGACGGAACAAGGCGTCGACTGCGGACGCTTCGCCGACCGCTTGACCGAGTTGGCGGGCGAGGGGCAGACACCCGTCCTGTTGGCGGTCGACAGGTCCGTGGTCGGATTGCTTTCTGTGGCCGACCCGATCAAGACGGATTCCAGGGAGGCGGTCGCGAAGTTGAAGTCCCTGGGTGTGCGAGTGCTGATGGTGACGGGAGACAACGAGGTCACGGCGAAAGCCATCGCGGCGGTTGCGGGCATCGATGAGGTGCGCGCGCAGGTTCTTCCTCAGGATAAGGCTGCTGTCGTGAAAGGCTTGCAGGATGCCGGAGAAATCGTGGGCATGGTGGGTGATGGCATTAACGATGCGCCGGCTTTGGCCCAATCCAACGTGGGGATGGCGATCGGCACCGGTACAGACGTCGCCATAGAAAGCGGGGACGTGGTCATCATGGGCGGCTCGCTCATGAAAGTGGCGGAAACCATGGAACTGTCGCGAGCCACGTTGCGCAACATCAAGCAGAATCTGTTCGGAGCCTTTATTTACAATGTCCTGGCGATTCCGATTGCCGCCGGTTTTCTATATCCCATCTTCGGAATTTTACTCAATCCCATGATTGCAGGAGCGGCTATGGCGATGTCTTCGGTGACGGTGGTGAGCAACGCTAACCGATTGAGATATTTTTGATCAATCGAATCGGCTCGTGCGGAGACCGTTCCGTGGCAAAGTGGCAAAAATGATAAAATTTTTCGGTTTTTCGGCAGGTTTTTGATGAGGCGGAGGTAAGTCGATCAATGGCAGGTCATAGCAAGTGGGCCAACATCCAGCATCGCAAAGGCGCGCAGGACGCCAAGCGGGGTAAGCTGTTCACCAAGCTGATTCGTGAGATAACCGTATCAGTCCGTAACGGCGGCAGCGATCCTGCGAATAACCCGCGCTTAAGAGCGGCGATGGACAAGGCTCTCTCCGCTAACATGTCCAAGGACACTATCGAGCGGGCCATTAAGAAAGGTAGCGGTACCGCCGAAGGCGATAATTACGAGGAAGTGCGCTACGAGGGCTACGGCCCTGGCGGCATCGCGGTGATGGTGAATTGCCTGACCGACAATCGGAATCGCACGGTTTCAGAAGTGCGCCATGCCTTTGCCAAGGCGGGTGGCAATCTGGGCACCGACGGCTCCGTAGCCTATTTGTTTTCCAAAACCGGCATCATCAGCTATCCGGCGGGTGTCGACGAGGACCGGGTGATGGAGGTCGCTCTTGAAGCCGGAGCGGACGATATCGTCAGCAACGACGACGGCTCGATCGATGTATTGGTTGCTCCGGAGCGGTTCGAAACGGTGCGGGATTCGCTCGTGCAGGCCGGACTTACGCCGGAGAGCGCCGAAGTGACCATGCGCGCCAATACCAGCGTGTCCCTGGGCAGGGATGACGCGGAGAAGATGATTCGCCTGTTGGAACGGCTCGAGGATTTGGACGACGTGCAAAATGTTTATTCCAACGCCGATATCAGCGAGGAGATCCTCGCCCAGATCGGTTAAAGAGGCGACGTGACAGTCGTTTTAGGACTAGACCCAGGGTCGCGCCGTACCGGTTACGGTGTTGTTCGCGACAGCGACAGGGGACCCGTATTGCTCGCTTGCGGATGTATCCGCACGGAAACGGATCCTTTTCCTGCACGCCTCAAGCAAATCTACGACGGCGTCTATAAAATCGCACTCGAATTCCAGCCCGATGAAATGGCCATCGAGCAGGTGTTCATGCACAAGAATGCCGATTCCGCTCTAAAGCTCGGGCAGGCCAGAGGAGCGGCCATCTGCGGCGGTCTGGCCGCGGGTTTACCGGTTCACGAGTATGCCGCGCGGCAAGTCAAACAGGCTTTGGTCGGGAAAGGAAGTGCGGACAAGCTACAGGTCCAGCACATGGTGCGTTTCTTGCTAAAGTATTCTTCGCCGCTTCAGTTGGACGCCAGCGATGCTTTGGGCGTGGCCTTGTGTCATATCCATCACCGGCAGACCTTGCGGCGTTTGGAACGTGCAGGAGCCGTCCCGCGATGATCGGATTTCTGCGCGGCGTGGTGGTGGCCAAGAAACCGCCTTCTCTTTTGTTGGACGTACGCGGCGTCGGGTACGAGATCGACGCGCCGATGTCGACGTTCTACAAACTGCCGGATATCGGCGAAGAGGTGATGCTGTACACTCATCTCGCGATACGGGAGGATGCCCACAACCTGTTTGGCTTCCTGTCCGAAGCGGAACGAGCCTTGTTCCGCAGTCTGATCCGTGTCAGCGGCGTCGGTGCGAAGCTCGCCTTGGCGATTCTGTCGGGCTTGAGCGCCGAAGAGTTCCACCGTTGCGTGGAAGCCCAGGATACAGCCCGTCTTGTGCGTTTGCCCGGGGTCGGCAAGAAGACCGCAGAACGCTTGATCATCGAAATGCGGGATCGCCTGCCCGAATTGCCCCTGGTCAACCTGCCCGGAGCTGGGTCTCTATCGATACCATCACCGAGCCCGGTGGACGATGCGGTTAGCGCGTTGATTGCCCTGGGGTTCAAGCCGCAGGATGCTCACAGTCTGGTGCGGAAGGTTCAGGTCGACGGGAAGAGCAGCGAGGAGATCATTCGTTTGGCCTTGCAGTCCGCGGCCAAGTAAAAACTGGCTGAACTTTGATACGATAGAATCCAAGCAGCCATGGCGAATCCAGCGATTAGACCCGCGACCTACGAAGACATTCGAGCCCTTCCGCCCAATCTGGTGGGGGAAATCATTTACGGACGCCTGGTCACTCATCCCCGTCCGGCGCCACGCCATGCTTTTGCGTCGTCGAACCTCGGGATCCGTATTGGCGGTCCCTTCAATCTTGGTGATGGCGGCCCCGGCGGTTGGTGGATCCTGGACGAGCCGGAACTCCATCTCGATGGGCACGTCCTGGTACCGGATCTGGCCGGATGGCGGCGGGAGAGGATGCCGCGTCTACCGGATACCGCCTGGTTCGAATGCGTACCGGATTGGATTTGCGAAGTGCTCTCGCCATCTACGGCCCGCGATGACCGCGCCGAAAAGCTTCCGCTCTACGGTTCCTTGGGTGTGGCCCATGCCTGGCTGGTCGACCCCGACACGCGGGTTCTCGAAGCGTACGAAAATCAGCAGGGGCGCTGGTTGCTAGCGCAAACCCATGCCGGCGATTGCCGGGTTTCCGTTCCGCCCTTCGAAGCCGTCAAATGGGCGTTGGGGGAGTTGTGGACGGAGTAGTTGCCACTTAACGAGGCCATCATTGTGACCATGCCCACCCATCGTCTCGTCAATCCAGCCGGTTCCCCCGACGAAGATGCAGTTGACCGCGCCATCCGTCCGCGGCGTCTGGACGACTATATCGGCCAGGCGGCCATGCGCGAGCAGATGGCGATCTTCATACAAGCAGCTTTGGCGCGGCGCGAAGCTTTGGATCACGTACTAATTTTCGGTCCGCCGGGCCTCGGGAAAACGACTCTCGCCAACATCATCGCGAACGAAATGGGTGTTAGCTTACGCCAGACCTCAGGGCCGGTGCTGGAAAAGGCAGGGGATTTGGCGGCTTTGCTGACCAATCTGGAGCCACGCGACGTTCTTTTCATCGACGAGATCCATCGCCTGAGCCCGATGGTGGAGGAGGTTCTCTACCCAGCGATGGAGGACTACCAGATCGACATCATGATCGGCGAAGGCCCGGCCGCGCGTTCGATCAAGCTGGACATCCCGCCGTTTACTTTGGTAGGTGCGACCACGCGGGCCGGACTTTTGACATCGCCTTTGCGCGACCGATTCGGAATCGTTCACCGCCTGGAGTTCTATACCCCAGAGGAACTGACTCAGATCGTCACCCGCTCGGCCAAAATCCTCGGCGTCGAAATCAGCCCCGAAGGCGCTCGTGAAATCGCTCGCCGGTCGCGTGGAACGCCGCGTATCGCTAACCGATTGTTGCGGCGGGTTCGGGATTTCGCCGAGGTCATGGCGGACGGCCGGGTCACCGCCGAGGTGGCCAGCAAAGCGTTGGAAATGCTGAACGTCGACCATAACGGCTTCGATCAGCTCGACCGCAAGCTGCTGCGTACCATGATCGAGAAGTTCGAAGGCGGTCCAGTGGGGCTCGACAATATCGCCGCCGCGATCAGCGAAGAGCGCGGCACGATCGAAGACGTTCTCGAGCCTTATCTGATCCAACAAGGCTTTATCATGCGCACACCCAGGGGGCGGGTTGCGACGCGCACGGCTTATCTCCATTTTGGTTTGGAGCCGCCGAAGACTCTCAATGTGAACGAGGAGCTTTTTTAGTTGGGGGATATTTCCGAACAAACCGGGTTTCGCTGGCCCGTCCGCGTATATTACGAAGACACCGATGCTGGCGGCGTGGTTTATCACGCTAGCTATCTCAGATTTTTCGAGCGGGCAAGGACCGAATTTTTACGTTCGTTGGGATTCGAGCAGGATGAGCTTCGAACCCGACACGGCATCTTGTTCGCTGTTCGCTCGATGCACATCGACTACGTAAAAGCCGCGAGGTTCAACGAGCTGCTTTGGGTGTCCGCCGAAGTAGAGCAGTTGAAGTCGGCAAGTTTCATGTTCAACCAACGGGCGGTGCGACAAGATGACGAACTCGTGTGCGAAGCGCGTGTGCGTATCGTTTGTCTTGCCGCCGAAACCTTTCGGCCCACGGCCATTCCTGACTTTTTGTTGCAACAGCTAAACAATGACCTCTGAACTCTCCATATTCAAGTTAATTACCGAAGCGAGCCCCGTCGTCCAGATCGTCATGCTCGTTCTGGTACTGGCATCGGTCATCTCATGGACTTTCATTTTTTCGAAATACAAGGAGATCCGGCGCGCCGAGGAGACTTCGGAAGAGTTCGAAGAGCGTTTCTGGTCAGGGATAGACCTCGCCGATCTTTACCGGCAACTGGCCCGCGAGGATCACGGAACCGAAGGGCTCGAGAACATCTTTATGGCCGGGTTCAAAGAATTCGCGCGGCTCCGACAGCAGCCAAACATTGGGCCTGACGCTGTCATGGAAGGGACTCAGCGTGTGATGCGTGTGGCCTTGAATCGCGAGTTGGAAAACCTGGACGAGCGCTTGCCATTCCTCGCCACGGTCGGTTCCACAAGCCCGTATGTCGGATTGTTCGGCACCGTGTGGGGCATCATGAACTCGTTCCGATCGCTCGGCAACGTCAAGCAGGCGACCCTGGCTATGGTGGCGCCCGGTATTTCCGAAGCGCTGGTGGCGACCGCCATGGGCTTATTCGCCGCGATCCCGGCGGTCATGGCCTATAACAGGTATTCGACCGACATCGGGCGGCTAGCCAATCGATATGAAGCGTTCACGGAAGAGTTTTTGAGCTTATTGCATCGTCAGGCGCACACCAAATGAATGTGTCATCAGGGGGAAGTGGGCGCGGCCGTCGCCGCAGGCCCATGGCTGAAATCAATGTCGTTCCTTATATCGACGTTACTCTGGTGCTTCTGATCATTTTCATGGTGACGGCACCGCTGCTCCAAACCGGGGTTGACGTCGACCTTCCCCAAGCCGAGGCTAGAACTATCGATCCTCAGCAGGATTTACCCATCATCGTGTCGATCGATGCCGAAGGCCGGCTATTCGTGGACGCCGGCAATGAGGGCGACGTCGAAGTCGATTCCGACGAACTGACTGTAAGAGTCACGGATGCGCTCCAGAAAAAGCCGGGGCTCCCGGTCCTGATCCGAGGTGACAAGACCGTGAATTACGGGAAGGTTGTCTCTGTCATGGCCTCGCTCAAAAACGCGGGCGTGCCCAGCGTCGGATTGATGACGAGCCCGGCCGAGGACGAATGAGTCATCGCGATTTTAAACGCTATCGCGGGCCGTTCGCTCTGTCCCTCGCGCTGCATGCTGTTCTAATCCTTCTTTTTGCGGTTCAGTTCGATTCGATCACGCCGATTAAACAACCAATCCAGCCTGAAATTATTCAGGCGATAGCGGTCGATGAATTTCAGATCGAGCGTGGCCGGCAAGCCAAACGGATTGCGGAGCAAGCCCGTCGGGAAAAGCTAGAAGAGGAGCGGCGCGCTCAAGAGGCAGCCGAACGCCGAAAGCAGGCCGAAGCGGAGGCGCTGAAACGCAAACAGGAGGAAGAGGCCAGGCGGCAAGCCGAATTGGAAGCCCAGCGCAAAGCCGAGGCCGAGGAAAGAAGGCGCCAGGAGGAAGCCAAGCGCCTTGCCGAGCAGAAACGCAAAGCCGAGGAATCCAGGCAGGCCGAACAGGAAGCCAAGCGTCGGGCGGAAGAACAGGCTCTGCGCAAAGCCGAGGCCGAAGCAAGGAAGCGCCAGGAGGAAGAACGTCGGCAGGCTGAGCTCGAAGCTCAGCGGAAAGCGGAAGCTGAAGCCAAGCGGAAAGCGGAAGAAGAGGCTCGGCGTAAAGCCGAGGCCGAAGCGAAACGGAAAGCCGAACTGAAAGCCAAGCAGAAGGCGGAAGCCGAAGCCAAGCGGAAAGCTGAACTGGAAGCGAAGCAGAAAGCGGAAGCCGAGGCGAAACGTAAAGCAGAGCTGGAAGCCAAGCAGAAGGCAGAAGCCGAAGCGAAGCGGAAAGCGGAAGAAGAGGCTCGGCGTAAAGCCGAGGCCGAAGCGAAACGGAAAGCCGAACTGGAAGCTAAGCAGAAAGCGGAAGCCGAAGCGAAGCGGAAAGCTGAGCTAGAGGCCAAACAGAAGGCTGAAGCTGAAGCCAAGCGGAAAGCGGAAGAAGAGGCTCGGCGTAAAGCCGAGGCCGAAGCGAAACGGAAAGCCGAACTGGAAGCGAAGCAGAAGGCGGAGGCTGAGGCGAAACGTAAAGCAGAACTAGAGGCCAAACAGAAAGCAGAAGCCGAAGCCAAGCGGAAAGCCGAACTGGAAGCGAAGCAGAAGGCGGAAGCCGAGGCGAAACGTAAAGCAGAGCTGGAAGCCAAGCAGAAGGCAGAAGCCGAGGCGAAGCGGAAAGCCGAAGAAGCACGCCGCAAGGCGGAAGAAGAGGCCCGCCGTAAAGCCGAGGCTGAGGCCAAACGGAAGGCTGAGGAGGAGGCGCGCAGGCTGCAGGCTGAACGCGAGCTAGCATTGCGTCAGCAGCTCGAGGAAGAACATCGCGCCGCGATGGAACAGCAGGCCAAGCAAGCAGCGAGCGACTGGGCGAATACCTATATCAAACCGAAAGTTACACGCGCGTGGCTTCGTCCGCCGTCGGCCAAGAGTGGGCTGTCCTGTATAATTCGAGTGCGTACGCTTCCTGGTGGCGAAGTGACGGATGCACAAGTTATCAAGAGCAGCGGCGATTCGGCATTCGATCGATCCGCCGAGGCTGCCGTGCGCAAGGCTTCGCCTTTGCCTTGGCCCAGTGATCCTAAAGTGGCGGAGCAACTCCGTTCATTTACATTCACATTCAAGCCCGAATAATTCTTGTCCAGGTGTTTGATGATTAGACGATTTCGCAGCGTTTTCCTTTTGAGCGCGTTATTTATGCTCTTCAGTGGCTGGGCGCGCGCCGAGCTGAACGTGGAAATTACCCGAGGCGTCGAGGGAGCTATGCCGATTGCCGTGGTGCCATTCGGTCAACCGATTTTGCCGGGCGATAACATTGGTAGCATCGTTGCCGCCGATTTGGGGCGCAGCGGACGCTTCAAACCTTTGCCGGAAAGCGAAATGCTGGAAACGCCAACGGCGCCCGAGCAAGTCCGATTCCGGACCTGGCAGCTCTTGAAGCAGGATTATCTAGTTATAGGGCGGGTGCAGCCTGGTAGTGGAAGCCAGTACGAGGCCGAATTCTTCCTGTACGATGCGATAAACGGAACTTTGCTGACGAGCGCTAGAGTCCCGTTCAATGCTCCGGACACGCGCCGCACTGCACACCGCATCGCCGATTTGATTTATCAGCAGCTGACCGGTGAGCCTGGTGCTTTTGCTACTCGTGTGGCGTACGTGACCGTGACCGGCAACGGCCCGCGCGACCGCCAGTATCGCCTTCAGATCGCCGATAGCGACGGGTATAACCCGCAGACCATCATCAGCTCTACCGAGCCGATTATGTCCCCGGCGTGGGCCCCGGACGGCAAGCGCATCGCTTATGTGTCGTTCGAGAATAAGACCTCGGCGATCTTCATCCAGACGCTCGCGACCGGCGAACGTCAGAAGGTGTCCGATGCGCCCGGCATCAACGGTGCACCGGCCTGGTCTCCGGACGGTACTCAACTGGCCATGACGCTGTCCAAAGACGGCAATCCAGACATTTACGTCATGAACTTGGCCTCCCGTTCGTTGCGCCGGATCACGGATCATATTGGCATCGATACGGAGCCCAACTGGTCACCGGACGGCAGCAAAATCGTATTTACCTCAGATCGCGGCGGAAAGCCGCAGCTTTATATCGTGTCCTCCTCCGGCGGACCGGCACAGCGCTTGACCTACGAGGGAGAATACAACGCGCGTGGCGTGTTCTCGCCCGACGGGCGCAGCATCGCAATGGTTCACGGCAATGGCGGCGACTATCGGATTGCTGTCATGGATTTGCAGACCAGGGCTCTGCGCGTTCTGACTCCGGGACACTTGGATGAATCACCGGGATTTGCGCCTAACGGAAGTATGATTCTTTACGCCTCGAAGAGTGGGGGAGTGGGGCAATTAGCGGCCGTTTCTGTAGATGGCAGGGTTCAGCAAAGCCTACGCATCGATGCTGGGCAGGTGCGCGAACCGGCCTGGTCGCCGTAAGGCGGAGTCCAGGGACGTCCTGCACAGGGCAGAAGCTTGAGAACAGTAGGTCGATTTCTATTTTGTTAATGGGGAAAATACATGAAACTCGTCAAGACCGCATTGATCATCTCAATGATGTCTCTTATTTTGAGCGGCTGTAGTTCGAAGGGAGGCGTGCGCGAGGAGCCCGGTGCCGAAGTCGGCATGGATGGCGGTCCGGGCGGCCCTGAGATCAGCAAGTACGGCGATGGCACAGACGGCAAGGTATATGGCGGTCCGGGCGGGACCGGCTACGGCCCGGGGGCGGGAGGTACCGGCGATCCGATGTTGGATGATCCGACTAGTCCTTTATCAAAACGCATCATTTATTTTATGTACGATAGCTACGAAGTCCTGCCGGAATACCAGGAGATCATCAGTGCCCACGCACGTTATCTGGCTTCTCATCCGGAACGTAGCGTTATTCTGGAAGGACATGCCGACGAACGAGGCTCTCCCGAGTACAACATCGCGCTGGGCGAGCTGAGGGCAAAGGCCGTGGCTAGGTTAATGCAATTTCAAGGTGCAAGCGACAACCAGATGCAAATCGTTAGCTTCGGCGAGGAAAAGCCGGCTGTACCGGGCCACGACGAATCGGCTTGGCAGCAGAATCGTAGAGTTGAAATTACCTATTCGGGGCGCTGACGGATATGCATCTTAGGACGCCGGTTTTGACTTTTTTACTCTGGGGTTCGCTGTATGGGGCGATCGTCTACGCCCAGCAATACGGTCAGATGTACGATCGTAGGTATGATCAAGATCAAACCGGCTATGGGGTGCCTACCCTCGAGGAACGCGTCGCCCAGTTGGAGAAGCGTCTCTCGGGAAACACCCTAATGGAGATGTACAAACGAATCGAGCAGTTGCAGGCTGAGGTGCTCAAGCTCCGCGGCGAAAACGAGGAGCTTGCCCATCAGCTCGAAGAGCTGAAAAAGCAGCAACAGACGATGTACATGGATCTGGATCAGCGCATGCAGGGATTGTCGGCGGGCGTTTCCGGAGCACCGCAGGCGCCGGTTGATCAGTCCGCATTGCCTGAGGATGCGGCTCCAGAGGACCCGACCGTGTCTCAGGCAGCGGCACAGCCCGCTCCCGCACTGGCGGGCGACCCGGGAAATCGCCAGGCGGCCTATCAAAAGGCTTTCAACACCTTGAAAGAGGGCAAGTATCCGGAAGCGATCAAGGAATTCAAGAATTTCATCGCAGCCTATCCGACCGGCGACTACGCCGACAATGCGCACTACTGGCTTGCGGAGACCTATTACGTCAGTCGCGATTTCAATGCCTCGCGCGACATGTTTCGGAAACTGATCAAGGATTTTCCGCAGAGCCCCAAAGTGCCGGACGCCTTGCTGAAAATCGGTTTCATTGAGTATGAAACCGGGCAGAAAGCAAATGCGAAGGAGCTGCTGACTGAGGTCATCAAGCGTTATCCCGATTCCAGCGCGGCCAAGTTAGCGGAGAAACGGCTGGATAAGCTAAGGCAAGAAGCGAAGCGCTGAGTTTTGCCAGCGTCTGATTAGTGAATCAACTTCGAGTAACCGAAATTTTCTATTCCCTACAAGGGGAATCTCGCACCGTCGGCTTGCCGACGGTCTTCGTTCGTTTGACGGGGTGTCCGTTGCGTTGTGTGTACTGCGACACAACTTATGCTTTCAGTGGTGGCCGTAAGATGTCTATCGCTGAAATTCTGGACGAAGTTGGGTCGTACCATCCTCGCTATGTGACCGTTACCGGTGGCGAACCCTTAGCCCAGCGGGGGTGTTTGACTTTGCTGGATGCCTTGATCGAAAAAGGCTACGAGGTCTCGCTGGAAACCAGCGGTGCTTTAGATGTGTCAGAAGTCAATCCAAGCGTCGTGAAAGTTTTGGACCTCAAGACACCCTCGTCCGGAGAAGTATCGAAGAACCTCTATCGAAACTTGGACTTTCTCGACCGGAAGGATCAGCTCAAGTTCGTTATTATGAACGAACGGGATTACGAGTGGGCCAAAGCTATCGTGGAGGAACACCGTCTTTCCGAACGCTGTGAAGTGCTTTTCTCGCCGGCCATGGGCGTGCAAGATCCGACAGAACTCGCCGAGAATATTTTGCGCGATCGTCTGCCGGTTCGCTTTCAAATACAGCTACATAAGATTCTGTGGGGCGACGTTCCTGGACGGTGATGACGACAAAAAAAGCGGTTGTTTTGCTCTCCGGCGGTCTTGATTCGGCGACTACCCTGGCCATCGCGAAGTCCCAGGGCTATGCGTGCTACGCCCTCAGTTTCGATTATGGGCAGCGCCATAGCGCGGAGCTCGATGCCGCTCGCCGCGTGGCGCAAAGCATCGGTGCGATCGAACACAAGATCATCCGGATAGGCCTTGGTGAATTCGGCGGCTCGGCGCTCACCGACACCAACATCGCGGTGCCAGAGACGCCGCAAGAGGACATTCCCGTCACCTACGTGCCGGCGCGGAACACGGTGTTCCTGGCGTTCGCCCTCGGCTGGGCAGAAGTGCTGGGCAGTACGGACATTTTCATCGGCGTGAATGCCGTCGATTATTCCGGCTATCCCGATTGCCGTCCCGAGTACATCCAGGCGTTCGAACATCTGGCGAATTTGGCTACAAAAGCCGGCGTCGAGGGGAGCCGGTTCAAAGTGCATGCACCGCTGATTACGCTGAAAAAAGCTGAAATCATCCGCATCGGAACGGATTTGGGCGTCGATTATAGTTTGACCGTATCCTGTTATTCGGCTGACGAGGAAGGGCGGGCCTGCGGCGTGTGCGACTCGTGCCGGTTCCGGAAAGCCGGGTTCGTGGAAGCCGGTGTTGCAGATCCTACGCGGTATAGGGCGTAGGGCTTATTGCATTGCCTGTTCATTCAAAGCCAATCAAACCAGTAGCTCGGGCTGAACACAATGAAATCCGGAGGGATCAGAGCATCAGCCATTTCGGATTTGTAAAACTACGTTCGGGCCACATCGTCTGATCTATGGCTCCGCTGTCCCGCCTCAGCTCACCAATTCTTCATCGATTTATTCGAGCCGAAGGTTTCAACGTTCGCAAAGTCTGTTTTTCGTGCGAGCGAGATGAATGCGCTCTATTTGCCTGGTACTTTGCCGCTTAACGAATACGCGAAAGCGATCACTTCGGCCACGGCAAGATAGAGTTCACGCGGAATCTCGTTGCCCAGCGGAACCTTTGCCAATACGGTCGCCAAGCCTTCGTCCGTATGCAGCGGAATACCATGTTGCCGAGCCCGCTCGATGATTTGCTCCGCGACTGCGCCTTTGCCCTTTGCGGTCACCCGAGGCGCGCTCTCTCCATCGTAATGCAGGGCGACAGCGATATCGGGGGGATTTACGACCCGATTCATGCGCGTAGGTCCAGAAGAGGGGGAAAGGGATTTTCGGAACGTAGCGAATCCGGCGGTCGGTTCAAGGCCGTAAGTTGGCCTACAGTAAGCCCTACACCGTGCAGCCTTGCGTTCAGGCGCTCGCACTGCTCGCGAATCAGGTCGGACGTCGTTGCCGTATCGCTCCATAAGTAGACGTCGATCCGCTCGTCCTTTAAGAGTATGCGCGCGCAGAATGTTCCAAGTCCCGGCGGATGTAATTCCAGCGTGAGCGACCAGCAGTCCGTGCCGTCGGTTCCGGTGGACTCCGCATCTTTGGCGACAAGCAATCTCGCCGCATCGTGATGCTGCCCGTCGGTAAAGGGAATTTCCAAGTGCCAAACCAGTGCGGCGGCGGTATTTCCGGGCAGGGATGCGAGCTGATCTGTCACCACTCTGGCGAGGGCGGCTTCGACTTTTTCAGTGATCCGTTCGATTCCGACCTCGTTTCCAGGCGCGACAGCTAATTGACCGTCCGGCGCGGACAGGGTGGTGCGGGGTGCGGCGGATAGTTCGTTTTCTCGGGCGTGTGGCGCGGTGGGCGGTGTGCCGCTCGTCGAAACGCGGACCACCTCGGGTGTGGCTTTCGGATTCGCTCGAAGCGTTTTGAGACTATCGAGAACGCGCAGCAGCCGCGCTTTCAAATCCGAATCGATGAAGTCTGCTGAAGAATCGACCGCGGCGGCGAGTTTTGCCTCGAGAAACAGGCCTGAATTCGAGCACCATTTTTCCAGACCTTCGGGTGACATCATGTCGGATTTTCTCGGGATGGAGGCCAAGAAGCTTTCCAAAGCCTCCGTGATAGGGGCGGGCAGCGAGGACGATTGCCTGGCTTGGGCGGCCAGCTGCTGAAGTTCCGGGATGATGTGGGCGAGGGGCTTTTGTTTCGGCAAAAATAGCCGTAAAGCCTGTTGCACGGTCGAGTCCGACGCCGGGAGCTCGGTGCTGCGCGGCAAAATGCGTAGCTCGGGCGTCGTTTCCAGCTTGACTACTTCGAGTTCGAGGATTTGTCCAGGCTTTAGGTTCGCGCCGCTGTATGCGACAAGGGCTCGGCCGCCGGAATCAAGCCGGAGCTGAAACGCGTTGTCTTTGAGTCTAGTCTCGACGACAGCACGAAGAATATCCCCAAGCTTGAGAGCTTGCGCTTCGGTTTGAAGCGGAGAGGTCGTCGAAACGCGGACGGGCAACCGAATTTCCATCAGTCTTACCGGGCGAGCAGCTGGCGAATCTGCAAGATTTCTTCCTTGGCTAGACCAAGCACGTCTTTGCTCAGGTCCGTCGCTATTTGTCCCTCCATGATCTTGCGGTAAGCCGGTATTTCGTCCATGCGAGGGTACTTATAAATTTGCAGCGTGCCGACAAAGCTGTGCAACTGGGCCAAGATAACAAGGTCGGTGTAGTCCGGAGGACCGGGGTGATCTCGAAACCAGTTTTCAGCATGGATGGTCACCTCTTCAAAATCCTCTGGAAAATTCCATTTTCTCAAGATCATCGCGCCAACAGGCGCGCGCAAGGTTTGTATCGCCTGGTCGAGATGACGGGGATCGGCAACCAGTTCCGGATGTCGATCCGCGAAGGTGAGCACGGGAACGGTACCGATATCATGAACTAGTGCGGCTAGCATCGCCCGATCGGGATCAAATCCTCGTGTCTTGTGGGCCAGCACGGCACAAATGGCGGCAACATAGCTGCTATGCGTCCAAAGTTCCTGCATTCGTTTACGGATTTGCGGTGTCTTGGCGTTGAACACCGTCTTTAAGGAAAAGGTGGTGATCAGATGTTGTGCGGCTCTGAGCCCGAGCCGGGTCAGGGCTTCGGGGCAACTCTCGATTTTCTTGCGGCCGTGATAAATCGGGCTGTTGGCAACGTGAATAAGCCGTGCGGTAATCGCGGGATCGATTTGTACGATCCGGGCGATTTTGGAATTGTTGGCGCGCTCGTCGTTGATCGCTTTGCGAATTTTCAACGAAATGTCGGGGAGTGTTGGCAGTACGAGCGTTTTCGCCCGCATTTCCTGATAGCAGATCTGCAATAAGGGATTTTGAAGAGGTTCGGCCGTCTCGAGGGGCATTACAAATGGATCGTTCTTTTTGGAGTGTTGAGGACGCTAAATGAGAGAAACCAAAACGATATAAGGATAGTTCGGCTTCCATCCAGGCCGGCTGCAGTTCGGCTTTTGCGCTGAAGGACGGTACCGGAATTTGATATTATTATCGTTCGTTCTCCATCCTCTAGTCACCGAGCGTCGACGGCAAGAGTCGAGCGCTGAACGTCTTTTTTCAGGATTATTCGCATGACCATACGCACCCGATTTGCTCCCAGTCCTACGGGTTACCTGCATATTGGCGGCGCGCGAACGGCGCTTTTTTCCTGGCTTTACGCGCGGAAGCACGGCGGAACTTTCATCTTGCGCATCGAGGATACGGACTTGGAGCGTTCCACGATCGATGCGGTCAATGCGATTCTGGAAGGTATGACTTGGCTCGGGCTGGAATACGATGAAGGACCGTTTTATCAAACGCACCGGTTCGAGCGTTATAGGGCTGTGGCCGAGCAACTACTGAACGAAGGAAAGGCTTATCGTTGCTACTGCACCAAGGAAGAGTTGGACAGTCGCCGTGCCGAACAATTGGCGCGCAAGGAAAAACCCCGCTACGATGGCCGCTGCCGTCATCGTGTCGAGCCGCGTGAAGGTGTTCAGCCGGTGATTCGGTTCCGCAATCCTGATGACGGGGAGGTCGTCGTCGATGACCTGGTGCGCGGTCGCGTCGTCGTGAAAAACAGCGAACTGGACGACCTTATCATCCTCCGTTCTGACGGTACGCCGACCTACAACTTTACTGTCGTGGTCGACGACCTCGATATGAAGATCACGCATGTCATCCGCGGCGACGACCATCTCAACAACACGCCCCGCCAGATCAACATTCTGGAGGCACTAGGCGCGCCGCTGCCGAAATACGCGCACGTGCCGATGATTCTCGGACCCGACGGGGCGAAATTGTCGAAACGACACGGCGCGGTCAGTGTGATGCAATACCGCGACGATGGCTATCTGCCGGAAGCGCTTATCAATTATCTAGTGCGCCTGGGTTGGTCTCACGGCGATCAGGAGATCTTTTCCGTAGACGAGATGATCGAGCTGTTCGATATCGCAGATATCAATCATTCCGCTTCGTCGTTCAATCCGGAAAAACTGCTGTGGCTGAATCATCATTACATTATGCACAGCGATCCCCTGCGCGTGGCGCATCATTTGCGCTGGCATCTGGGGCGGCTGGATATTGATCCTGCTCAGGGACCCGATCCCGTAAAGGTGGTCGAAGCGCAGCGCGAGCGTTGCAAGACCCTGGTTGATATGGCGAAGGCGAGTGTTTTCTTTTATAAGGACTTCGATACGTACGACGAAAAAGCTGCCGCCAAGCATTTAACCAGTGATACTTTGGCAGCGCTTCAGGCGCTGGAGACACAACTATGGGCATTGGAAGACTGGAGGCGTGAAGCAATTCATCAGGTCGTCTTAAAAACGGCGGAAACGCTGGGCGTTAAACTCGGCGGCGTAGCTCAACCGCTCCGGGTTGCGGTGTCCGGAACGACGGTTTCGCCTCCCATCGACATCACCCTGGAGTTGTTGGGCAAAGATACTACGCTGGCCAGAATCGAACGAGCCATCGCCTATATCAAAAAAGCCTAGACAAACGTAAAGTCTTTCTTTAATATTCGCCTTCTCGACTGCGTGGGGCCATAGCTCAGCTGGGAGAGCGCAACAATGGCATTGTTGAGGTCGCGAGTTCGATCCTCGCTGGCTCCACCATTCACCACCATCGATCAAGTTCCTTGTCCCCATCGTCTAGAGGCCTAGGACATCGCCCTTTCACGGCGGTAACAGGGGTTCGAATCCCCTTGGGGACGCCAATTTAATAACCTTGGGTCAGCAAAGTCCCAACGGTTCTTTGTTCGACCGCACGCAATATTAATCCTGCGGTCGTATTCCGTCGGAATACATCGAATTGGCCCCTTGAGCAGGCTCCGGAACGCCTTGCGTGCCGCGGCTACGTCGCGCTGCAAAGGTCCTTGAAGCGTCTGGTCCCGTGATGACGCTGGTGTGCGGATCCTAAATCAGTAGAGTAATGGTCAAATTTTGACGGGCCGGCAAAAAGTCTGGGATCGATCGAGCTGATAAGATAAGACCTTTGCTTGCTCCAATATTTTTCACCGATGCTGACGGTTAGGGACCACGCCACAGCCGATTTATTTGGGTTTGTTGACCACCTGAGCGAGACGAAGCAGCGGCTGCTGAAGCGCTCATGGGCGAGCATTTTCCGAGAGCATCTCCTAAAGCAGATACCGGCCTTGGAACTCGCAGGGTATTTCTCACCGACACAGGGACGGCCGAGTAAGGATCTCTACGCGGTGCTGGGGCGTTGATTCTTCAACAGCTTCACGACCTGAGCGATGTTGCCACGGTTGAGGCTTATGCGTTCAATCAGATGTGGCACTACGCCTTGAATGTCCATCATGAAGCGGATGCTTATATCTGTGAGCGCACACTGCGTCAGTATCGACGGTGGATCATCGAGCGCGGTCTGGATCGCGAACTCTTTCGGGCCCTCGCCGATGAATGGATTCGGGCGTTCAAGGTCGACACGCGCCAACAACGGCTTGATTCCACTGCAATCCGTTCCTGCATGCGTACCCTCACGCGCCTGGGCATCGTCACCGAAACCCTGGGGAAGTTCATTCGCGAGGTCAGTCGACGTTATCCTCATTACCGCGATTGGATCCATGCCGACCCGCGTGAACGGTACGTGCAAGGCTCAGCTCAGGATGGGTCTTGTCGGGTTTCACCCAGCGAGGCCCGAATCAGCCTGGAGCAGGCCGGCCATGACCTTTTGAACTGGGTGGTGTTATTTGCCTCCACGGAAGCAAAGGACCTGGCCAGCTATCGAATCATGCTGCGGGTACTCGATGAACAGTTTTCGGTGGTTTCTTCCGCTGAGGCGCCCGTGAGGCTCGAGGTCAAAAGCCCCGATCTCATTCCTTCGGATGGCGTGCAAAATCCGGCTGATCCCGATGCCAGCTTCAACACCCGATATGGGCAAGGTTATGGCCTCCAAGTGATGGAAACCTATCAGGTCGACGACGGCGCGGAAGACGCAGCCGAGCGGCCGGCGAGCGGGCCTGACCTGATCACTTATGTCGACGTCCACAAATTGACACAACAGGATCAGTATGCGCTACAGCCGGCGTTGGATGAGGTTACCCAACGGGACGTTGCACCTTAACGGGTACTCGCCGATACCCATTATGGCCATATCGATCATCTGGATCGGACGCAAGCCCGCGGAATCGAGTGGGTGGCGCCGGTCCAAAAGGCCAAAGGCAGTTTGCGGGGAAAGTTGAACCTTGAGCCGTTCGATGTGGATGGCGCGGGCCTCATCGTCCAATGTCCGGGAGGCTACGCCCCGAAGAGCGTGAGCTCCAGTCGCACCCGGTTACAGGCGGTCTTTTCGGCGAGCACCTGCGATGCCTGCCCGTTGAAACCTCGATGTTTGGTCAACACGCCGTCCAGCCGCTCGGGTCAGCACTATCGGATTCAATATCTGCCCAGCCGCCCTCGATTGCGAACGCTCCGGCTGTGTGAGAAGACCCCCGTTTTTCGCGAGGCTTACCGTTGGCGAGCGGGAATTGAAGCGACGATGTCCCGCCTCAAACACCAGATGAACCTAGGCAAACTTCGGGTCCGGGGCATGGCTTCGGTGAGTTATGCGGTCTTCTTACGGACTTTGGGCCTGAACATCGGGCGATGCACTGCTTGCGGGGCTTAAGCGCGACGTAATAATTGGCAATTTACGCCTATCAGCAGCCTTTTGGAAAACGTTAGATGTCCATCTCCGAAGAATAAGGATCCTAAAACTGTCGCGTCTCGTGTGATTATTTACCGAGAAGGCGTGATGCTTGGTTCGAAGCCCGGAGCCTTCTCCAGGAGATCTTCGGTCCGTCCAAGTGAGGTTCCTCTCCATGCCGATTCGTCTTCATAAGAACGCCCGTACCACCCCGGCGGTTCGGCAGGCCATTCAAGCGTCCACGTTGAGCGAGCGCGCCTTGGCCCAAAAGCATGGCATTAGCCGAACGACCGTCCGCAAGTGGAAACACCGCTCCTCGGTCGAAGATGCCTCACACCGGCCCCACACCCTCAGAACCACGCTCACGCCCGCCCAGGAAGCCATCGTGGTCTACCTCCGCCAAGCTCTGCTCCTCCCCTTGGATGATCTCCTGGCCGTGACCCGGGAATTTCTCAATCCCGCCGTGTCCCGTTCCGGGCTAGACCGCTGCCTGCGCCGCCACGGGGTGGCGTCCCTCAAGACCCTGCTTCCGCCTACAGAGAAGGCGAAGGTCAAACCCTTCAAGGCCTATGAGCCCGGCTTCCTTCACCTGGATGTTAAGTACTTGCCCGCCATCGACGGCGAACCCCGCCGATACCTGTTCGTCGCCATCGACCGCGCCACCCGCTGGGTCTATGTCGCCCTCAAGCCCAACCGCACCGCCTTAAGCGCAAAGGACTTCCTCAAAGCGGTGATTCAGGCCGCGCCTTTCCGCATCCAGAAATGCCTGACCGACAACGGCTCGGAGTTTACCGACCGTTTCCTGACCCGAACTCGGCAGCCCTCGGGGACGCATGAGTTTGACCGCCTCTGTACTGAACAAGGCATCGAACATCGCCTGATTCCGCCGGGCCGGCCCCAAACGAATGGCCTGGTGGAACGCTTCAATGGCCGCATCGAGGAGGTGTTGCAAACCCATCACTTCGATTCAACCGCCGATCTGGACACCACCCTGCACCGCTATGTCGAGCTGTACAATCATCACATTCCCCAAAAGGCCTTAGGCCATCTCACCCCGATCCAGGCTCTCAAAAACTGGCAACTGTCCCATCCTCATCTTTTTCGAAATAGGGTTTACAATCATGCGGGACTTGACACTTAGGCCATCTCACCCCGATCCAGGCTCTCAAAAACTGGCAACTGTCCCATCCTCATCTTTTTCGAAAGAGGGTTTACAATCATGCGGGACTTGACACCTATCCATAAAATTCGAGCATAACTCGAGCTTTCTTAACAGCATCGTTATGTTTCATTTATCCACCAGTTCGAACTCGCTGGGCGTTTCTTATCATTTAGGATTTCGGCATGGGGCTCGCGGGTGGCTCAGCTTAAATAAATCGTCGGAATAGCAGACATCTCTCTTCTTGGTTTTTTCTTTTCGTTCAATCATCTAATGTGGACAAAAAAGTCCTAGCGCTTCATTTCTCACCAGAGGCGCGTCAGCGAAGACAAAACAAATACTTACTACTTTTCGCTAAAACCTGTCGGATATTATTGTTTCGGCAGTTAAGTCGGATTCATGTTTTGAATTCATTTCCATATTTACCTTGTTAGATCAATGAGATGTGATGATTTTCACTCGTTGACAAGTACTCTTTAATTGCCGAAGTAATAATCAGCGATCATGCGGCATCTCTGGGTGGATAGATTTATCCACCTTATGTTTTTATTTCATCTTTTAATGTTATGGAGGTTATTGGTTTTTAAAATAAATATAGCTCAGACGTGATTGGCATAGCTTTTCCACTAATCCTGCTCGACTCACCATATTTCTTTTTGACGCAGTGGAAGACCCCAGCGCGAGAAATCGCCCTAGGCCGCGGGGAGACGCTCAATCCGGTCCAGTTCAGAAAAAGCCTCCGATGGCGCTTCTTCGTTATTTGTTGACGCCTTGGAGCGGAGATCGGCTGACCGATCACATGATACTTGGAAAAGCCATGAGCGGTGGCCCCGGTTGATTGGACAGGATTTTCCCAAGCTTAAGTGGGTTTCTGCGGTTTAGGCTGCCTTCTGGATTGGCAGCGAATGAAAGTACATGCGATCCGGGGTTTTACCGTCAAGCGATGAGTGGGGCCGCCGTTCGTTGTAGAACTTAAAATAGCGTTGTAGACCTTGCCATGCTTGAGAAACGGAGTCGTAAGCCTGCAAGTAGACTTCCTCGTACTTCACGCTTTTCCAAAGCCTTTCGACGAAGACATTGTCGACCCAGCGGCCCTTGCCATCCATGCTCATTCGGATGCCGTGACCTTGGATCAACTCCACGAACACCTTGCTGGTGAACTGGCTGCCTTGGTCGGTGTTGACGATCTCCGGCGTGCCATGGCGCTGAATGGCGTCCTCAACGGCTTCGATGCAGAAGTCCGTAGTCAGGCTGTTGGATAGTCGCCAGGACAGTGTGCGCCGAGTGGCCCAGTCGAGCACCGCAGCCAGATAGACAAAGCCTTTCCGCATAGGGATGTAGGTGATGTCCATGGCCCAGACGTGGTTTGCTCGGGTGATCTCCAGACCTCGCAGCAGGTACGGGAACACCGGGTTCTGCGGATGCTTGCGGCGGGTGTTCGGACGCCGGTACAGCGCCTCGATGCCCATCTTCTTCATGAGCGTCGACACATGCCGGCGACCGACCTTCAGCCCATCTTGCTCCAACAGGTCACGCAACATGCGGGCACCGGCAAACGGATGATGGAGGTGCAGTTCGTCGATTCGCCGCATCAGCGCCAGATCGTTCTCTGAGACCGGCTGTGGCGTGTAGTAAACCGAGGAGCGGGAAAGCCCCAACAACGCACACTGGCGCACCACAGGGAGCTTGTCCGACCGGTCGATCATCGTTTTGCGAATCGCTAGCCCATGCGACCGAGCGCGGCGACTAAAAAATCATTCTCCATCGCCAACTCGCCGATCTTGGCGTGGAGTTCCTTCACGTCTGGCCCCTTCGATGCACTGCGCTCTGCCGCCGTGGCGAACACATCGCTGGCTCGCTCCAGCAACTGACTCTTCCACTGCGTGATCGGGTTGACGTGAACCTCAAACTGTTCTGCTAATTCAGCCAACGTCTTGTCGCCCTTGAGCGCGGCTAGGGCTACCTTGGCCTTAAAGACGCCGAGTGATTTCGTCTCTTTCGTTTCATCGTCTGTTCTCCGGTTTTCGCCCTTCGCAGGGCGGTGATTAGAACAGAAACTTCACTGAAGCGGGTGTCCAAATCTCCGGGGCCGGCTCTGTTCAACAGGTCACCGGGCAGCAGGTCGATGTGACGTTTGTCGATCAGGGCTACACCGGCGACGAGGCAGCCGAGGCCGCCCGCCAGCAGGGCATTCGGCTGGACGTAGTCAAGCTACCGGAGACCAAAAGCGGCTTTGTACTGTTTCCTTCGCGGTGAGTGGCGAAATGCAGTTTCGGCTGTATCGTCCGGTTTCAATGCTCGGCTCGCGGTGATGAGCGACCGGCCAAGACCTTGGCCGGCTTGCCCTTTTTCGTCTTTGCCATTCTCATGCCGTTTAAGGCCGCTCCAGTGGTCCAAAGCGCATAACACGCTCTAATCGTCTGGCTCATCTGGAATATATTCAAAAAGATCTCCAACCGAACAGTGAAACAGTTTACAGAGCTGCTCTATTGCCTCCAACTCGATGCGGACCGCTTTCTCCTGGTACAACAAGGTAATGGTGTTTCGATGCAGTCCGGTTGCCCGGGCTACATCGGCAATTTTCATCTTGTGCTCGCCCATGACACGGGAGAGATGGCATCGGATCATAACGAGGGAAAACCTTCGATTGGGGAAATGCTTTCATTTAGGCTGACAAAATGACATTACAAATGTCATTAAGGTAGTCAGAATATCATTCTGAACGACATTTTGTTCGATACCAGTATATTATGACACGCCGTGATACCGACAGACTGATTTGTGCCTCAAGCTATGCCGCCGCCCCCCTCCGGCGTTGCTAAACTAAACGTGTATCGGCGGGAAAGGAACGGATATGCTTACCCCAAATCTTGCTTCAACCTAAAATGGCCGGCCGCCCCTTGGCTTTCTTCGCATCTCTCAGCCGATTTACCTGCCTTGCCCTGTTGCCCCTTCAACTTGTCCACGCCGCCGAACCGATCCGGGTTGAAGACAAAGTCTGGGTCATGGGCAGCGACCGCGATTATCCGCCATACCAGTTTCTAGACAATACCAGCCAGCCGATAGGGTTCGATGTCGATGTTGCCAGGGCAGCGGCCGAGGTGATGGGACTCAAGATCATAATACGTACCGATGCGTGGAAAACCTTGCGTCAGGATCTTGAGAATCAGCGCATCGACGGTGTGGTCGGCATGTTTTCTTCCGCCGATCGCGCACGTAACGTCGATTTCACTAATCCTTACCTTCAGTTGCACCATCGCCTGTTCGTTACGCGCGGCTCGAACATACAGAGTCTCGAGGACCTATCTGCGGCCCGGCTGGTAGTACAAAACCGCGACCTGATGCACGATCGCTGGGGCGCTGAAGACGTGTCTGTAACGGCCGCCTCTAGCCTAAGCGAAGCCCTCCTCGGCCTTGAGTCCGGGCAGTTCGATGCAGCCTTGATTCCGTACCTTCAGGGCCTCTACTTGATTCGCCAGAACCACCTTGCCAATGTAATTCCCGTCGGAGAACTATTGTTCCCAGCCCAAAAATGCATCGCGCTCGCCAAAGGCCATCCAGAACTTCTTAGCCAATTCAATGAAGGGCTGACTATCATCAAGGCGAGCGGGCGTTACGACGAGATATATGATTACTGGTTCGGCATCACCCCGCCCAGTACGGTTGACGAGACGATCAGCGCCTATCGCGCCTGGACTATAGCCTTCCTCGCCAGCGTAGCAGTGCTCGGGGTATTAGGTGTCATCCAGTTTCGACACAGAACCCGCAGCCTGTCACAGGAAATCGAGCGCCAGCGAAAAATAGCGCTGCACGATCCACTAACTGGGCTCGGAAATCGCTTGCTCCTACTGGAGCGTTTTGAGCAGGCAAAGGCGGCCGCGCGTAGGCATCAGCACCTAGTCGCGCTACTTTTGATCGATCTCGATGGGTTCAAGACGGTTAACGACCGATTGGGTCATCACACCGGTGATCGAATCCTCTGTACCGTAGCCCAACGGCTTCGCCAGGCAGTGCGCGACACGGATACGGTGGTCCGAAACGGCGGCGATGAGTTCATTGTTCTGCTGAACGAACTGCCGAACGAACAGTCCGCACTCACTGTCGCGGACAAAATCCTCCAGCACCTGAATACACTCTCTGAGCCTCTCCTCGATGGTATTCCCTTGGGCGCAAGTATCGGCATCGCTCTTTATCCGATCCATGGCGAAGAGCTGGAGCTGCTAATCCGGAAGGCCGACTGTGCTATGTATTATTGCAAGGCCAATGGCAAGAACCGCTATGGCTTCTATCCTAGCGATGCCAGCTAAGGAGAGCCATTTCTTCCTGATTTGACGGCAATGTTCGTTGTTCATATATCTGTGGAGCGTTCATGATTTATGAACACACCTGAACCATGAACACTCAAGGCTTATCTTTTCAGGACGAGGGTTCTAAAGAAGACGGATCATCATTCTTGGGCTTGTTCACCTGCCGGCGTACGGGATAAATATGCGTCGGTTCAGCCACATAAGGCTGCAACAACGTTTGGGCGGTTTTCAGCGGGGGCAGGACCAGCCACGTCTCGTGGGCGGAGGGGCGTAGGATAACGCGCATGCGGTCATGGATTGTCGCAATCATGGGATTCTCTTGGGTTACGATAATGGTGCACGATTCAATGCATTGCCCCTTGCTTTGCTATCGGTCAGAAAATCCCGTCAAGGCAAACGGCTCGCCGGATTGAAGCCCTATTGCATGAGGCTGTTTCCCTGTTTTTTCGGCTCCTATTGGTAAAAAAGCTCGCAAGAATTAAAGCCCGGCGCTTTCGAAGCGGCTGTCAGCAGGATGGCTTTTCGGCCACCGTTTCTACCCTGGTATTGACGGTTATTGACGGTGGAGTAGGGCAGCTTGGATCCTTTTGCCAAGAAGAGCAGGGGATCCTAGGTGAACGATACCACTCCCCGACCGCCTTCGTCGTCGAGCCGCGCCGCGAGTGCTCTGTCACCCGTCAAGCGTGGGCCAAAGCTTACTGAATTTGATCCGTGCATCAGCAGTGGTGAACTGCCAGTTCGCTTTCACCTTCGTTTGGTTACGGCGCTGAGCTCTGGCGGCGACATGCCGAACCAGGTCGGCCGGCTCGCCGATCAGCTGGATGAAGGTCTCGTCCAAACAGAACACCGGCCGTTCGCTTTGCTACGAACGCTCGGCCAAGAGCCGTAAGGTCTAGCGGGCCTTGCCTTCCTGCGGCGGCGAACAGGCCAGCACCATCAGCCGGGCTTCCGGGACACTATCCAGCCGCCGGGGATACGCGCGTTCGCTCGGCTTGGGCACCAAAGCGGCATGCAGACCTCGTTCCACGAACCGCTGCCGTACCCGTTCCACCTTGCGAACGTGGACGTTCAAGGCCCGAGCTATATCGTCGTCGGTGCGGCGCGGCCCGCCCTTGGCTTCATCGGCCTGCAACAGAATGCGGGCGTGGGCCAGTTTGATTCGTTCTTGCCCTTGCTGACCAACCTTTCCCATTTGCGCTGCTCCTCACAGGTCAGCGTCATCCGATATTTTTTCACCCTCTTCGCTTCCTGACCCAAGCATTCGGCTATAAGCGCCGGACCATCATTCGTAGGACCCAGCAATCGAGGATTGATGCAGCATTAGAGCGATCGCGAGGCGATTTTTGCCCACCTCGCTGGGACTGAGTAGGACGATGCTCTCGCCACGCTCATAAAGCTTAAGGTGGCCCGTTCCTAGAGCTGAGCCCGGGGCGCTCCCTCTGCGAAACCAAAGGCCTACTGGTCCAACGTCTTCACGACGGACCAGTAGGCCTTTCGAGGAGGGGTTGTCGGGTGCGTTCGGGCGGGCTTGGGTCTCGGTGATAAGCCGTTTCTCGAGGAAATCGGCAAATCTCTCGTCGCGATCGGTGGCTTCGAAGCTTTAGTGTCTATTTCTGCGGCTTGCCTCGGGTTAGTGAAATCTTGTCTCGTAGGCATTTTTGCTTTTCCATCGGCGCTCTGTGTAGGATGACCTGAGCATACAATCGGTTATCGATCGGGAACGATACCTGGGTGTAGAAGTCGGAGAGCCTGTCACAGGTCCGGTCGGTCGGCGCTTTTAAGAGGGATAGCACGCGCTGTGGACCGCACTTTGATCGAAGATCGTTCTTTGTGCCGATGCGATGTCCGTGATCGGATTGAAAACGATCACGTTCCGCGGATTCTGAGCCACTGGCATTGGCGCCCGATTGGGAAATTTCATGCAGTCTCGGGCACACCCAATTGTTTCCGACGCCCGGTTTAGGTCTATTATTGTGGCTAATTTCTCAGGGGAGTGGGAGAACCATCAGTTTATATGAGCCAACGCATCCGCACATTGGTCCGGGTTGTTTTTTGGGGCACGGCGGGGGCGCTGCTGGTGTTAGGCGCGATCTGTGTCGTCAGGGAAATGAAAACATCGGATCTCCAAGCGCGCTATCTATCTTCCATCGGCGACCGCTTGCGCTTCCAGGTGGAACCGGGAAGTAGCCCAGCGATCCGGTATCCGACTGCGGGACCATACGATGAGAGACTCGGATATACGGCCCTTTCGAAGTTTCAGCAACGTCTCGCCAATCTCGGTTTCTCCGTAACCGCGCAAGCACGCTTTTCGCCGGAGCTGCTGCGCGTGGTGGACAGCGGACTTTATGCCACCTATTTCGAGAAAGTCCAGGCCGGCCTCACCATTCTCGATCGCAACGACAGAGTCTTGTTCAGTAAGGTCTATCCTGAACGAATCTATCCTGATTTCGAGACCATACCGCCTTTGGTGGTCAAGACCTTGCTATTCATCGAGAATCGGGAATTGCTCGATGACCGCTACCCGCACCTCAATCCTGCGGTCGAATGGGACCGGTTCGGACGCGCAACCATGGAACTTATCGCAAGTAAACTCGGAGCTAACATCAATGTAGCGGGCGGCAGTACGCTCGCAACACAGATGGAGAAATACCGACATTCCCCCGGCGGCCGTACGGATACCCCATGGGAAAAACTGCGGCAAATGAGCAGTGCTTCGCTGCGCGCTTACCTCTCGGGACCCGATACACGCAAGGTACGCCGTGCCATCGTTCAGTCCTATCTCAATTCCATGCCGTTGGCCGCAGCTCCGGAGTCCGGCGAAGTACACGGGCTCGGCGATGGATTGGCGGTTTGGTTCGGATCCGATTTTGCCACGGTGAACCAATTGCTGAACGCCGCAAACCTTTCCTCCGGCGAGGGCATTACCGCGGACCAGGCACTGGCCTATCGTCAGGTATTGTGTCTCCTACTATCTCAGCGCCGCCCCGCGTATTATCTGCTGCAGGGGCGGGAGGATCTGGAGAAGCTGGCGGATAGCCATCTACGTCTATTGGCAGCGCAGGGGATAATTCCGCCAGCGCTACGGGATGCCGCGCTGCAGGTGTCGAGCAACATGAGGGTCCAGCCCGATTCCTCGTTAAACGTATCCATTCTCAACCGCAAGACGGAAAGCGTGTTACGCGCCCGCCTGGCCACAGATCTGGGCGTGAGCCGAATGTACGATCTCGATCGGCTCGACTTGACCGCTCGTTCGACTATAGATCATGACGTCCAGGAGGCGGTTATCAAGGCACTGAGGAAGCTGAGAGATCCGGAGCAGGCTCGTGCCGCGGGTGTCTTGGGCTTCCGGCTCCTCAGCAATAGCGATGATTTCGACAAGATCGTCTACAGTCTCGTTCTCTACGAACGGACCAGTCAGGGGAACTTGTTGCGGGTGCAGGCGGACAACCATGAGCAGCCGCTTGACGTAAACGAGGGCATACGACTGGATCTCGGCTCGACGGCCAAGCTGCGCACCCTGGTGCATTACCTGGAAATCATCGCGGAACTTTACGATCAATATGCCCAACAGTCGAGCGAGGCGTTGCGGCGGGTCGAATTGCACCCACGCGACCACCTGTCACGATGGGTCATCGATCAGCTCCTTGCGAACCGTAAGATCACGCTGTCGGCGTTGCTCGAGGCGGCTCTGGAGCGGCGTTATTCGGCGAGCCCCGGAGAGGCGTTTTTTACCGGCGGCGGTCTTCACACCTTTGCCAACTTCAATAAAGAAGATAACGGCCGGGTGATGTCCGTGCGCAAGGCACTGCAGGACTCGGTGAACCTAGTCTTCATCCGGCTCATGCGCGATGTCGTCTACTACCACCTTTATAAGCCGGATGGCGTCGCCCGCTGGATGGACCAGGAGGACAGCGAGAAGCGCCGAGAGTATCTAGAGCGTTTCGCAGACCGGGAGGGAAAAACGTATCTGCGCCGGTTTTACGCCAAGTATCGGAACAAGACTCCGGAGGAAGCTTTTGACCTTTTAACCAAAAGTGTCCAGCCCGTCCCCAAACGGCTAGCTACCGTGTATCGCTCGGTCTATCCGCATGCAGATATCACCGGGTTGCGGGACTATCTACGGGCGCACTATGCCGCTAAGAGTCTCTCCGACAAAGACATTACGAGCCTTTACGAAAAATATTCGCCGGAGCGCTTCGATCTGCAAGATCGGGGATATATCGCGCGCATCCATCCCCTAGAGCTTTGGCTGGTAAATTACCTGGCTGAGCATCCGAATGCGACGCTCGACGAAGTCCTAAGCGCCAGCGCAAAAGCACGCCTAGAGGTGTATCGCTGGCTGTTCAAAACGAACCGCCGCCATACGCAGGACAAGCGTATCCGCACTTTGCTCGAAATCGAAGCCTTTGCTCATATCCATCAGGCGTGGAAGCGGCTCGGTTATCCGTTCGCGGCGCTGACCCCGTCCTATGCGAGCGCTATCGGTGCCTCGGGCGATCGGCCGGCTGCGTTGGCTGAGCTCATGGGGATCCTGTTGAACGATGGTGTGCGTTACCCGTTGAGGCGTTTTGACACCTTCCACTTCGCCGTAAATACGCCTTACGAGACATTGATGGAGCTGGCACCGGCACAAGGTCGGCGGGTACTCCCGCCGGAGGTGGCGGCGGCTGCCCGTAGTGCTCTGATCGACGTCGTCGAGAAGGGCACTGCGGTACGCGTCAAGGGCGTGTACAAAAGCCCCGCAGGTACACCTCTCGTCATGGCGGGCAAGACCGGGACTGGGGATCATCAACGCGAGATTTTCGGACCCGGTGGGCGGCTAATCGCGACCCAAGTCGTCAGTCGCACGGCGACTTTTGCCTTCATGTTGGGTGATCGGCATTTCGGGACTGTGACCGCTTACGTGACCGGGCCGGCGGCTGCACGTTTCCGTTTCACGAGTGCCCTGCCGGTTCAGGTGCTCAAATCCCTCGAACCGACGCTGGCGCCGTTGATCGCACGTGCCTATACCGAGCAGCCGGAGCTCTCGCCGCGCACCATCGCCGCGACGACAGCCAAAGGTGGCAGACCGGCGGCGATCACACGACACTGACGACTCCTCGGAAAGCCGCGAGGTTTTGGTCGCCTGCGCTTTTCCGACCAAACCTTGGATCGCTGGCCCAATAACACTGAATCCGCGGTTGCGATGTCCAATCTTTTATCGGCACCACCCAGCAAAGAGGAGTCATCTTGGTTGGACGGGTGGGGAGTCTAGGCACGGATAGGGAACGACCTGGTGTGCGCCCTATTTTCCGGCGCGGCGATGCTCATCCTGAGTTGGTGGTTAGACGAGCGTCTATCACTATTAGCCTAAGCGATCGTGCTTTCAGTGCTCTCGGTATTCCCTAGGTTATCGGTCCAGGTGACACGGACCTTGTCGCCCGTTTTCCCGCCGCGGAATCGAATCGAGATATAAGGATCTTTCGAAACCGCTGTGCTGAGTTCGCAATTCGCGACTGTTCGCCGATTGTGCTCGATCGTCACCTCCCGGATAAAATGAGCCGGAACGATCTGTCCCGTCAGCTCATCGCGTCGACGGCCGGTTTCCATCGGATGGGTGATGAGCACGCGGACGATAGTGAGGCCGCCTTCCTGCTTTGTACGTATTTTGATGCCGGGCATTTTCGGTGATTGAGGTCGAAGCGGGGAGCCGGTTTAAGGTAGCCATTAGACCATCCAGGTTCAAGCATCGACATGGCTCAATCCAGACGCATGTTCGTTCGTATGTTGGCGATGCTGCCCGCGCTGGTAGCGCTATGGGCGCCTAAGTTCGGCAAGGCGGTACCGAGGTCGCGTCAACGCACCGAAGACAGTTTCGGCGCGCTACTGGCAGAGACGCTGGCGGGTGC